>JAZUMJ010000094.1:0-15713 GCA_045603605.1 Ructibacterium sp. | reverse complement strand
AGCATCTGTTATAGCAAGTATAAAAGATGAATTGGATGTGTGCGGTGCTTTAACAAACACAGGTGAAGATAAAACACAAACATTAATAAAACATCGAGATAAACTTGAAGCAAAGCGAGAAAAAGTTATTGAAATGTTTGTAGATGGATTAATAACAAGAGAAGAATTAACTACTATGAAAAATAAATATACATCTGAAATTTATATGATAACCAAAAAAATCGAAAAGTATAGTAACTTCTCTGATAAAGATTTAATCGAAAAAAGAATTAAAAGTATAGAAAAACGTATTGAAGAAATTATTCTCTCTGAAGAATATAAAAATGATACATTATACGAACAAATAATTGATTACATTGTTGCCTATCCAAGCAAACTTGAAATACACTTTAATAATATTCCAACGCCTATTATAGTAAATTATAAAACATATGGGAGAGGGAAAAATTATACAACAGAATGCACACATGAGTTTGCATAATTTTATGGTGCTGTTTTTAACATAAGCGGGACCGTATGTATAGCCCCATTCATAGGTCATTAAAAGGACAGCATTTGTTGCCGCTCCAATACCTGAGTAATCGTGACCTTCATATAACACACCCATTTGTGTATCAGAGGTCTTGGGAGCAAGAGCAGAGAAAAGAGGATATCCCAAGGGATTAAGTTTAAGTCTTAAATTTTGCAAAAAATTGATATAATCAAATCTTTCCTCAGGATAAATAAATTCAAAATCAACATCAAGTCCTTTATAGCCCTTTTGATTCATAATATTAATAATCTCGTTAATTAGATTATTTTGCTTTGTCTCATCATTAAATATCATACTTGCTCTTTCGTTGCTAAAGCCACCTTCTTCTGTAAGAGTTGATAAATGCATAAGAGGAAGTGTGTCTGCATTATTTGAAAGATTTATCAGCCTGCTGTCATCAAGGTTAACAAGTCCTCCGTTTTGGGTTATACCGTATGTAAAGGGGGTAAAATATGAAAGATAGGGGAGTTGTTCCTTTAACAAATTATCATTTATGTATGGATATGCGTAGCTGTTGGTAACAAATTCTCCTTTTGTTCCCTGATCTTGATAATTTATTATTATCCTGTCACCTGCCTGAGGAAGATAGTCGGGAGCAAGCTGAAGATTGTTGCGTATCAGTTGTCTTAGGGTTGTTCCAAACTGCTGTGCAACAGAGAAAAGTGTATCACCTTGTTTAATTATGTAAGTTTGGTTAGGAATTTGAACTGCAAGAGCCTGACCGATAACCAATGCCTGGTTTGTGTCTAAGGCATTGTCTGCAATAAGATTTTGAATACTTACTCCGTACTTTTGTGAAATAGATGAAATTGTGTCACCTGATGAAACAATATGTATAATCATTTGTGTGTCCTCCTACAAAAAACTTTGTTTATATATATGAAAACTGAAAATAAGTTATTCATTAGAGTAAAGGCTTTTGTAACATAAATTTAAACGAATTAGGCTTCAATGACAAAAAAATGATATTTTTTTGCAAAGAATTTATATTAAATATGTATTTGATGTGTTATACTGAACTTGGAAATATAAAATATTTATATAAAGGAGAGATAAAAAATGGCAAAAGATATGTTAGACTTTAATGTGGAACAACAGGCTGCTGAAATTGATGCAAGCAAGAAATTAAAGGTTGGTATCATAGGTACAGGTTGGATTGCAGAGGCTCATATGCAACAGTACTTAGAAATGCCTGATGTTGAGATTGTTGCAGGTGCAGACTTGGTTGAAGGAAAGGCAGAGGCTTTTTTTAAAAAATTTGAAGTTGAAGGTGCAAGATGCTATCCTGACCACAAATCTATGCTTGATGCAGAAGAGCTTGATGCAGTTTCCATCTGTACATATAACGCAACTCACGCAGAATGTGCAATCTATGCTCTTAAAAAGGGTGTAAACGTTCTTCTTGAAAAACCAATGTGTGTTACTTTAGAAGAAGGTATTGAAATTATGAAGGCTGAGAAAGAAAGCGGTAAAATTATTTCTATCGGCTTCCAGCCAAGACTTGACCCCAATATGATTAAGCTTAAAGAAATTGTTCAGAGCGGAATTTTAGGAGATATATATTATATCCAAACAGGCGGAGGACGTCGTCGTGGTATTCCTACACCTTTTGGTACAACATTCATTCAGGAAGATACAGGTGTTATCGGTGCAATGGGAGATATTGGTTGTTATTCACTTGATATGGTTCTTAACGCCCTTGACTATCCAAAGCCATTAACAGTTTCAGGTTATACCTCAAACTTCTTTGGTAAAGACCCTGAATACTTCACAGTAGAAGGAAAGCCCGCTGAATATGCAGATGTTTTTGGTGTTGAAGACTTTGCTGCAGGATTTATTCGTCTTGAAGGCGGTATAGTTCTTGACTTTAGAATTGCATGGGCAATGCATCTTGATACGCCTGGAGATACAATTATTATGGGTACAAAGGGATCCCTGAGAATTCCTTCAACAGAATGTTGGAATGGCTCAATTGGCGGACCTATGAAGGTTTACAGCACAATTGCAGGTTCAATGGTCGAAACAGAATTCCCGATGATTGTTGATACAAGCAAGGGTAACTTCTATAAGAAGGTTCGTTCATTCCTCGATGCAATCAAGACTGGTGGTAAGGCTCCTGTTCCAACAAGTCAGATTATCTATAATCAGGCAATTATTGATGGTATTGTTAAGTCTGCAAAGGCAGGCAAGGAGCTTACAATTGAAGTTCCTGAAGTTTAATTTTGAAAGGATGATTTAAATGAAAAAGTTCAAGATTGGTATTCAGCTTTATTCTCTCCGTGACGAAATGGAGAAGGATATGGACGCAACATTGAAAGCTGTTAAAGAAATGGGCTATGATTGTGTTGAGTTTGCAGGATATTTCGGTCATACAGCAGAAGAAGTAAGAGCAATGCTTGATAAATACGGCTTGGAATGTGTTTCTGTTCATCAGACACCATCACTCTTCGTTGAAGAAGGCCAAAAGGCTGTTGATTATTTAAAGACTATCGGTGCTAAATATGCTGCAATTCCTTGGTATCCGGGAGAAAAACTTGCAGGAACTCCCGAATGGGAAAATACTGTTGAGATGTTTAAACAGACAGGTAAGCTTTTAGCTGATAACGGAATACAACAGCTTTATCACAACCATGACTTTGAGTTCAAGAAATTTGAAGATAAATTTTTACTTGATTGGTTATATGAAACACTGCCTCAGGAATATCTTCAGCCACAGGTTGACACTTGCTGGGTACACTATGCAGGATATAATCCCTCTGAATACTTAGAAAAATATTCAGGCAGAATCAAGATTGTTCATCTTAAGGATTTTGTTTGCAAAAATCTTGGCGGTGGTCCTGTATATGCACTTATAAGTGAAGATGGCGGCGAAGAAACAGGTGCAACTCAGGAGGAAAACGGCTTTGAATTCCGTCCGGTAGGTCACGGTATTCAGGATATACCGGCAATTATAGCTTCAGCAGAAAAGGCAGGAGCAGAAATTCTTATTGTTGAACAGGACGAGTCGCCTGACCGTTCTCCTATGGAATCTGCAAAGATGAGCCGTGATTATTTAAAGAGCTTAGGTTTATAATGGATAAAAAATGAAACGGTTTTTAATCGTTTCATTTTTTTATATCAAATTTTATTTAAGTATATTTTTTGTTGTTTAGGAGAAGATATGAAGAGAAAAATATAAGACTAAACAAAAGGAGATATACAGATTATGAAGAAAATAACAACAGTTTTGATTGCAGTATTTGCATCTATGATGTTGGTTGCCTGTGGTTCAGACGGGGAAACAACAATGGATAACGGCAGAGATACAAACGGAATGGCAGGCGAGCCTGTGGCTACTTCGCAACCTGATAACAACAATAACAATAACGATTCTGTTATTGATAAGGGGATGGAAGCTGAGAAAGATATGGTGGATGGTGCAACAAATGCCACAAAGGATGCTGTAGACGGAGTTGGTAATGCGGCTAAGGATATGGTAGACGGTGCAAAGAATGCTGTTGACAGTGTTGAAGAGGGGATGAATAACGCTGCAGACGGCAAATAATTAAAAGGGAATGTAAAAAAACTCCGGATCGCAAGAAAAGAAGAAAGATACGCATCCCCTTTAAAACACATAGGGGCTGTTTAAAAAGTCAATTGACTTTTAAACAGCCCCTTTTTTTAATAAACTAATATAGTATTTTCTTGACATATTTTAAATAAATGAGTATAATTAAAAGAATTGAAGTTAAATATTATTTAGACAGAAAATGTAAACATATTTTGGGGGATTACTTATGAGAAGAAAGACAAAAATTATATGTACATTAGGTCCTGCAACAGATGACCCGAATGTGTTGCGTGAATTAATGCTTTGCGGTATGAATACTGCAAGAATTAATTTTTCACACGGAACATATGATGAACATTTAAAAAGAATTAATATGGTAAAGGAACTTAGAGAGGAATTAGGTTTACCAATTCCGCTGCTTCTTGATACAAAAGGCCCTGAAATAAGAACAGGTAATTTTAAAGACGGTTTGGTTGAGCTTGTTCAGGGACAGAGTTTTAGATTAACACCAAGAGATATAGAGGGAGATAATACCATCACAAACATCAGTTATTCAGGACTTTCCCGTGATGTTGAAAAGGGAACAAAGGTTTTAATAGATGATGGCTTAATAGAGATGGTTGTTACCGAAATTGACGGTAATGATATCATATGTGAAGTTTTAAACGGCGGTCCTGTCAGCAACCATAAAAGTATAAATCTGCCTGATGTTAATTTAACAATGGACTATATGAGTCAAAAGGATATAGATGACATTAAATTCGGTATTGAGCAGGGATTTGACTATATTGCTGCATCTTTTGTAAGAAGTGCATTTGATGTATTGGAAATTAAGCGTATTCTTGAACAGAACGGCGGCGAAGACATTCAGATTATAGCCAAGATTGAAAACCGTCAGGGTGTTGATAATGTTGATCATATTATCAAGGTGTGTGAGGGAATTATGATTGCCCGTGGCGATATGGGCGTTGAAATCCCCTTTGAGGAATTGCCTGCAATCCAGAAAGAAATAATCAAGAAATGTTACCGTTCCGGAAAGCGTGTTATAACTGCAACCCAGATGCTTGAGTCTATGACCCATAATCCAAGACCTACAAGAGCGGAAACATCGGATGTTGCTAATGCTGTTTATGATGGAACCTCTGCGGTTATGCTTTCGGGAGAAACGGCAGTTGGTCAGTATCCTATCCGTGCCCTTAAAAGTATGGCACAGATTTGCAGAAAGGCAGAAGAGGATATTGATTATATTAAGCGCTTTGAAAACTGGCATTTTAACCCTGGAATGAGTGTTACCAATGCTATCAGCCATTCTGCCTGTACTACAGCACACGATTTGGGTGCAGCAGCCATTGTTACAGTAAGTAAATCAGGTTTCACTCCAAGAGTTATTTCAGGATTCAGACCAAGCTGTCCTATAATTGCAGGGTGTATGAACGAAAGAGTTTATCGTCAGTTGGCTCTGTCTTGGGGTGTTACACCTATAAGAACCCAGATGAAGAAAACTTCTGATGCCCTTTTTGCCCATGCAGTTGAAACAGCCCTTGAAAATACATCTCTTATTGAAAAGGGTGATATTATCGTTATAACAGGCGGTGCTCCTGTAGGGGTTAGCGGAACAACAAATATCTTAAAGGTTGAGCTTGTAGGTGATGTTCTGCTCAGCGGAACAAGTGTTTCAAATAAATCTGTTTGCGGAACTGTTTGTGTTGCAAAAAATACAGCAGAAGCACTTAAAAATTTCAGGGATGGGGATATACTTGTTATTCCTGAAACAAGCAATGATATAATTACACTGCTTAGAAAGGCATCAGCTATAATAACCGAAAAACAGGGGCTTTCATCTCATGCGGCAGTGGTGGGAATGACCCTTGATATTCCTGTTATCTGCGGTGCAGCAGGTGCTACCAAGATTTTGAAAAATGGTACGACTATAACAATTGATGGCGGAAGAGGTCAAGTATATAGCGGTGTTGCAAAGATAATATAAGTTTATCTTATTTTAAATAAAATAAGGTATAATGCGGTGTTAGATAATATAAACCTTTTCAGGGAAGGACGATAAAAATGTTCAGAACAAGATTACAGGTTCGGTATGCAGAAACCGACAGGATGGGAGTTGTCCATCATTCAAGATATTTTCCGTGGTTTGAGGTGGGCAGAACCGAATTTTTCAAGTCAACAGGGATGACCTATGACGAAATTGAAAAACAGGGTGTTCTTTTGCCTCTTGTTGATTGCTACTCTAAATTTATTCAGGGGGCAAGATATGGTGACGATATCTGGATTGAAGTTAAGCTTGAAGAGGTTGGAGTTGCAAAATGCAAGTTTTCATATAATGTAATAAGATGTGAAGATGAGAAGCTTTTAGCAACAGGTTATACAACCCACGGCTTTACAACACCTGAGTTTAAGCCTGTTAATCTTAAAAAGACCTATCCTCATATTTTTGAGTTACTTTGTAAATTACGAGGTGAAGAAGAATGATTCCAAACATTCTTACAACTGCAAGGTTGATTTTAGTTCCTATATTTGCGTATTTGGTGCTGGGAGTTGAAAATTTACCCGGTGCGGCAATGATTTTTCTGTTATCAGGAATAACCGATGTGGTTGATGGATTTATTGCAAGAAAATTTAATATGATAACAAATTTCGGCAAGGTGTACGATCCATTTGTTGATAAGCTTATGCAGATAACTGCCATAGTTTGTTTGGCTATAGCTGAAGTAATACCTGTTTGGATTATTCTTTTGGTTATGGTTAAAGAGCTTGCAATGATTGTAACAGGCGGAATATTATACCTTAAAAAAATTGTTGTATACTCCAATTGGTACGGAAAGCTGTCTACTGTCCTGTTTTATGCAGTGATTGTTGTTATGATACTGTGGAAAGATGTCATTTCCGAAAACCTTCAATTTGGACTTTTAATAATTATGAGCGGTGGAATGATATTGGCGGCGGCTGCATATTTAATAGATACAATCAGGCATTATGATGAAAAGAGAATAGTATAGAAATAGAGGCTGTCGCATTTTGCGACAGCCACAGAATGTCGAAAAAGTCGGTCTACCGCTCGTAGGGCGTGACGACCCGGCACGCCGTAAATAAACCTTGTAGGGGACGGCAACGCCCCCCTTGCCTAAATGGGGGAAGAAATCCGTGAGGATTTCAGGGGGGATTCAACTCGACTGTCCGCATAATATATCATAACAAACGGCAAGGATTTCATCGAGAAAACCTCGCCGTTGCTTGCTTTTTGTGAAATCGTTCTCTGTAGTACCTCTGTACAACGACGAAAACGATTTCACAAAATATACCTTCCTTTTTCAACATCTGCCAGCGTGTCGATACTTTATCAACACGCTGAGAGAGCATTGTAAAATGCTCTCTCTTTGTAATTTAAATTAAATCTAATGCTTGTTGAATATCTTCTATAATGTCCTCTGCATTTTCGATTCCAACAGAAAATCTTATTAAATCAGGTGTTACACCGGCTGCAACAAGCTCTTCGTCACTCAATTGACGATGAGTATGGCTTGCTGGATGGAGAACCGAGGTTCTTGCATCAGCAACATGGGTAACGATTGCAGCAAGCTTTAAGCCGTCCATAAACTTAACAGCTGCTTCTCTGCCGCCTTTAACTCCAAAGGAGATAACTCCGCAAGAGCCGTTTGGTAAATATTTTTGACCTAACTCATAATACTTATCGCCGGGAAGACCGCAGAAGTTAACCCATGAAATTTTATCGTTCTTTGAAAGATACTCCGCTACTGCTTGAGCGTTTGCACAATGCTGACGCATACGAAGAGGGAGAGTTTCAAGGCCAAGGTTAAGTAAAAATGCATTATGAGGTGATGGAATAGAACCCAAATCCCTCATAACCTGTGCAGTTGCCTTGGTGATATATGCTGCCTTACCAAATTTTTCGGTATAGGTTATGCCGTGATAGGATGCATCAGGAGTTGTAAGACAAGGGAACTTGCCTGACTTTTCCCAATCAAAGTTGCCGCTGTCTACTATTGCACCACCAACTGAAGTTGCGTGTCCGTCCATATACTTTGTTGTAGAATGAACAACAATATCTGCACCCCATTCAATGGGACGACAGTTTATAGGTGTTGCAAAGGTATTATCAATAATTAAAGGAACATTATTTGCGTGAGCAACCTTTGCCCATTTTTCAATATCAAGAACAACAAGGGCAGGATTTGCAATAGTTTCTCCAAAGAAAGCCTTAGTATTTTCCTGAACGGCTGCATTTAATTCCTCTTCGGTAGAGTCAGGATCCACAAATGTAACATCTATTCCCATTTTCTTAAGGGTAACACCAAAAAGGTTAAATGTTCCGCCGTAAACGGTAGAAGAACAAACAAAATGGTCCCCTGCCTGACAGATGTTAAAAATTGAATAGAAACAAGCTGCCTGACCGGATGAGGTGAGCATTCCGGCAACGCCGCCCTCTAAATCTGTAATCTTTGCTGCAACAGCATCATTTGTAGGATTTGCAAGACGGGTATAAAAATAACCGCTTTCTTCTAAATCAAATAAACGTCCCATTTGTTCTGTTGTGCTGTATTTCCAAGTTGTGCTTTGATAAATAGGCAAGACTCTTGGTTCACCGTTTTCGGGAGTATAGCCCGATTGTATACATTTTGTTTCAATACGCATTTATATTCCTCCTATGTATTTTAAAATCCAAAGTAATCATAAAATTATTACCAACTTATTTATTATATACCACTTCCAAATATATTTCAATAAAAAAGTTTAATAAATATATGGAAATTCTAAAAAATATATGATATAATAAAATAGACTAATTATTATGATAAGAAACTAATCCGCTTGTGTCGCTTATAGGCGATACAAATCCGTCGGGTTCTAAAGAGCATATGAAAGCGGTTGCAATTTTGCCCTTGACCAAAAAAAGATTAATGCGGATAAGTCCGTTTGAAGAATTTATGTGGTTTAATACCCTGTAGGAATATCTTGTTGCACCTAAGCCTTTGTATAAATCTAAATTAAAGCCTCCTGTTTTGCCCAGGTCGTTATAGGCGTTGTATACCGTATCAAAGGTATCGGGAATTGTTAAACGAACAATTTCCTCGGGTTTTTCATTGACCTCCCAACCAAAGGAACTTATATATTCAAGATTTTTTTGATTCGTATTTGAATCAGAACGAAAGAAAAACATAATAATTCCTACGGTTATTAAAGCCAGGAAAAGTGCAAAAAGGTATACCTTAAAATTGAGTTTTGAATGTTTCATAATAAGTAGCTCCTGAATTAAAATTAAAGCACGCAGTTTAGCGTGCCATCTGTATAATATATTCTAATTGTTGGCAAATTATGAGATGTTGTGAGGTGAAAATAATGAGATTGGATAAATACCTTGCAGATTGCGGAGCAGGAACCCGAAGCGAAATAAAAAAGATTATAAAAGGCGGCGGAGTTCAGGTGTTGGGAGTGGAAAAGCCAAAAGCGGATTTACAGATAGACCCTGAAAAAGCCGGTGTGATGCTGTGGGGGAAAAAGCTTGTTTACCGCAAGTTTATATATCTTATGATGAATAAACCTCAAGGCTATATTTCAGCAACATGGGATAAAAAGCTTCCTACTGTTCTTGACCTTGTTCCCGAAGAATATCAGCATTTTGAGCCTTTCCCTGTAGGAAGACTTGATATAGACACTGAGGGGTTGTGTCTGATAACTAATGACGGTCAGCTTGCTCATAGATTGTTAAGTCCTGTATCTCATATACCCAAGATATATACAGCCCAAATAAATATGCCTGTTACAAAAGAGGATATAGAGGCTTTTAAAAAGGGAATTACACTTGATGACGGATATCTCTGCAAATCGGCACTTTTGGAAACGACGGACGATGAAACCTCTGTTTGTGTAACAATTACAGAAGGAAAATTTCATCAGGTAAAAAGAATGTTTGAAGCCTGTGGAAAGAAAGTGTTATATTTGAAAAGGATTGCAATGAACCAACTTGTTTTAGATGAAAATCTGGAGTTAGGGGAAGTTCGTGAATTAACTGATGAGGAAATTCTGCTTCTTGATAGGAAGAAAGAGGAAGATGATTTATGGAAACAAGAATAATTCCGCGTGTTGCGGCTATACATGATATATCAGGCTTTGGTAAGGTATCTCTCACCGAGGTCTTGCCTATACTATCTGCAATGGGTGTAGAAGCGTGTCCGTTGCCAACAGCAGTTTTGTCAACCCATACTTATGATTTTAAGGATTATTCACTCTGCGATTTAACAGAGGAAATGCCAAAAATAATTAAACATTGGGAAGAGCTTAATATAGAATTTGATGCAATATACAGTGGTTATATGAGCAGTGCCCGACAGGTTGAGATTACATATGAATTTATGAAAAAGGAAAAAGAGAAAGGAACTCTTGTGGTTGTTGACCCTGTAATGGGAGATAATGCACTCCTTGAAGTCAAATCTGTCTATTCTGACAGAATGTTAACACTGGTTGACGGAATGAAGAAATTAACCCAAATAGCAGATGTCATAACTCCAAATGTAACAGAGGCTTGTATGCTTATTGGAAAAGAATATACATCAAAGCCTCTTAATAATGCTTCGATTAAAGATATGTTAAAAGGCTTGTGTGATTTGGGTGCAAAAGCCTCGATTATAACAAGCGTTATGGATTCTGAGAACTCTATGTGCGTTGCAGTTTATGACAGAGAAAGATTTTATAAAATAAATTGTGGATATGTAAACCGTCCTTTCCACGGCACAGGAGACGTTTATACAAGTGTGCTGACAGGATGCTTGGTTAAAGGAATGTCTATAATTGAAAGTTCAAATATTGCGGCGGATTTTGTATATAGAGCGATACAAAAGACTATTCGTCATCCACAAATAAAAATCAGAGAAGGCGTGCTGTTTGAACAGGTTCTTGCAGAGGGATATTTTGCAGAAAAAGAATATGAACAGCGATTTGTGGAGATATAAAGAGGTGTAGTTGATGATTGTTAAGATAAACAGTGTGGGACTTAGCGGATTACAGGGTTTTTCCATTCAGGCGGAAACAGCGGTGAGTATGGGTATTCCTACATGGGAGATGGTAGGTCTTCCTGATGCTGCGGTGAAAGAATCAAAGGAGAGAATCCGCACAGCAATTAAGCAAGCAGGTTTTGAAATTCCCGGGAAAAGAATAGTGGTAAATCTGGCACCGGCAGATATAAAGAAAGAAGGCGCCTTTCTTGATTTACCTATAGCAATGGGAATTTTGGCAAGCTCTGAACAGTTGGTAATTCCCGATATTGAAAAATCAGCGTTTTTTGGTGAACTTTCATTAAATGGTGAGCTTAGGGGAATAAAGGGTGCATTGCCTATGACCATCACAGCCTATCAGAATGGAATAACCAAAATATTTTTGCCTGTAGAAAACGCCGAGGAGGCTGCTGTTGTTGCAGGAGTTCAGGTTTATGGCGTAAGAAAATTGGAAGAGCTTATTGGTCATTTTCAGGGAACTGAAGAAATACTTTCAACAGAGATTGATATAGATGCATTGTTTCGTCAGGCGGCAGAATGTGGGCTGGACTTTTCAGAGGTTAAAGGACAAAAGGGTGCAAAAAGGGCTATTGAAGTAGCTGCTGCAGGTGGACATAATGTTCTTTTAATTGGTCCTCCCGGTTCAGGAAAAACTATGCTTGCTCAACGTATACCCTCGATTTTACCCGATTTAAATTTTGATGAGGCGTTAGAAGTTACAAAGGTTCATTCCATCGCCGGAAAGATTAAGAAAAATCAGGCAATTGTGCTTACAAGACCATTCAGAAGTCCACATCATACAGTTTCAGCCGTTGGCTTAACCGGAGGAGGTACAAATCCAAAACCGGGGGAGGTCAGCCTTGCCCATCATGGAGTTTTGTTTCTGGATGAACTTCCTGAATTCAGAAAGGACGCTCTTGAAATCTTAAGACAGCCACTTGAAGACGGAACAGTAACAATAACCCGTGCATCGGGAACATATTCATATCCGTGTAATATGATGCTCATAGCCTCAATGAATCCTTGTCCTTGCGGATATTACGGAGACAGAAATCACGAATGTAGCTGTGAGCCGGGGAAAATAAGAAAGTATCTCAGTAAGGTCAGTGGTCCATTGCTTGATAGAATAGATTTACATATAGAGGTTCCTGCCGTTCCTTATGATGAGCTTGAACAAAAAAAGGAAAATACAGAAACATCAGAAGAAATAAAAAAGCGTATTAATAAAGCAAGAATGTTACAGAATAAGAGATATGAAGGAAGAGGAATTTTCTCAAATGCACAGTTAACCGCCGGAATGATAGAAGAATTCTGCTCTCTCACTCCCGACGGTTCCATGCTCTTAAAACAAGCATTTGAAAGCCTCGGCCTAAGTGCCAGAGCCCATAACAGAATACTAAAGGTTGCAAGAACTATAGCCGATTTAGCAGAAAGCGAAACCATAGGTGCTGAGCATATTGCAGAAGCGATACAGTATAGGTCTTTAGACCGCAAATTCTGGTCATAGTCCATTCGTGCAAAAAAATTCAGCAATCTTTGCCTGAAACTTCAGCTCGTTAAAACGGTTATGTACACCACAGTACACGCCCGTTTTAACAAACCTTGTTTCAGACAAATCTTACTAAATTTTTAGTGCACTCAAATTGGATTAAAAATTCTTCATTTTTTTCTGTACCTTGTTGTTTATATTGTAGGGGACGATGCCCACATCGTCCCGAATGCGGAACGATAATGTGTAAAACAAAGATAATAATATAAATTAAAAGGAGTAAACAAATTGAAATTACATATAGTGTTGGTAGAACCTGAAATCCCATCAAATACAGGGAATATATCAAGAACCTGTTCGGTTATAGGATCTCCTTTGCATTTGGTTCATCCTTTAGGCTTTGACATTAGTGAAAAACAGGTGCGCAGAGCAGGGCTTGATTATTGGGATGAGCTTGAATTACACGAATACCAAAATTTTGATGAAATAAAAAAAGCATATCCAGATGGGAAATTCTTTTATTGCACAACAAAAGGGAAAAAAGCCTATTCAGAACCTGATTACAAAAGTTTAGGCGATGCAGATATATTCTTGGTATTTGGGAAAGAAACAAAAGGTCTTGATGAGGACTTGCTGAGAGGAAATCTTGACAGTTGTATACGCATACCTATGAAAGAAAATAAAAGGTCATTAAATCTTTCAAATTCAGTTGCGGTGATTGCATATGAGGTTCTAAGGCAAACCGAGTTTGAAAATTTGCAAATAGAAGGTTATTTGAGAGAAGTCTAAAATAAATAAAAAGGAGAAAATACTATGATTAAAATTATGACAGATGCATCAGCAGATATAGAAACATCTGTTGCAAAAGAATTGGGAATCGAAGTTTTACCGTTTATGATTCACCTTGGAGATAAGCAAATTCGTGCCGATATTGATTATCAGCCGGAAGAATATTATGAAGAATTAAAAAGTACAGAAGATATGCCTTCTACAAGCCAGATGAGTCCGGCAGATGTTGAAGATGTTTATCGCAGACTTGGTGCAGAGGGTGATTCTATTATCCATGTTAGTATATCTTCATGCGGAAGCGGTATCTATAACACAGCTTCTTTTGTTGCACAACAATTAAACGAAGAAGGAATGGATATCACGGTTGTGGATTCAAAAACTTTTTCATATCTTATAGGCAATGCGGTAATTGAAGCTGCAAAAATGGCAAAAGACAATTGCACAAAAGAGGAAATACTTGAATTTTTGGAAAATCATTTTCAAATGTACAATGCGTACTTTGTTGTTGATGATTTAACCTTCCTTCAAAAGGGCGGAAGAATTAAAGCTACAACAATGGCAATAAGCAGTATATTGGATATTAAGCCGATTTTGACTGTAAGTGATGGACTGGTTGAGGCATATAAAAAGGTAAGAGGATTAAAAAAAGCTATATCCATTCTTGCAGGTTATGTTGAAGAGAGAATGGAAGATCCTGAAAGCGGAGAAATTGTAATACTTCATTCGGAGGCGCTGGACAAGGTTGAAATATTAACTTCTATGATTGTTGCAAAAACAGGGAACAAAAATATTAAACTGAGGTCGATAGGACCAATTATTACATCTCATGCAGGAATGCAACTTGTAGGGATTATGTTTAAGCATAAAGAACCATGGGAAAAGTATGAAAAAAAGTAAGAGGCGGTAAAAATGTTTTTAGAGCGGGATGAGATGAAATTTGCGATTTTATATACCCTTAAAAGGTATGTAGAACCTGTGGATATGCAAAATCTTTCAGAGGTTTTAACATGGGAAAAAGAGGTTATGGGTTATTTTGATTTAGCTGTTATGCTTAACGAATTGATTGAAGATGGATATGTTGAGCAAAAGTATTACAAAAATAACCAGTCCTTTTGCTTAAGTGATAAAGGAAAAGACACCAATGACTTCTTTTTTGAAAGAATACCCAAAAGTATAAGAAAAAAGATTGAATCACAGGTTGCGCTTATAAAATTTGCAGATCAGGCAGACCCGAATGCGGTTAAAACTGAAATTCTGCCTGTTGCCCCCTACCAGTATATGGCGTCGTTGCAGATGCTTGATGCAGGGACACCTATTTTGGAGATGAAAGTATTTGCAGGCTCTAAAGCCGAGGCGGAAAAGGCGGCAAAATCATTAAAGAAGAATGCAGATGATATTTATAAAGATATTATCAGTAAGATAAAATAAATGAAGGGAAGTAAAAAAATGAGTGAATGTACACATAATTGTTCAAGCTGCGGCGAAAGCTGCAGTGAAAGAAAAGAACAGCAAAGCTTTGCTGTTCCACAGAATTCATTAAGCCAAATCAAAAAAGTAATTGGTATTGTCAGCGGAAAAGGCGGAGTAGGTAAATCATTAGTTACCTCCTTGTTGGCAACGGCTATGCAAAAGGAAGGGTATCGTGCGGCTGTACTGGATGCAGATATAACCGGACCATCTATTCCAAAGGCGTTTGGATTAACAGAAAAAGCAAAGGGCAGTGACCAAGGAATTTTTCCTGTAGTAAGTTCCGGTGGAGTAGAAGTTATGTCTGTTAATTTATTGTTGCCTGATGATACAGACCCTGTTGTATGGAGAGGTCCTGTTATAGCAGGAACAGTTAAGCAGTTCTGGTCAGATGTTATATGGGGAGATATAGATTATATGTTTGTTGATATGCCTCCCGGAACAGGTGATGTTCCGCTAACTGTTTTTCAATCTCTCCCTGTTGATGGAATTGTGGTTGTTACATCACCTCAGGAACTTGTGTCAATGATAGTTGGCAAGGCTGTAAAGATGGCAAAAATGATGGATATTCCTATTCTTGGGCTTGTTGAGAATATGAGCTATGCAGAATGCGGAAAGTGCGGCGAGAAAATTCATCTCTTTGGCGAAAGCAAAATTGATGAGGTTGCTGCAGAATACGGAGTAGAAGTTCTTGGACGTATGCCTATCGACCCAACTATCGCAGCAGCTTGCGATAAGGGCGTTGTTGAAACACTGGACGGCAAAAAGTGGTTAAATGATGCAGTTGAATTGTTAAAAGGTATGGAATAAACAAAATGGTAGGGAACGACCTATGTGTCGTTCCGTGAAATCGGGAGGAGCAAG
>JAZUMJ010000093.1:0-7521 GCA_045603605.1 Ructibacterium sp. | reverse complement strand
ACCTTGAAGACCTGCCATCATTATAACCGTGGGAGGTTTTGATGAGAAAACAAGCTTTTGTTCTGTGCCGCCCATAACGCTCACAAGCTCTTCGTTAACAATTTTTATAACTTGCTGTGCCGGAGTTAATGATTCCATAACCTCAGCACCGGATGCTCTTTCGGACACCTGTTTAACAAAATCCTTAACAACTTTAAAGTTAACGTCAGCCTCAAGAAGTGCAAGCTTAACCTCTCGCATCGCATCTTTAAGGTCTTTTTCACTAACTTTGCCCTTGCCTTTTAATTTTTTAAAGGTGTTTTGCAATTTATCCGATAAACTTTCAAATGCCACTTCTGCACCTCCAAATTAAACTATTATTCCTCGTTCATTTCTCCGATGAGAATCAGTATTTCATTTATCTTTCTTTTAATATCATCAGACAAATAACGAATATTCGGTGACTGCTCAATTTCAACAATTATATCATCAATATGAGCAAGCTTTTCCTTAATAGTAAAAAATCTTTTCGCAAGTCCGAGCTTTTTTTCGGTTTCAGCCAGAGTATGTTCAGCACGTTTTATATTATCCCGAACGCCCTGTCTTGTAATCCCCAAATGCTCACTTATTTCAGAAAGAGATAAATCTTCGTTATAATATAAATCCACACATTCTGCCTGACGTTCTGTCAGCATATTGCGATAGATAGAAAACAACAAACCAACTTCAACGTTATGTTCCATCTATATCCCCTCCTGTTTTTCATTTGTAAAGTATCTAAGCTTTACACAACTCAAATTATTGTACATTAAAACTTTTCTTTTGTCAAGGGTTTTTGAAAAAATTTTTTTATTTTACAAAATCAAATTCTACACCGTACATCCGCACAGTATCGCCCTCTTGAATACCCTCGTCCTCTAACATTCTGATTACACCGCATTTGATTAGTGAACGTTGGAAGAATTGCAAAGATTCATAGTCATCAAAGTTAGTAGAACCAACGATTTTACGCACTCTAAGACCTTCCACTTCATAGGCTCCGTCTTCTGCTTTGGTTACAGTAATAAAGTCATCTGCCTTTACAGTTTCAAAATCATACATATCATAGTCTTCATATTCTTCCTCTTTAGGAAGTTTTGAAAGAATTTCACAGGTATAATTTAATACATCGCTTATTCCTTTCTTGGTTGCCGCTGAAATCGGGAAAACTTTATAGCCTCTTCCTTCCAGTTCCTCTTTGAAAATTTCAAAGTTGTCATCAAACATAGGAATATCAGATTTATTGGCAAGAACAATCTGCTGTTTTTCCGAAAGCTTTTGGCTGTAAAGTGATAGTTCTTTATTTATAGCATCAAAATCTTCCAATGGATCTCTGCCCTCAACTCCGGAAACATCAACAATATGAAGAAGTATTCTGCATCTTTCAACGTGACGAAGAAATTCGTGACCAAGACCAACCCCTTCGTGAGCACCTTCAATAATTCCAGGAATGTCAGCTATAACAAATCCGCCGCCATCGCCCATATCTACAACTCCTAAATTAGGTTTTAATGTTGTAAAATGATAATTGGCAATTTTAGGTCTAGCGTCACTGACTATGGATAAAAACGTTGATTTACCTACATTGGGAAAGCCCAAAAGACCCACATCTGCAATAAGCTTAAGCTCAAGAGTGACCATCATCTCATCTCCGGGCATACCGGATTTTGCAAATTTAGGGGTTTGTCGTGTTGCTGTTGCAAAATGGGCGTTTCCCCAGCCGCCGCTTCCGCCTTTAGCAATGGTCATATTTTGACCGTCTTCTTTAAGGTCACATATAACAAGGTTGCTTTCAGCCTCTCTTATCAATGTTCCCACAGGAACTTTAATCTCCAAATTTTGACCGTTTTTACCATTTCTCTTTGCGTCTCTGCCATTGCCGCCGTTTTCAGCAATATATTTACGCTTATATCTAAAATCCATAAGTGTATTTATATTTTTATCTGCAACAAAAACAACGTTACCGCCTCTTCCGCCGTCACCGCCGTCGGGACCGCCTGCAGCAACATATTTCTCTCTATGGAAGGTAACTGCACCGTTACCGCCATCGCCTGCTTTAATAAAAATTTTTGCAAAATCGGAAAACATATTTGTTTCTCCTCTCAAATTAAACTTGAAAAAAGGGACTGTCGATTTCGACAGCCCCTGTTTAAACTTAATTACTGAGCAATTTCGTAAACAGAAACCTGCTTCTTATCCTTGCCCTTACGTTCAAACTTAACTCTTCCGTCAATCAAAGCGAAGAGAGTATCATCTTTACCCTTACCAACGTTGATTCCCGGATGAATTTTAGTACCTCTTTGACGAACAAGAATGTTGCCTGCCAATACCGGCTGACCGTCACCCTTCTTAACGCCAAGACGTTTGGACTCGGAATCTCTGCCGTTTTTGGTACTACCCATACCTTTCTTATGAGCCATGTTTATTCACTCCTTTATAAACAAGATAAACTACGAAACGGATTTCTCCGCATATTAGCCATTAATAGCTGTAATTTCAACCTTCGTATAAGGCTGTCTGTGACCCTGCTTTTTGTGATAACCCTTTTTAGGCTTATACTTGTAAACAATGATCTTCTTTGCCTTACCCTGCTTTGCAACAGTTGCAGTAACGCTTGCGCCATCTACATAAGGTGCGCCAACTTTGATTTCATCTCCGCCAACTGCCAAAACCTTATCAAATGTAACAGTTTCGCCAGCCTCAACATTCAACTTTTCGATGAAAACAACATCTCCCTGCTGAACCTTGTACTGCTTACCGCCTGTTTCAATAATTGCGTACATATTCGTAATCCCTCCTATTACCCAAGACTCGCCATGTAAGGTGTTTCATAAAGAAAACTTAAACCTTTGATGCGCGGTTACCGAAATAGTGTATCACAACTAAAACAGTTTGTCAACAATTATTTTCAAATATTTTCAAATTTTTTTATTATTAACTTCAAATATAAAAATATGAATTATTTAGTTGACAAGTACATATAGATAATCAAACCGCAAAAACTATTTTATAAAAATACAATTTTGTAATAAATTCTTAATATTTGATATAACAAAATTAACCTAAACCCAGTTTTTGCCGTAAAAACGCTGTTTTATAACTATTTAAACAAATACTTTTTGACTTTTTTGTTAGTTTCTACCCTATATTAACTCATAAAACCGCATAGTTTATTATAAGTTTATTATTTATTAATATTTTTTTTATATTTAGGCTTTAAATTATATGAATGGGTGCACTTTTATTTTAAAGATGCATTTAATTTTACTATAGGGAATTTTCGGGTCTGCCGTTTTATTCCGGATATACTTATAAGGGGATTACTATGAAAACCATAATTTATCTAAATTGGATAATTTCTATTTTCTTTACTTTATGTTATGCTTATCAATTCTTCTACATCTTTGTAGGACTTTTAAAGAAACCGAATAAGCATATCGCAAAGACAAATCATAAATTTGCAATTGTAATCTCTGCAAGAAATGAACGGGATGTTATAGGGCAACTGATAGAAAGTATAAATGCTCAGAATTACCCCTTGGAATTGATTGATACATTTGTTATTGCAGACAATTGCACTGATGACACTGCTGAAGTTGCAAGAAACGCAGGGGCAATCGTATATGAACGTTTTAACACAGATTTAGTTGGTAAGGGTTATGCTCTTGATTGGTTGTTTAAAATAATAGACAAGGAACATTCTGATAAAAAGTATGATGCATTCATAATATTTGATGCAGATAATCTTCTTGATCCTAACTACATTAAGGAAATGAATAACATCTTTGACCAGGGCTACAGAATTTCTACAAGCTATCGTAATTCAAAGAATTTCGGCAGTAACTGGATATCATCAGGCTACTCCCTTTGGTTCCTGAGAGAAGCTAAGTTTTTGAATAATTCCAGAATGCAGCTTAATACAAGTTGTGCAATATCCGGAACAGGATTTATGGTAAGCGCTGATGTTATTCGTAAAAACGGCGGTTGGATTCATCATCTTCTTACCGAGGATATTGAGTTCACAGTTGACAGTGTTATTAAAGGTGAAACAATCGGTTACTGTGCCGATGCAATTTTATATGACGAACAACCTACCACATTTAAGCAATCATACACACAAAGACTTCGTTGGGCAAAAGGTTTTTATCAGGTATTTGCAAATTATGGCGGTAAATTGTTTACAGGAGTTTTTAAAGGCAGTTTTTCCTGTTTTGATATGCTTATGACTGTTATGCCATCAATGCTTTTAACTTTGCTCAGTGCTGTTATAAATATGGTTGCAATCCCGATGGGTATTATGGCAAAGTCACCTGAAACACTTACATTGATAAAAACACTTCTTCAAACAATAGGTAACTTCTACGGATTATTCTTTATTTTGGGTGCAATTACAACAATTACGGAATGGCATCAAATTCACTGTAAAACAAAGAGAATTATAGTTAATTTATTTACATTCCCAATATTTATGCTCTCATATGTACCTATTGCAGTTATTGCTCTGTTTAAGAAGGTAGAATGGAAACCTATTAAACATTCGGTTACAACAACTATTGAGGAAATACACAACGAACAGCTTTCAATATAATGATAGAAAGGATTGCGATCTTTGCAATCCTTTATTTATTAAAAAATATGGTTGTATTTTTGGCAAAACTATACTATAATATAATATGATAAAATTATGGGAGATGAAATACTTGAAGAACACCAAACAAAATACTAAATCCAACAGTTTCATACGAGGTGCCTTAATCTTAGGCATTGCCAATCTGCTTGTTAAAGTGATTGGTGCAGTTTTTAAAATTCCGCTTATTAACTTAATTGGTGATGACGGTATGGGATATTTTAATGTTGCATACCAGATTTACACCTTTATGTTTATTATTGCAACAGCGGGATTTCCTATTGCAATCTCAAAAATGGTTGCAGAAAGTATGGCACAAGACAACGAACTCGAAGCAAAGCGAATATTTCAAACTGCATTTGGATTTCTTTCTGTAATAGGACTTATCGGTGCACTTGTTCTCTATTTCTTTAATAAACAGTTAGAGGGCTTAGTTTCTGTTCCCGGTTCATCAATCGGAATTATGTCAATTGCACCGGCGGTTTTCTTTGTTGCGATGGCATCTGTATTCCGTGGCTATTTTCAGGGAAGACAGAATATGTTCCCAACCGCTGCATCTGAGGTAATCGAAGCAACTGCCAAGCTTGTTGTTGGTATGCTCCTTGCATCTATTGTTACAAATATGGCTGTAAACGGGGATTTATCTTCTGCAATAGACTTTGCTGCAAGACAGGTTAAATCTTCATATAATCAAACAATTTTTGCCTCAGCAGGTGCAATATTTGGTGTCACCGTTGGTACATTACTATCATTCCTTCTTCTTGGTTCAATTTATATTATTACCCAAAGACGAAAGAAAGTTTATCCAACCCTTGACCTTGAATTGCGTTCCAGAAAACAAATATTAAAAGACCTTATTTTAATTGCAGTTCCTATTACAATCGGTGCATCAGTGTCAAGCTTAACAACCCTTATTGATATGGGAACAATAACAAGACGTCTTGTTATTCGTCCTGAAATTTTATCTGTTTACTCTTCTATGTTCGAAGAGGGAACTGCTTTCTTCAAAAAAGCCGCTGAAGAGGGCTGGACAGGTCTTGAACTCTATAAACAGCAAGCAGCCACATTATACGGAATGTATACAGGTAAGGCTCTTACAATGTTTAATCTTCCTCTTACCTTAGTTGTTGCTTTGGGTATGAGTGTTGTTCCGGCAATTTCAGCATCGTTGGCACAGGATAAAAAATTAGATGCAAGAGCAATTACCGAAAGTACAATACGGATTGCTGTTTTATTTGCTGCTCCCTGTGCATTGGGTATGTGTTGCCTTTCTAAAGAGGTTTTATACATACTCTTTAGCGACTTTAACGCAGAAACAGTTCTTGCAATCTTATCAATTGCAATTATTCCGGTTGCAGTTGTATCAATTACAAATGCAATACTTCAGGCATACGGCAAGGTGTATTATCCTGTTATAAATATGCTGATAGGCGGACTTGCAAAGGTTTTATTTAACTTCTTCTTCATCCCCTATTTGGGAATTGATGGTGCACCTGTTGGAACATTTATATGTTATCTTGTTATTGCCGTTTTGAATATGCGTGGAATAATCAAACACGCTGAAATTAAATTTAAATGGAAAGAATTTATATTTAAACCCTTGTTTGCGGCAATAATAATGGGAGCAGTGGGATTTGTTCTCGGAACAATTATTACAAGCGAAAGCTATCTGCTTGCAGATGGCGGTGCAACAATGAAAAAACTTGTTATTATATGTGAAATAGGCATATGTGCAATTGTATATTTCTTTGCTGCCTTTGCAGTTGGTGCAATTCAGAGAAGTGATATTTTACAACTTCCAAAAGGTGAAAAAATTGCTAATTTACTTACAAAATTTAAACTGTTAAAATAGGAGAAATTCATATGCGACTTGATAAATATTTAAAAGTATCACGATTAATTAAACGCAGAACCGTGGCAAATGAAGCTTGCGACACAGGCAGAGTCAGTGTAAACGGAAAGGTTGCCCGTGCCTCTTACGATGTTAAGGTGGGGGATGTTATCACTATAGAGTTTGGTGCCAAGCCTGTAAGTGTCCGAGTACTTGAGGTTAAAGATACTGCATTTAAAGATGCAGCAAAGGGTATGTACGAGGCGGTAGAGTAAAACTTTTATCACAATGAGTGTATCCAACGATTATCTTGTAAATTTGACAATTTTTAATATAAAATGTATTATAGATAGTGATAAACATATAACCTATTGAAAGGATATTTCAAATGAAGATTATAGATATACTAAACAGCGAAGTTCATTCTCTTTCTTTTGAGGTTTTTCCGCCTAAGACAGAAACGAGTTTTGAAAGCGTGAAAACTGCAACTGAAGAGATTGCCAAGCTCAGGCCTTCATTTATGAGCGTTACATATGGTGCCGGAGGCGGCACAAGCAGATATACTCTTGATATAGCCAAAAACATCAAGGAACTCTATGGAGTTCCAACCTTGGCACACCTTACCTGTGTATCCTCTACCAAGGAAACAGTTAAGCAAAAAATCGAGGAAATCAAGTCGGCCGGAATTACAAATATTATGGCACTTCGTGGTGATATTCCTCCGGCTCTTGAAGATGCAGACCGAACTAATTGGGATTACAGCCACGCAATTGACCTTGTTATACAACTAAAGGAAGCAAACCCTGATTTTTGTATCGGTGGAGCTTGCTATCCTGAAATTCATCCGGAAAGTGTCAATCAAAAGGACGATATAAAGCGGCTTAAAGAAAAAGTTGATGCAGGCTGTGATTTTCTTACTACACAGATGTTTTTTGATAATAATCTTTTATACAATTTTTTATATAAAATTCGGGAGGCAGGAATTACAGTTCCGATTATCCCCGGAATTATGCCAATCACCAATGCAAATCAGGTTGAACGTGCA
>JAZUMJ010000092.1:0-53725 GCA_045603605.1 Ructibacterium sp. | reverse complement strand
AGAAATTCTATGGTGAATTTGCTGAAAGAAACAACCACGAAATTGTTCATATGTATGCAGACGAAGGCATTTCAGGAACACAGATGCGAATGCGTCCTGAATTTATGAGACTTATGAGAGATGCCAGGCTTGGCAAGTTCGATATGGTGGTAACGAAAGACATATCAAGAATGGCAAGAAATGTGGTGGACTTCCTGCAATCAATAAGAGAACTGAAAGCTATAGGAATCCCGGTTGTATTCGTAAACACTAATTTATCAACCGAAGACGGAGAATTGGTGCTCACCATGCTTGCGATGGTAGCACAACAGGAAAGTGAAAACACATCCAAAAGAATTAAGTTCAGTAAAAGCCTTAATGCAGAAAAAGGCAGAGTACCAAACATCATATTCGGTTATGACAAAACCATCGGCGATTACTTTAACCTAAACATTAACACCTTTGAAGCAAATGTAGTTCGCCGAATATATCAAATGTACATAAACGAGGAATATGGTGCAAGCAAAATCGCAAAAATCCTTAACGAAGAAAACATAAAAACAAAGCGAGGATGCAAGTGGACCCAAAACGGAATTTGCAGAATTCTCACTAACAGAATGTACTGCGGAATTATCATCAATGGCAAAGAAGAAGTAAAGGATTTTCTGACAGGCGACAGAATTTATAAACCTGAAGAAGAATGGAAAGTTGCCGAAAGACCTGAACTTGCGATTATAGATATGAACACCTTTGAACTTGCTCAAAAGAAGATGGAAACAAACAAGCAAAAATTCTCTCAGGGACAGCGAAAGGACTGTAAGCATGTATTCAGTACCTTACTTAAATGCACAGACTGCGGACACTTCTTCAGGCAAGCAAAACGAAAGGTAAAAAGCGGTTATAAATACACATGGGTATGCTGCGGGCGGAATATCAACGGAGCAGATTTCTGTAATAACAAGACGGTCATAGATGAAGGTGAGTTACTTGATTCTATCAAGAAATATCTTACAGGCTTAATAGAGGACAAGCAAAAGGTTATTAAGAAAATAATTAAAGACTTCAATAAGAATTACGAACCGATGCACCAAAATCTTAAAACCGAAAAAGAGATAGCAAAAGAGATAGAAAAACTCAAAAAGAGCCGACAAAGATATGTCGATATGTATGACAATGAGGTTATCTCAATGGAAGACCTAAAAGAAAAGACCGAGTCCACCAATGCCGAAATTAAAAAGCTGGAAGAGAAAATTAAGATGGTGAGGTTCGGCATCACACAAGCGGATAAGCTCGAATACGGACTTACTGATACATTTAAGAGCATAGGCGATATTCTGAGTACTGCAGAGATTACCAACGAGATGCTAAAGCGTGTCATAGACCGAATTGAGGTGGCAGAAGATGGGCATATTGACATATACCTAAGGCTCCTTGCAGACATAGGACTTGACGAAAAGTATCAATGTTCATCTATCAGTACATAAAGATGTTACAGAACGACTTTTAAAAATTAATCATGGCTTGTCCGAACAGGTGCGGGCTGTGTTGCTTGAAAATAAACAGGAGAGGCATATTCGAGGCGGATATGCAACAAGAGAAAAATACAGAAATCAGAGAGAAGCAGGATAAAAAATCAGGACTGCCTCACTTTTTTAGTGAGACAGTCCTTTTGTATGGTCGGAGTGACTGGATTCGAACCAGCGGCCACCTGAACCCCATTCAGGTACTCTACCAAACTGAGCCACACCCCGTTAACAACAGGTAATAGTATACACCATTTCTTTGGAAAATGCAAGCATTATTTTAAAAAAAATTCAGTTTTTTATAATTTAGTGCAAAACCCAATAAGAATAAGGTTTTTAAAGGATGAAAACTGTTACAAAAAGCAAAAGGAGCGAAAACCGCTCCTTTCAAATTATATGGTTGCAATAAAGCCGAACATTTATACCTATATTTCAGCTTTTTCGTCAAGTTCAATCAGTTCTTTAAGCATTTTACTGGTATAGATATGTGCCTTTTTTAATTTTGCTTTCGCCTTTTCATATTTAGCCATTGTTTCCATTAAGGTACTCATTGTGTTATAAACCTGTAACTCAGTTTCTTCCATTGTTTCAAGTGAATCTTCTACTGCATAATATAAACCATAGTACAACTTTTTATAATCAGTCATCAAGTTTCCCTCCCCTCTGTAACACAAAAAAAGTGCATTCCTGACAAGGAATGCACCGAAAAAGCGAATCCCTTGTTAAAAGTTGCGACACAGTTTAACATTATTTCAGCGGACACTAAAATAAGGGAAACACCTTTTGCCAATAAAAGGGCGTTCCGCCGAATCTTCAATATTAAACTATGTCGCACCATAAGTATATCATAATCAAATATGTTTTGCAAGGGAATATTAAAAAAAATTGAATTTCGGGACGATGTGGGCATCGTCCCCTACAGCAATGGTGTTCTGTGCAAGGCTTTTTACCCTCGTTTTTTTAAATTAATATTAAATTGTGGTTAAAATTTTTGACAACCGCTATATTTTGTGGTAAAATAATGTGGTTATAATAGGAAATTTTATTTGGAGGTAAGCAGATGGCTTCAAACAAGTATGATAATTCCAGTATATCCTCACTTAAAGGCGAGGATAGAGTCCGCAAACGTCCGGCTGTAATATTCGGTTCGGATGGAATAGAGGGCTGTCAACATTCAATGTTTGAAATTCTTTCAAACTCAATAGACGAGGCAAGAGAGGGACACGGCACACTTATTAACGTGACCCGTTTTTTAGACCATTCTATCGAGGTTGAGGACTTTGGACGAGGTTGCCCTGTGGAATATAATGAACGTGAAAAACGTTATAACTGGGAGCTTGTATACTGCGAGATGTATGCAGGGGGTAAGTATAAGAATAACTCAGGTGGAAACTATGAGTTTTCGTTGGGTTTAAATGGTCTTGGCTCTTGTGCCACTCAGTATAGTTCCGAATATATGGATGTTGAGGTTCTTCGTGATGGCCATAAATTTAACCTCCATTTTGAAAAGGGAAAGAATATCGGCGGACTTGAAAAGACTAAGTTTCGTCATCGTCATACAGGAACGAAAACGAAGTGGAAGCCCGACCTTGAGGTTTTCACCGATATTGATATTCCTCTTGATTTTTATCAAAGCACACTTAAACGTCAGTCTGTGGTAAATCCGGGACTTAAGTTTGTTTTGAAAAATGAAACTGCCCCCGGAGTATTTGATGAGTTTGAATATTATTACGAAAACGGAATTGTTGACTATGTAAAGGAACTGTCAGCAGGCACCGAACTTACATCGCCCTATTACATTGAGGCGGAGAGAAAGGGACGTGACCGTGAGGATTTAGACGAATACAAGGTAAAAATGAGCTTTGCATTTTGTTTTAACAATACCAATAACTATATCGAATATTATCACAATTCAAGCTTTCTTGAGTTTGGCGGTTCTCCTGACAAGGCGGTAAGAAATGCCTTTGTTTATGCAATCGACCAATACCTGAAACAGAATAATAAATATACCAAAAACGAAAGTAAAATTCAGTTTTCGGATATTGAGGACAGCTTGATTTTGGTTGGAAATTCTCTTTCCACAATGACAAGCTATGCAAACCAAACCAAAAAGGCGATTACAAATAAGTTTATTCAGGATGCAATGACGGATTTCCTCCGTGAACAGCTTGGTATTTATTTTATTGAGAATAAGATGGACGCAGAGAAAATCTGCGGACAGGTTCTTGTTAATAAGAGAAGCCGTGAAACTGCAGAGAAAACAAGGATAAATGTTAAGAAAAAGCTTGGCGGAACCTTAGATGTGGCAAACCGAGTTAAGAAATTTGTGGATTGCCGAAGTAAGGATGTGACCAAGCGAGAGGTTTATATTGTTGAGGGTGACTCTGCTCTTGGTGCTTGTAAGCTTGGCAGGGACAGTGAATTTCAGGCTATTATCCCAATCCGTGGTAAAATTCTTAACTGCTTAAAGGCAGAGTATAACAAGATATTCCAGAGTGATATTATTGTTGACTTATTAAAGGTTTTGGGCTGCGGTGTTGAGATTTCAAGCAAGCATAACAAGGATTTAAATTCTTTCGATTTAAACAATCTTCGTTGGAGCAAGATTATTATTTGTACCGATGCCGATGTTGACGGTTATCAAATAAGAACACTGGTTCTTACAATGATATATCGTCTTGCACCTACTCTTATTGATAAGGGGTTTGTGTATATTGCAGAATCTCCTCTTTATGAGATAACCCATAAGGATAACAGCTATTTTGCCTTTAATGAAACAGAAAAAGCCGATATTTTGAAAAAGCTTGAGGGCAAGAAATACACAATCCAAAGAAGTAAGGGTCTTGGTGAAAACCAACCCGAAATGATGTGGGAAACAACAATGAACCCCGAAACACGTCGATTGATAAAGGTTATGCCCGATGATGTGGTTAAAACACAGGAAATGTTTGACCTGCTTCTCGGTGATAATCTGGCAGGCAGAAAAGAGCATATTGCAAACTTTGGTCATGAGTTTATTGATATGACCGATTTAATGTAGAGGAGTTTTTGAAATATGAAAAATCCGATAATTGAAGAACAACAGATAACCGATACTCTGGAACAAAATTATATGCCCTACGCAATGAGCGTTATTATATCCCGTGCAATCCCTGAGATTGACGGGTTTAAGCCGTCACACAGAAAACTTCTTTATACAATGTATAAGATGGGGCTTCTTTCAGGAAACAGAACCAAGTCTGCAAATGTTGTGGGACAGACAATGCGTTTAAATCCCCACGGTGATCAGGCTATATACGAAACAATGGTTCGTTTGACAGAGGGGAACGGTTCATTGCTTTTGCCCCTTGTTGACTCAAAGGGTAACTTTGGACGTCAGTATTCAAGGGATATGGCATATGCGGCATCCCGTTACACAGAGGTTCGTCTTGCTAAGGTTTGCAGTGAGATATTCAGGGATATGGATAAGAACACCATTGACTTTGTTGATAACTATGACGGAACAATGAAAGAACCGGTGCTTTTGCCTACCACATTCCCTAATGTTTTAGCAAATCCAAATCAGGGTATTGCTGTTGGTATGGCATCTAATATCTGCTGTTTTAACCTGAGAGAATTATGCGAGGCTACAATTCAGGTTATGAAAGACCCTGAGGCAGACCTGCTTGACGTTATGCCTGCACCTGATTTTCCATTTGGCGGGTCAATTATATATAATCGTGATGAGATGCGTGAGATATATAAAACAGGCAGAGGCAGTTTTAAAATGCGTGCCAAGTATGAATATGATAAGAAGCAGAACTGTATTGATATTAAGGAAATTCCGTACACCACCACTGTTGAGGCAATTGTCGAGAAGATTGTTGATCTTGTTAAGAACGGAAAGGTGAAAGAAATTTCTGATATCCGTGACGAAACCGACAAAAAGGGTCTTAAGCTGACAATTGATTTAAAGAGAGGGACTGACCCTGATAAATTGATGACAAAGCTATATCGTATGACACCTTTGCAGGACAGCTTTGGCTGTAATTTTAACATCCTTGTTGAAGGCTCGCCTATGGTTTTGGGAGTCAATGATATCCTTTGCGAATGGCTCCGTTTCAGGCGTAGCTGTGTCCTTAGGGGAATTGCTTATGATATTGAGAAAAAGAGTGAGAAACTCCATCTTTTGGAGGGTCTTGAACTTATCCTTTTAGATATTGATAAGGCAATCAAGATTGTCCGTGAAACCGAAGAAGATGCTATGGTTGTGCCAAATTTGATGGCGGGCTTTGGCATTGATGAGGTTCAGGCGGAATATGTTGCAGAGATAAAACTCCGTAATCTTAATAAGGACTATATCCTAAAGAGAACTGCCGAGATTGAAAAGCTTAAAGAGGAGATTGCCGAGCTTGAGGCAACCAGAAACAGCAAGGCAAAGGTAAACAAGGTTATTGAAAAACAGCTTAAAGAGGCGGCTAAGAAATATGGCTTTGACAGAAAAACTCAACTGCTTACTGAGGTTGACATAGACGAACCTGAAATTGAGGATACAGTTGAAGATTATGCAATCAAGCTGTTTAGAACCGAGCAGAATTATTTGAAGAAGATTTCTCTTGTTTCCTTGAGAACAAGCGGAGAACAGCGTCTTAAGGATGATGATAAAATAATTCAGGAAGAGGAAACCTCTAACCGTGCAGAGATTTTGTTCTTTGCAAGCAACGGCGAGGTATTTAAGATTAAGGCAAGTGATATCCCCGATTCAAAGGCAAGTCTGCTTGGTGAATATATCCCCAACCTTGTGGAGATGGACAGCAAGGCAGATGTTGTGGGAATGGTTCTTTCAGGAGATTATAAAGGACATCTGCTCTTTGCTTTTGAAAACGGCAAATGTGCAAAAATTCCTCTTGCAAGCTACGAAACAAAATCCAACCGTAAAAAGCTTACAGGTGCATTTTCTGTTAAGTCGCCTATCGTTGGAATGTTGTATCTCAAAGAAGATACCGATGTGGTTCTTGTCAGCTCACAGGATAAAGCCCTCACAGTTAATACAGAAAAAATCCCTGTTAAGACAACAAGGTCAAGTCAGGGCGTCAGCGTAATGACATTAAGAAAGAACGCAACCCTGAAACAGATTTCCCTTGCCGAAACAAGCGGCATAGCAAATCACACCAAATACAGAAGCAGAAATATCCCCGCTGCAGGCTCAATAATCAAGGATGAGGATAAAGGGATAGAACAAATCGGATTCATTTAAGTCGTGCTAAAAATATGCGCCAAATGCTCAAATTGTACCCTCGGAGTACCTTTGTACACCGTCGGGCAGAGGGACTATGTCCTCCAATTTGAGCATTTTTCATCATATTTTTACGCATTTAGGTGGTACACGCCTGCCTTGGCAACCCTCGAATTGAACAAATCTCACTAAATTTTTGTTGCACTTACAATTGTGGAAATTTTAACAGAATGCTCAAATTGTACCCTCGGAGTACCTTTGTACACCGTCGGGCAGAGGGACTATGTCCTCCAATTTGAGCATTTTTCATCATATTTTTACGCACTTAGGCTGTACACGCCCTCTTTAACAAGACTCACACTAAATTTTTGTTGCACTTGGAATGACAATCTGACTAGCCGATGGCAAGGTTTTGTTATTGAAAACCTTGCCGTTTCTTTTAATATAAAAATTTTTAAAATTTATGGAACTTTTTTAAAAAATTACTGTCTAATGAAATGAGTCGGTTGAAAAACCGATGAATAAAAAAAGAAAATAACATATTTTATGGAGGAAAAATAATGAGAAAAAATTCAAAGAGAATTGTTGCATCAATTGCAGCATTAGGACTTATTTCAACCGGCGGAGTTTTTGCAATGCCAAGAGCAGAAGAGGAAGTTCCTGTAAACATTCCTGCTGAAGAAATCGTTGAGGCACCTGTTGTTAACGGTGCGGTTGTTGACGGAGTTGAAGCGGTTATGGTTGGCGAAAGCCTTATGATACCTCTCCGTGCAGTTGCAGAGGGTTTAGGTTATCAGGTAAACTGGAACGAAGAGAATTGGTCAATCGACGTAATTAAAGGTGCTCAGTTTATCACAATGGCAATTGACAAGGACGAATATGCATTCTCACGCCGTGCACCCCAGTCTTTAGGCGCAGCACCAACATTGGTTGATGATTGCACAACATATGTTCCAATTTCATTTGTATCCGAAGTTTTAAATGGTTATTACAGTGAAAACGCTGATAAAACATATAAGATTGTTAACCCTGCAATTGTAAGTGTATCTGCCGTTAACGAAGATGGTTCAATCCTTGTTTCAGACAGCTTCCTTGGTGAAGTTTTGGTTAAGTTTGATGAGAACACCAAATTTGTAGATGGTGAAAAAGAGGATATAGCTGTTGAAACAGTTCTCGGTATTGAATATAGTGCAGAAATGACAGCGAGCATTCCTCCTCAGACAACTGCTCAGGTTGTTCGTTTTGAAAATCCTGTTGTAGTAGAAGAGGTTGAGATTGAAACTGTTGCTTTTGAAGGTGAAATAACAGCAATCGAAGAGGAACTTGTTACAGTTTCAAATGGTGAAACTGAAATAGTTCTTGTTGTAAGCGACGAAACTGTTATCACAAGAGGAATGGACAGAAGAATTTATAAAATTGATGATTTAGAAGTTGGGATGAAGATTTCAGGTTCACACAGCGGAGCTATGACATACAGCATCCCACCTCAATCTGCAGCAATAAGCATTAATATTGAAGGATAAAACCCGATAGTGAAATTCATTTCCTGATTATCGGTTCTCCTTAAAGAGAAGAAACAGCCACGCATACAAACGTGGCTGTTTCTCATTTACTTTGATGTATAAAGGGGTTCCCCGGATGGCGAATATACAGTATAACCCGGATTCTCGTTTGCACATCTAACTGCACCTTCGTAGTTCTCAAAGGCACCTTTTTGATCAGTACTATTCCAACTTTTCTTAACTCGATAATAATTATCTTTTGGCTCTATATATGGCGATGTATACAATGCACGGCCATTTGCATCAAATACGGTATAAGAGGAGTACTTGTTCGCTTCTGCAACAGCTCCATCATAATACTGATATGCACCCTTTTGAGATGCCTTATCTCCCCATTCTTTTCGTACATAATAATTTATAATTTTTTCTGTAGGTTTTACTGTAGGTGTTACGGTGGGTGATGGTGTAACAACCGGTGCTTGAGTTACAGGAGGAGCCTCAAATTCCACATCGGAGGCTGTTTGAACAGGTGTTGAAGATGCTGTGTCGGTATCTTTTTCACTATTAAATATAGTTATTAATGCAGCGGCTGATGAAATCAAGGTAATCGCCAGAACTGTAAAAGCGATAATTAAAAATGTTTTTCCTGAATTATTATTCATTGTAATCTCCCCCAATATAAATATGCCATTATTTTAACATATTCTACAAAAAACGTCAATAGACAGTTATTTTAGAAATTAAGTGCATTGGGAACTTTTGGAGCGGGCGGGTCATTGCGAAGAAGAAGTGTGTATTCGCTGTTTCCGCTTTTTGCCTCAAGAGTAAAGGTTATCAGCTGTGTATCCGTTTCGGGGATTTTAACCTCAACCTTGTGTCCCTTAATATTTGTATTAGGCTCAGAAATATCTGTTTTCCAATCAAGAAGATGTTTTCTTTTTCCGTCTATTGTGATGTATGCAGAAATTGTGTCTGAAACCTGATTTGGTGAATCGTTCAGCAGCCATAATTCTGCAGATAAAATATCACCGGGTTTGTAAGTAAAATGTTCAAACCTTGCACTTGGCATAACATCACGAAGTGCGTTCTGGACACTGTAATATGCATCTTTTCTGTTGTCAGGATAAGCAATAAGTGAATTTCCTGCAGCTGTTATCCAAGGCTCATTATAACACCAATTCATTGCCATAGAACATTCACCCTTTTGCTTTCTTGCTTCTTCAAATATGCATTTATAGCCCTCGCACTGCATAATATTTGATTTTTCAATGTAGTCATTCATAGATTTCTGTTTACCAAAAATAATCTCAATAATGTCAAAGCTTGTCCAGGAATTAGGATTCCATGCCATAAGTCCGTGGTGCAAAGTCCAAGGCTCGCTTATGGTAATGTCATTGATAACCTCATCGGTAAATATTTTCTTTAACTGTTCCATATTTGCAATTGATGGACAGCCAAACTCAGAATATGCGGTCATATTGGAATTTCTGTATTTTTCAAATATAGTTTCGCCTAGTTCACGATCATAAAATTCATAGTATCCATGTCCCATTCCGTTAAGGGGGGCTGTCATAATATAAGGCTTTGAAAAATCAAGCTCATAACAAAGCTTATCAAGAAGTCTTAGTGCGTGGGATTGTTCTGTCATTTTGGACCAACCGTTAAACAACTCATTGCCGCCGCACCATAGAATATGACAGGCACGGGAGCGAAGTCTTTTGATTACAGCAGTTGCTTCCTGTTCAAGAATTTTTAAATATTTGGATGTGCCCACATAATTGTTACAAGCAAGCGGAAATTCTTGCCATACCATAATTCCCATTTCATCGCAATAATCAAAGAATGGGTCTTTGTCCACAACTGCACCGCCCCAACAACGCAAAATATTCATATGAGCATCCTTTGCAAACTGAACCTGGATTTTATAAAGCTCAGGTGTTATTGTTGCAGTGAATACTTCGGGGTTAACCCAGTTACTGCCTTTTGCAAATATCCGTCTGCCGTTTAATTCTATAGTGATAGGTGCGGTACTCCTTGTTTTTGGAAATTCCACAGGCTTTGCCCATGCATTGTCGTTCATAACAAGCTTAACTTTCTTAAATCCAATTCTTCCGCACTTTTCATCTGATTCGGATTTAACAACCCAACTGTAAAGGTAAGGTGTGCCTTGTCCGTTGCACCACCAAAGGTTAATGTTATCAAGATGAATGTTTTTATTTGTTCCTGTATAAACCAAGTTGTTTTCCATATCACGGATTTCAATTGTTGTTTCTCCGTTGCAGTCAATATCAAAATATATATCGGCACTCTTTAGATCTTTTGAAAGAGTGTAGGAGGGTTCAGCATTATTTATGTAGCTATCCTTTCTTGTTTCGATATAGGTTTCTTCCCAAAGCCCTGAAATCAAAACTTTCGGATGCCAGTCCCAACCATATTCGTCAGCAGGCTTACAACACTGATCAGCTTGTGCTCTGCCCTCGGGTGCTCCCTCACGCTTAGGATGAGGATAAATCAGTATCTCAAGGCTGTTGCCGTTTCTTAACTCATCAGTAATGTCAAGTTCAACTTTGGTATACATTCCTTCGTGGTGAAGAAGAACTTTTGAATTTAAAATAATATCATATTCATACTCAATACCTTTTGTAACAAAGAAAACCTTTTCATCAACAGATGCTTTATATTCAATATCTGTCTTATAACTCCAGAAATAATCCTCAATCTCCAAATATTTTTTGCAATTATCCATCCAATTAAGGTTGCCCCAGCCCATATGTTCAGCATAATCTTTTTGGATATTTCCCGGAACGTTTACCTTAAATCCATCACTATATTTTTTATCTTTTATAATATGTCCTTGCCAGTTTTGATTGAAAATCATAGGGATACTCCTTTTGGTAAATTGATTTTATTTTAATTCAATTATAATTAAATTATTATGAAATGTCAATCAACAATTTTATAAATAAATTGACAATTTCTAAAAAGCGGAAATGAAAAAGAAATCGGGCTGTCAAAAAGTCGGTGTCTACAGCAAATGTGAATAAATTGTAGGGGACGGCGTCCTCGACGTCCCGCAACTAACAAACGGCGAAGTTTTCATCAAGAAAACCTCGCCGTTATTTGCAGAACGTTTTTACACCTTATCATAATTTCCGTATAATCTGCCACTTAGATAGTTATCCAATTTTTCATCAGAATACATTCCCTGTTGTTTAAACCACACTGCCATAAGTGTTTCTTCGTCTTCATTATTTCTGTTACCCCAGTTATAGTAGGGGACAAGTATAAATTCATTTCCGTCGGCGGTTTTACCTTTAGCACCTGTTTCTGTTGCCTCAAGCTGTGGGTTTTCTGCAATTTCAAAATCAATATTGCCCTTGTTATCAATTCCTTCTGCACATAACAGATATGGACCTTTAATAAATGAAACCATACCCTTGTCTGCCTCTGCTTTGGGATTTGCAAAAATTCGCTTTGGAATTTCGTCAAATTTAACCTGAACATCTCCGTCAAATATTCCGTTGATTACAGCGTAACCCTGACTAATTTTGTAGTCTATAGCAGTACCGTTTAATGATAATTCAAAATTATCGGCATATGCAGGAATACGGAATTTAAGTGTTATTTCCTTACCTTTAGAATTTATTTTAAATGCCTTGTTGTCTTGGGTGATGTTTATTAAATCAGTGTTTAATTCACTGCCAATATACATATTAACACAAACTTCGTTTTCTCCAAGAGAATAAATGTATGTTCCAAGTGATGAATACAGTTTCAAAAGCATTGGCGGACAGCAAGGACAGCCGTGCCATTCCCAACGATGAAGCTTTTTAGTATTTATTAACGGGTTTTCGTAGAAATAATGTGTAAAATCAGGGGCAATAGCGCTCAAGACATTATTGTAAAGGCTTAATTCAAAGCAATCAAAGTATTTGGCATTCTGCTCAAGAAGTTCCATTTCTCCATTCCAGAAACACATTGCAATTGCTGCACAGGTTTCAAGATATGCATCGTTTGGAAGTTCATAATCCTTGTCAAAGCCTTCTATATCGTGACGTGTTCCTATACCGCCGTTTATATGAAGTTTCTTGCTTGTAACATTATCCCACAAAATATCCAAGGTGTCCTTAAACTTTTGGTTTTCTGTTTCGATTGCGTATGTTGCAGCTCCTGCATAGAAAAGACCTGCTCTTACGGCGTGACCTTCAGCAGTTGTTTGCTCAAGGAACGGAAGATGATTTTGATGGTATTCTTTTGAGAACTTATCAGTTTGGCTATTGCCTCTTTTGTCAAACCAAAAGCCAACAACATCAAGATAATTCTCTTTGTTTACATTGTTTTCTTTCGCAAAGTCCTTTAAAGATGCATCATCCCTGAATAATCTGTATAGCTTTATAAAAGCCTCTTCCGGCAGAGAATGTCCCGGAACAATTTCTTTTTTGGGGCTGTATCCGATATATCCGCAAATTAAATTAGCAGCCTTTACAGCAATCTTTAAAAGAGATTTTTTCCCTGTAGCATTATAGTGTGCTATTGCCGCCTCAATTAATGCACCATGGTTGTATAAACAATGGCTCGAAATAATATCTCCGCCGTTTTCACCCCAACGCCACTCAGGATTATCCTGAATTATTCTTGTGCTGATAAAACCATCAGGATCTGCAGCATCCCCGATTTTTTTAATTAATTCATCTAAATACTTATCTGTTTTTTCATCATAGCAAAGTGCAAGAAAATCTGCTGTGCCACGGATACTTTCAAGAACAAGTCCGTCTGAAAATGAAGGACCGCTGTGTGCCGCACCGCTTTTTTTTGCAATTTCCTCATAGTTCTTTATGTATTCTGTTTCCTCAAATTTCTTAAATACGTGAGGGATGGTTACTGTTCGTATATTCTCAAGATAGGGTGTCCAAAACCCATCTTTTATAGTAACTTCCTTAAGTAAAGGGCGTTTATGAAGAATCATTTTTCTCTCTCCTTTTTTTGTTTAATGTTGACAGTAATTTCAATAAATAGTATAATCAATACTACAGCTTGATAATATCATAATGATTTTTTTAATAAAACATACAAAAATCTAACAAAGGTGGACAAATCCTATATGAATTATTTAAAATTGCCAATAGATAAAGGTGTTGATTTTTATTCGGCAGGGAAGTATGTGGCAAAGGATAATCATGCTCATCCACGAAGAATTCTGAAAAGTGCTGTGCTTTTGATGAATATCAGCGGAAAAATGCCTATATCACAGATGGGAAATGAATATTTGATGGAAAAAGGAGACTTTATTATTCTTTTCCCTGATGTTGAGCATTTCGGATATGCTCCGGTTAGGGATAACCAATCCCATTTTTGGTGTCATTTTTCTTTGCCCGAGGGATATACAACAGAAGAGAATTTTGAAAGAACAGAAAAGCATTTAATAATTCCTGAGTTTGGTTCTCTTTCAAATCCGGAACCATATTACATAATTTTCAACCAGATGATAGATGCGGTTAAGAAGAATTATACCAATGATGTTTTTCGGCAGAATATATGTAACTGTTATATGAACATTCTGCTGAACAGACTTGCCGATGATTGTATGGCAGAGCAAAAATCTGAAAATCAAAGCTCTGTTATGAAGAAAAGGAAAGCACTGCTTTTTAAAATAGACCAATGGATAAAACTTCATTTCGATGAACAGATTACTGCGGCAGATGTTGCAGGAGTTTTTCATTATAACCCTGATTACCTTTCACAGCTTTTCAAAGCAGAATGGGGGATGGGCCTGTGCGAATACATTAACTCGGTGAGAATAAAAGAGGCGAAAAATCTTCTTTTGAATTCAAATGCGAAGATATACCAAATTGCATATCAGGTAGGGTTTAACGATAACAAGTATTTTATGAAACTGTTTAAAAAGTTTGAAAACGTGACCCCTACTCAATACAGAGAGTCGTATTTCAGGACAAGTATAAATGTAAAGTAAGTCTAAAAATATTTTCCTAAAATTTCAGCAATCTTAAATTTAAACTTAATGTTGGGATTTTTGGATTTGGTAATAAGGTCAAATTCTTCTGCGGTAAGTTCGTTTCGTAATTTGTCAAGAGTTTTTTGGTCTGCTTCTACAACGCCGTTAGTCAAGCATAGAGGCGGATACATAACACACCACCAATTTTGACCTGATGCTCCGCCGATTTTTAATGTTATTGCATTATACTCCCCTGCAGGAAGACGGACATTGCCGTAGCTTTTTGTAGGGAATTTTTGCTGACCGATTTTTATAGAAACAGGGTATAAACAGCCGTTTTTACGCAGTTCATCAACAGCTGACTTTACCATAAGATAACTGTGGTCATAGGCTAAGGAGGCAGAAGATTCAGCGTTATCCGAAGTCGAGAAAATAGGTGAAAAATCATGGATAATTCTGTCCCTTACCTTTAGTTTTAAAGCTTGGTCATAAGAGGTGTCGCTGTTTGCAACGACGTGAAGTCTTAAAACATTATCGGAGATATTTCCTGTCATTGTTCCAACACTGCATATAATTGCAGTGGACAGGCAAAGCGGAATAAGAAATAAAGTTAAGATTTTAAGTATGTATTTCATACAAATTGTTCCTTTCGTGAAAAATAATAGTTATAGGTTAATTCTTTCCGTAATTTTTTACTTTATACATCTTGATTTTTTTTATTATTTGAGGTACAATGTATAATTGTATAAATATATGTTAATGTGGGTTTCTGTGTGAAACTTGAAAATATCAGAAAGGCAGTGTTTATATTATGAATAAAATTAAACTTTGCGTAATTTTTGGCGGAGCATCAAGTGAACATGAGGTGTCACTTTTGTCTGCGGCATCAGTTTTAAGGAATATTGATTCTGAGAAATATGAAGTACATAAGATTGCTATTTCCAAAGACGGAGGTTGGTATTATTATGACGGAGATGCAGATGGATTGAGTGAACTTAACGACCCTGAAAATTGGAATTTTGAGCGTTGTGCAATTTTGCCTGACAGAGAAAGAAAAGAAATAATCAGATTTGCCGAGAGCGAAATTATTACATACGATATAGATGTTGTATTTCCTGTTCTCCACGGAAAAAATGGTGAAGATGGAACAATTCAGGGATTACTCGAGCTTGCAGGCATTCCTTATGTGGGAACAGGTGTTATCGGCAGTGCTGTATGTATGGATAAATGTATGGCAAAGGCAATGTTTGCAAGAGCGGGCATTCCTCAGGCAGATTGGGTAGAGATAAAAACAGGTGAAGATAAGGTTGCGGAGATTGAAGAAAAGCTTGGCTATCCCTGTTTTGTTAAGCCGGCAAATGCAGGTTCTTCTGTGGGTATAACAAAAGCCCATAACAGAGAAGAATTAATTGAGGGAATTAAGCTTGCTTTTGAACATGATTATAAGCTTCTTGTTGAAGAAATGATGACTGGTACAGAGGTTGAGTGCAGCGTTATCGGTGATTTAGACCCTGAAGCGGCTCCTATGCTTGGAGAAATTGCTCCGGCGGCAGAGTTTTATGACTATGATGCTAAATATAATAATGCAGCATCAGTGCTTACAATACCTGCAAAGCTTGATGCAGATATTGTTGAAAAGGTAAGAGAAAATGCTGTTAAGGCATACAAGGCTTGTGAATGTCGTGGTCTTTCCAGAGTAGATTTCTTTGTAAATAAAGAAACAGGACAGTTCTACCTCAACGAGATAAATACCCTCCCGGGTTTTACATCAATCAGTATGTATGCGAAAATGTGGGAAGCCAGCGGTGTAAGTTACAGTGAATTGGTTGATAGGTTGATAGCATTAGCCAAATGCCCTAAGTGCTAAAAAATATGCGCCTAATGCTCAAATCTCACCCTCGGAGTACCTTTGTACACCTTCGGGAGAGGGCTTTGCCCTTCGATTTGAATATTATGCATCATATTTTTGTTGCACTTCAAATATGAAAACCACTATTTACTATGTTGAAAGGAGCCTGATTATGGATAACAGACCAATTGGAATTTTTGATTCCGGCTTGGGCGGACTTACCTGTGTCAGAAAGGTAATGGAGATAATGCCCGGTGAGGATATAATATATTTTGGTGATACAGGACGTGTTCCTTATGGTAGCAGAAGTCCGGAAACCATACTTAAGTATACCGAACAGGATGTCAGATTTCTGAAAACTTTTGATATCAAATATATTATAATTGCTTGCGGAACGGCAAGCAGTGCATCTCTTCCCCATATTCAGGATGAATTCAGGACAGAAATTGCAGGGGTTATAGAATCGGCATGTGCTGCCGCATCAGCTGTTACCCAAAACGGAAAGATTGGTGTTATAGGTACACAGGGCTCAATCAACAGCGGAAAATATCTGCAAACATTAAAACGTGAAAACTCAGGATTTGAGGTATTCAGTAAAGCCTGTCCTATGTTTGTACCTCTTGTTGAAAACGGATATATTGACAGCGATGCTACACGATTAATAGCAAAAGAATATCTTATGCCCTTAAAGGAAGCAGGGGTTGACACTTTGATTTTAGGTTGCACTCATTATCCACTGCTCAGCGGTATTATTCGTGAGATTATGGGTGATGAGGTAAAATTGATTGACACAGGTGCAGAGGCTGCGATATATGCTAAGAAACGTCTTGAAGAAAATGATATGCTCTGTAACAGACAGCACGGTTCGGCGCAATATTATGTAAGTGATTCTGTTAATGGATTTTCAGAGTTGGCAGGAATGTTTCTTGATAAAAAGATTGATGGTGCAGTTCATAAAATTGACATTGAAAGTTATTAGGTGAAGAATATGGAAAATAATGTTTTGGTAAGTATAAAAACCAGACAGTTTGCAGATGGTGAGGAGCTTGATGCAATAGAGCTGCAAACCCCCGGTAAATTTGGGATATTGAACGGGAAATATTACATTAAGTATGAAGAAAGCGAAATGACAGGTTTCCCTGATACAACAACCACAATTAAAGTCTGGGAGAATAATGTTCTTGTTGGAAGAAAAGGAAAGTTTAATATGCAGCTTCATTATGAGGCAGGAACAGAAAAGCTTTGTTTGTATCCCACCCCTTACGGTGAGATAGGAACTCTCATTAAAACTGATGGGATTGAATTTGATTTTATGGATTTAAGCGGAAAATTGAGAGTTGATTACGAGCTTGAACCCAATAACGAGAGTGTACTTAAAAACTCTTTAAATGTGAGTATAAAGCCGCTGGGCGTTCAGAAAGGATAGATTACAGATGAATATGCAAGAGAAAATGAAAGAAAAGATTAGTCAAGCTATTATTGCCGGTTATAATCAGGCTATGGCAGATGGGGCGTTTACTGCTCCGGAAGCAGAGATTGATATAAAAAGCCTTATTAAGCTTGAAGTACCAAAGGACAAGCAACATGGTGATTTTGCTTGTAATATAGCTATGGTATTGGCAAAGGCTTTAAAAACAGCTCCAAGAAATATTGCAGATGCTATTGTTTCAAGAATTGCAAATGACAGCGATATTGAAAAAACAGAGGTAGCAGGAGCCGGCTTTATTAATTTTTATTTGACATCAAACTGGCTTTGCGAAACAATGAAAGCTGTTGAAGAGCAAGGCGAGAACTATGGTAAAATTGATTTAGGTAAGGGCAAGAAGGTAATGGTGGAGTTTGTTTCTGCCAATCCCACAGGACCTATGCATATGGGTAATGCAAGAGGTGGTGCTTTAGGCGATTGCTTAGCTTCTGTTTTAGAATATGCAGGCTATGATGTAACTCGTGAGTTTTATATAAATGATGCAGGTAATCAGATTGAAAAGTTTGCAAATTCATTGAATGCCCGCTATATCCAACAACTAAAGGGCGAGGATGCAATCGAATTTCCTGAGGATGGCTACCACGGTGATGATATAACCGACCACGCTAAGGCTTTTATTGAGATAAATGGCGATAAGTACCTTGATGCTCCCGAAAGAGAGAGAAAGGATGCTCTTGTTGATTATGCTCTTGAAAAGAATATTACGGCTCTCCGTGAAGATTTGGAAAGATATCGTATTGTTTATGATGTATGGTTCAGAGAAAGTCAGCTTCATAATTCAGGTGCAGTTCAAGAGGCAATTGATTTGCTTGGAGAGAACGGCTATACATATGAACAGGAGGGCGCTCTTTGGCTCAACTGTGAGAAGATGGGACTTGAAAAGAACGAAGTTTTAGTGAGAAACAATGGTATTCCCACATACTTTGCCGCTGATATTGCCTATCATATGAATAAACTTAAAACCCGTGAATATGATTGGGCAATCAATATTTGGGGTGCTGACCATCACGGACATGTTGCAAGAATGAAAAATGCCCTTGATGCAGTTGGCCTTGATGGTAATCGTCTTGATGTTGTATTGATGCAGTTAGTAAGACTTATGCAAAACGGCGAAGTTGTAAGAATGTCAAAGAGAACAGGAAAGGCAATAACCCTTTCTGATTTACTTGAGGATATAAGTGTTGATGCTGCAAGATTTTTCTTTAATATGCGTAGTGCAGGAAGTCATCTTGATTTCGACCTTACATTGGCAGCAGAACAGAGTAACGAAAACCCTGTTTTCTATGTTCAGTATGCTCACGCAAGAATTTGCAGTATAATCCGTCTTTTGGAAGAAGAGGGTGTAAAGGTTAAACCCTATGCAGAAATTAAATCGGAACTTTTAAAAGAGGAAGCAGAGCTTGATCTTCTTAAAAAGATAAGCGACCTTCCAACTGAAATTGAGTCAGCAGCAAAAGCTCTGGAACCGGCTCGTCTTACCAGATATGTTATGGATTTGGCGGCTGCTTTCCATACATTCTATACCGCATGCCGTGTAAAACTTGAAGATGAAGACCTGATGAATGCAAGATTAAAGCTTGTAGACACAACCAGAATTGTTATTAAGAGTGTATTGACTATGCTCAAAATCACCGCCCCCGAAAAGATGTAACCCAGTCGTGCTAAAAAATTTGGCAATCTTTGCCCAATCCATCGGCTTGTCAAGACAGTTATGTACACAAAGTACACGCCTGCCTTGACAAACCTCACTAAATTTTTGTTGCACTTTAGCAGCCTCCCTCGTTGAGGGAGGTGGGTTTTGCTTGCAAAATCCGGAGGGAGTTTATGGCTAACTAATCCCAAATTTCTAATTCCTAATTACTATATCGAAAGGACACACAGATATGAGAAAGATAATTCTTTTACTTTTAATATGTGCCACGATTTTCGGTTCTGTTCCTGTAGGGGCAATTGAACCGGAAAAGCTGATAACAGAGGCATATACATACACTGCAAATCTCTATTACTGTGATGGGGAGGGGAACAAAATTGTTCTCAAAAACGTCAAACCCGTTGGAGAGTTAAACCCCAAAAAGTCTGCCACAGCACAAGAGGCTGAGTATAAAGAAATAAATATTTCTTGTATGGGTCAGGTAGGCGATGGACAGAAGGTTCCTCAGAAATATATGAATATTTATGCAGACGGAGCTGTGAAGGTGATAATCGTTCGCAGTGCCTATGAGGGACTAAGGGTTGTTGGACTTAAATTCATTTAAGAGAAAGGACTTGGTATTTGTGAAAAGAATAAGTAAATATCTGGCCGGCATTATCTGTATTGTTATGTTGGCAGTGTCTTTGCCTGTTATGGCTGAACCGGCTCCGGAACTTACTGCCGAAGAGGCGTTGAGCCTGATGGATGCTGTTGCCACACAGCTTAAAGTATATGGAAGATATGATTCTATTACGGAACGCTCTTTATACAGAGGTGCTCTTGAAAAAATATTAAAAGATAATCCCCAAATGTACGAAACTGTTCTTAAAGGAATGCTTGAATCCTTGGATAAGTATTCAGAATATTATTCTCCTGAAGAGGCAGAGGCTTTAATGGAGAGTATAACAGGGGAAATTGTGGGGATAGGTGTTACTATTGATTTTTCAAATCCTGATGCGGCAGTTATAGTTTCGGTTATACCCGATACTCCGGCAGAACGTGCAGGACTTAAGGTTGGAGATATATTTGTCAGTGCCGACGGACAGAATTTACGAGGAGTTAAATCCGAGCTTTTGCTTAGCCTTGTAAGAGGTGAAGCAGGTTCAACAGTTGTTGTTGAAGTTGAGCGAAACGGAATGATTCTTAGTTTCGAGATGGTAAGAGAGCCTATTATTGGCACATCTGTAACAACCGAACTTTTTGAAGAAGACGGCAAGGGTGTAATGTATATCCGTGTATATGGATTTGTGAATAATACGGCGGAAAAATTCAGAGAAGCATTACAGCTTACTGAGGCAGCAGGCATAGATAATGTAATAATTGATTTAAGGGATAACGGCGGCGGACTTCTCGACCAGACAATCGAAATGGCTGATTGCATAGTTCCTGAAGGAAAAATCATAACAACAGAAGACCATAAAATTCAGGGTCTTAATAAGGTATATAAGGCAACTAATTGCAAGAAGTACCAGGGAAATGTTATGGTGTTGATTAATGAAAATTCCGCAAGTGCATCAGAGGTTTTGGCGGCGGCACTCCATGAAAACGGTGTTGCAACCCTTATAGGCGACCGTTCCTTTGGAAAAGGAACAATCCAAACTTTAAACGGACTTGCAACAGGGGGAATAATTAAATATACAGTAGGATATTATTTAACTCCCCTTGGAAATAATATTAACGGAATTGGTCTTGAACCTGATATTTCGATATCAAATTCAAAGAAAAACGTAGACAGAAGCAGATACGGAACCTTTGGTTATACCAAGGTTTATAATATAGGCGACAGTGGTGAAGAGGTAAAGACAGCAAAGGAAATTTTGAAATTTTTTGAGATTTTCCAGGGAGAAATTAATGATGTCTATGATAAGGATTTGTACTATGCAGTTGCATCTTTTCAGGCAAGAGCAGGACTTTTCTCCTATGGTGTTCTTGATTTAACAACACAATTACAGATTAATAATCATTTGGATATTGCAAAAATCACAGTTGATGAACAGATAAGAACTGCCTTTGAGCAGATTGGTATGACATATCCTTATGATGAATACGGACAGAGAAAATAATATAACAAACGGCGAGATTTTTTGATAAAAACCTCGCCGTTGCTTTTTTATTAAAGTCCCAGTTCCTTCATTTCTTGAACGATTTCATAAAAATGCATAAGATGCTTCTCCTCCTCGTCAAGGCTGTTATTGTCATTGGCTCTTTTCATTTTATTATAAATAGTTCTCAGTTTAATTATGTATTTACCCATCAGGTCACCACGATATTTTTGATTTGTCTGTTCATCATTTGCTTGCAGCGAATATTCATAAGCATTTAAAAGTTGGTCAATTTTATGTAGATTTTCATTAAAATAAAATTTATATTCTTCAATTTCAGAAAGGTTTTTTTCGTATTCTTTAATGTATTCATCTGTTTCATGTTCTTTCATAGATATTCCTCCATAAAATAAAAAATGCGTAGCCTCTGAAACAGAGAGCCACGCACAAAAAGCGATGCAACTCTGTTTCAAAATTTGCTACAATTTTTTAACTATGCTAATGAACGCAAAATGAACACCGTCTAAGAGTATAGCGAAACAAGAGTGTACGCTTTTTAACAATAGCGTACCCTTTAGACGAGTGTTTATTTAATTAACATTATGCATTATATTGCATAAAAAATTGTAGCATATACAGTATAACATATTTATAATTAAAATACAAGAAAAAAAATAAGCCGTATAAGAATTTTATATCCTTATACGGCTATAGAAACGACAAGCTGACAGATATTGAAAAATGAGGGTTTGCATTAAGATTCCAAATTTTTTATCTTTTTAATTATCTTATAAAAATCTTCCAGATACTTTTTTTCCTTTTTGATTTTATTATGTTCATTGGCTCTTTTCATTTTATTATAAATAGTTCTTAGTTTAATTGCGTATTTACGCATTTGGACATTCTGATATTCTTGATTTATTTGTAATGAGCGCTCATAGGCACACAAGAGTTGATCAATTTTATGTAGATTTTCTCTTGAACGAAGCCTGTATTGTTTAATTAAAAAAAGATTTTTTTTCTGTTCTTTCATAGATGTTCCTCCACAAAGAAAAATGCGTAGCCTCTGTAACAGAGAACTACGCACAAAAAGCGATACAACTCTGTTTCAGGATTTGCTACAATCTTACTTATACAAAGAATTATTTGCACAGAGGTATAACGAAACAAGAGTGTACGCTTTTTAACTATAGTGTACCCACTGTGCAAATAAAAAATAATTCTTTTATTCAGTTTTAGTAAAATTGTAGCAAAAATATTATAACATATTTACAATTAAATTACAAGAAAAAAATAAGCCTTATAAGAATATATAAATCCTTACACGGCTTGAGTTTTATTAATTTAAAAGTTATGTCTTTCAATAAAAATAGCTATTGCTCCATATATAGAAGACTTTTTACCAAATTTGGACAGGCTTAGTTTTGGTTTTGAGAGAGTTCTTGTCAGATATGAATTCTCCATATATTTGCCGATTTTTTCAGCGGCATCCTCTCCAAGAGATGGAATTCTGTGACCAAAGTATATTGCCTGAGGATTAAATAAATTAATCAAGGTTGTTGCCCCATAAGCGAGATATTTACAAATTTCTTCAGCACCTTCTCCTGAAAAACCGTTGGGAATAGAAGAATATAACTCAAGGCAACCTCTGTTTCCGCAGTGACAGAGCGGACCGTTTACATCAATTGAAACATGACCTATTTCGCCTAGAATTCTGCCAGATAGTCTGCCATCAAGAATAATTCCTGCACCAATACCATTAGAGGCACCCATATATATGTAGTCTGATTCATTATTGGCATAGCCCCAATATTTTTCTGCAACAGCAGAGGTATTCATATCATTGTCCATATAAACAGGCAGATGATATCTGTCTGTTAGCCTTGAAGCGATATCAAAATTTTTGATATTAAAGAAGTTAGGAGGGTTTAGAATAATTCCTTTTTTTGAATCAACAGGACCGATTGCGGAAATACCAAAACCATAGATTTCAGGGTATTTCTCAAAAAATCTGTCAGCAGAAGAGATGATTTTTGAAGTAATGCTGTCTTGGGTTTCTGAACTAAACCCTGTTCGTTCAATCTCAAATATTTTACCGCATATATCACCTACAAAAACTTCAACATAGTCACGGTTTAGATATATTCCTATAATATATTTCTTCTCGGCGGCAGTAAGAGTTATTGGCGTTCTGCCTACGGAATGAATATTTCCACCGTTTTTTTCGGTAATATAACCTTCGGCAAGGAGTTCATTGACGATATTTGTAACCGTCATTTTTGTAAGCCCTGCAAACCTTGCAAGCTCCACTCTGGAAATTCCGCCGCTGGTAATAATCTTTTTCAATATTAAGTTTTTGTTTGTAACCTTATTCTGTGCCTGATTATTTGCTCGCATATATCCATCCTCCTTTGAAAATTATATCATTTTAAGAATATTTTGTCAATTTTGATTTATGCATACAAATATTTCCCAATTTTTTCTTTACATAAATATTCCCTGTTTGTACAAAATAAAGTTGTAAAATCAAATAAAAGGAGCAATTTATATATGAAAGCAACAGGAATTGTAAGAAGAATAGATGATTTAGGGCGCATAGTAATACCTAAAGAAATTCGACGTACTATGCGCATACATGAGGGTGCACCTCTTGAAATTTACACAGAAAGTGACGGAGCGGTTATATTTAAAAAGTATTCACCAATCGGTGAATTAGGTGAGTTTGCGGCTCAGTATGCAGAGTCTTTGTCAAAGACAACAGGAATACCATCATGTATCACGGATAAGGATAATATCATCGCTGTATCAGGGGTTCCTAAAAAGGAACTAAGAGAGAAAAAGGTATCAAAGGAACTGGAAAAGGTTATGGATTCCAAGGCGGTATTTGTTGCAAATCCGGGGGATAAAACCATAAGATTAATTGAAAGTAATGACCAATACGAAGCAGGGGTGGTTGCTCCTATCGTGTTTGAAGGTGACAGCATCGGCTCTGTGGTTTTTCTTGCGGGGTCTAATTCAAATGTAGGTGAGCTTGAAGGTAAGCTTGCTGAAACTGCGGCAGGTTTTCTTGGAAGAACTATGGAATAGTCAAAATTCACAGGCTTTTTTTTCAGGGAAAAAAGATTTAGTCGAATTTGACAAGGGGATTTAATTGACTTTGCCTTATTTTATGATATAATTATTTTTAGAATAATTATATGACAAAGAAAAGGAGTCGTTTAAGATGAGAATTGGTATATATGGCTATGGAAATCTTGGCAGAGGTGTTGAATGTGCAATAAAGCAAAACCCTGATATGGAGCTTGTTGCAGTATTTACACGCCGTAACCCTGAGAGTGTAAGCATTCTGACGGAAGGTGTTCCGGTTTGCCACGTTGATGATGCTGTGAAGATGATAGATAAAATTGATGTTATGATTCTTTGTGGCGGAAGTGCCACAGACCTTCCTGTTCAGACTCCAAATCTTGCGAAATACTTTAATGTTGTTGACAGTTTCGATACACACGCAAAAATTCCTGAACATTTTGCTAATGTTGATAAATCTGCAAAAGAATCAGGAAAGGTTGGAATTATATCTGTTGGTTGGGATCCGGGAATGTTTTCACTTAACCGAATGTATGCAGGTGCGGTTCTTGCTGATGGCTGTGACTACACATTCTGGGGCAAGGGCGTAAGTCAGGGACATTCTGATGCAATCCGCAGAATTGAGGGCGTAATTGATGCACGTCAGTATACCATTCCTGTTCCCGAAGCAGTTAATGCTGTAAGAAATGGCGAAAATCCGGAACTTACAACAAGACAGAAACACACCCGTGAATGTTTTGTTGTTGCAGAAGAAGGGGCTGACCTTGCAAGAATTGAAAATGAAATTGTTACAATGCCTAACTATTTTGCTGATTATGATACAACGGTTCACTTTATTTCCCAAGATGAAATGAAACGTGATCATAGCGGTATTCCTCACGGAGGTGTGGTAATCCGTAGCGGTAAAACAGGTTGGAACAGAGAAAATAACCATATTATTGAATATAGTCTTAAGCTTGATTCAAATCCTGAATTTACTGCATCTGTTATTGTAGCATATGCAAGAGCTGCATATCGTATGAACCTTGAGGGTCAATCAGGATGCAAAACTGTTTTTGATGTTGCACCTGCTTACCTTTCAGCGATGAGCGGAGAAGAATTGAGAAAGAATTTATTATAAAAAACAAAGGGGAGGGCTCATAACCCTCCCCTTTGGTGTCTATCCTACATAAGATGCAAGCACCTTTTCGATATCTGTTTCGTCAGTTGAGGGCAAGGTTGTATCTGCAATAAGCACCCAGCTTTCGTGGTGGGTTGCAGATTGGTTTGGTTCAACCTTGCTATATACACCCAGTGACTCCATTTCAAGGAAAAGTCCATTGGTGTATGTTTCAAAGTTCATTCCGTCATCGGGATAGTCAGCACCATCAACAACATCAAATTTCTTTAGAAAAACATCACCAAAGTTGAAGTATGCCGCCCAACCGTGTTGACTGTCAATACCGAACTTAAATGGACGCTCTGCATTGGGATCTTGTTTTAAAACAATATATTTATCGCCCCAGATAACACGCTTATCATTCATCTTCGTATAGTCCCAAAGAGCCAGCTTGCGGTTATGCAATAGTCCGGTAGGACGATTAGGCATAGGAACAATCTCGGTTCCGCCCTGAGAAAGAACGGAAAGTGCCCATGGAGCAAATTCCTGTGCCCAGGGACTTAAGTTTGTAATCTTGTGGTATACATCTACTTTGGGACTATCCTCGCTCATAACAATCTTGATTTCAAACTGTTGTTGTGTCCAACGCTGTGGCGGAGGAGTAAGAGTCAGGATGTTGCCGTCTGTGGTGTATGCAACCGGTTCACAATCGGGATAATATGTACGGGGCAGGGCTTCGGGGCTCGTCCAAAGACGATGACCGCCAAGGTTTTTCCATGTACCTAAATCTTCACCGAACTTCTCGGCGAAAAGCTGAGTTTCGTCATCCTGATTGCTTAATCTGTCCACATCGGGGAAGAACATATTCTCGCCCCCAACCTTTGAAAAGCTTATAATTCTGGGACCAATATCAATAGTTGCAAGCAGCTCGATGATGCCGTTGGTCATTTTGAGACATCTGCCAAAATTTTTGTATGTAGTTTCTTCGTATTTAATCATAGTAATTCCTTTCTTTATAGAACAAAGTGGCTTCGCCACTCGCCTGCGGCGGGCAAGAGGCTCCTTGCACTTTGTTCTTCCCATGTGCGTTTCCGAATGCAATGAGGGAAATTTCGCACGGAAATTATTTTTTGTTTTTTTACTTTATAGAAACGAAGTTTCCTATAAAGTAAAAAATGAGGGGCTGAATTAACAGCCCCTTTGATTAACTGCTTTTATCCTTTATCAGTTTCGATGAGAGCGTAGTTTCCATCTTTCCTCTTGTAAACAACATTTGTTGCCATCGTATCAGGATCGTTGAAGATAAAGAAATCGTGACCTAACATATTCATTTGAAGAATAGCCTCTTCAACCATCATAGGCTTAGCATCAAGGCGTTTAACCTTGATAATCTTAAATTCTTCTTCATCATCAGGTGTGTCAACTGCACCAAAATCAATATCATAAGCGTCAAGACTGTCATCACGAAGTCTTTTTGCCAGTTTGGTTTTGTTCTTGCGGATTTGACGGTCAATGTTTGTAAGACAAGCATCAACAGCGGTAAGCATCTCTCGGTCGCGTGATTCTGCACGGATGATAAATCCTTTGTATGGGAAGGTTATCTCAACAACCATCTGCTCACGCTGTTGCGAAACAACAATTCGACATTCAACATCATCACCAAAAAATCTGTTCAGTTTTTGAACCTTGTCCAGAATTTTCTCCTTGCTGGAATCTGCTAATTCAACCTTTTTGCACAAAATCTTGTAAGTCATAATCTTACCTCCAATCGTTTGTTTAAAGTTAAGGATTTTGTTTCCTTGGTTATATTATATAACAAACTAAGTTAAAAAGCAATAGGAGATTGTAAATTATATATAAAATTTTTGTTAAAAATTTTGTTTAATTTGTTTAAAATCTGTCATTGCCTTAATAGAGGATGAATATTCAGTGGGAGTCATTCCGGTTACCTTTTTAAACTGTCTTGAAAAATAATGTATTCCGGAATATCCTAACTTTTCGGCTATTTGTGTTATGTTCAGGTCGCTGAAACGGAGATATTCCTTGGCAAGTTCAATTTTCATATATATAAAATGCTCAATAGCTCCTCGGTTATAGGTTGTGTTAAACAAATTTTCAATCGTGGTGCGGTTGGTTCCGCTAAAGTTTATAAGCTGAGAGAGGGAGATGTTTTCAAAAATATGTTCTTCCATATATTTTACAAGTTCTTCAAGTGTGCTCTTCTCTCTATTAAGGCTAAGCTGCATCTGCTGTTGGGTTCCCGTTGAACCCCGTATCAGGGAAATGAGGAGCTCGCAAAGATTCATTTTGATTAACTGTTCAGCACCAAAGCTTTGGTTGTGTCGTCGGGTAAGCCTTGTGGTGTATGGGTCAGCAAGAGTTGTTGAAAAGGCGTTGGTGTATTCGTTAATAACATTAGAAATAAGAAGCTTTTGTTCCTGATTAAGACGGAGTACCCTATCCTCAAAAAATTTCATTGCCTTTGAGTCGGAGGCAAAACTTATAATAGCTATATTAGGTGCATCAATACGGTTAGCGGACACATTATGCCACTGGTTGGGTTTATGAAAAATTATCTCTCCTTGGGACAGCACTATATTTTTGTCATCGGCAGTAACTGTAATTTCGCCTTTGTCTGCGTAAACCAGCTCCCAAAAATTATGTTTTTCGCCTATAAACGAAAATTCTTTTGCGTATTCAAAGTAGTGAACGGTGTACAGGCTTTTGATTGATATAGTATCGCTGAGACGTGTTCCTTTGTAACCGGACATAATCAAAACCTCCTTTTTTACATATTATACACCTCAATTCCTATAAAATCAATACAAAATTTGCACAAAATGCAAAATATATTGTATTTTGTGCAAATACTTTTTTAGTAGATGTGATATTATATAAGTGTATGTAATTTTATAAAAATTCGGAGGTATAGCTATGAATGTATTAGTAACAGGCGGAGCAGGTTACATTGGAAGTCATACCTGCGTTCAGTTGTTGGAAGCAGGATATGGAGTTGTTGTGGTTGATAATCTGTCTAACAGTTCGGAAGTTTCTCTTGACAGGGTTAAAGAGATAACAGGAAAATCCTTGAAGTTTTATAATGCAGACGTTGCAGACAAGGAAGCCCTTACAAAGATTTTTGATGAAAATGATATAGATTCAGTTATTCACTTTGCAGGATTAAAAGCTGTTGGGGAGTCCGTTCAAATTCCTCTCAAGTATTATAGAAATAATATTGACAGTACCCTTACACTTTGTGAGGTTATGGGTGAACATAATGTTAAAAAGCTTGTGTTCAGTTCTTCTGCTACAGTATATGGAAAGCCCAAGTCAGTTCCGATTAATGAAGACTTTGAGCTTTCATGCACAAATCCCTATGGCAGAACAAAGCTTATGATAGAAGAAATCCTTAGAGATTTGGCTGTTGCAGACAGTGAATGGGATATAGCAATCCTTCGTTATTTTAATCCGGTGGGAGCACATAAGAGTGGTTTAATTGGTGAAGACCCATCAGGTATTCCAAACAATCTTATGCCCTATATTTCACAGGTTGCAGTTGGTATTCGTGAATACGTTCACGTATTCGGAAATGATTATAACACTCACGACGGAACAGGTGTTCGTGATTATATACACGTTGTTGACCTTGCAGACGGCCATTTAAAAGCTCTTGAAAAGATAAGCAATCACGTTGGTGTTGTTACATATAATCTGGGAACAGGTAACGGATACAGTGTTCTTGATATGATAAAGGCATTTAGTAAAGCTTGCGGAAAAGAACTTGACTATAAGATAGAGGCTCGCAGACCGGGAGATATTGATGCTTGTTTTGCAAATCCTGAAAAAGCAAAAGCGGAACTTGGATTTGAGGCAAAGAGAGACCTTGAAGAAATGTGTGCTTCAACATGGAAGTGGCAGAGTATGAATCCTAATGGATTTGGTGATAAGTAGGTCTTGGAGGAATAAAACATAATGAATTTAATCATATGCGAAAATTACGAAGAAATGTCAAAAGCTGCTGCCGACTTAGTTGCTCAGCAGCTTGAAGATAAGCCGAATAGTGTATTAGGTCTTGCAACCGGTTCAACCCCTGTGCGTATGTATGAAATCTTAGGGGAGATGAACAAAGACGGAAAAGTAGATTTTAAGGATGCAAGTTCATTTAATCTTGATGAATATTATCCCATCGCTGCAGACAATGACCAGAGTTATCATTACTTTATGGAAAAAAATCTTTTTTCTAAGATTAACATTCCAAAGGAAAGAACTCATATTTTAGATGGTATGTGTGATGATACCAAAGAAGAATGTCAAAACTTTGAAAAGATGATTAAGGCAAGCGGCGGAATTGATTTGCAGATTTTAGGTATTGGTCAAAACGGACATATCGGATTTAATGAACCTAATCAAAATCTTAAGTCAATGACCCATCTTACCGATTTGACCCAAAATACAATTGTTGCAAACTCCAGATTTTTTGATGATATAAGTGATGTTCCAACCCAGGCACTTACAATGGGTATAGGAACAATCCTAAAAGCAAAAAAGATAGTGCTTCTTGCAAATGGGGCAAACAAACATAAAGCGGTTCGTTCATTGCTTACACCTGATATTTCAACCGAAATTCCCGCATCTATGCTTAAGGTTCACCCAGATGTTACTCTTATTTGTGACAGAGCGGCATATTCCAATGATTGTATCGGTGTTGATATCGGCGGAACAGAGATAAAGTTTGGTGTTTTAAATTCCGATAATGAACTTGTGTATAAAGACCAAATTCCTACAGATGTGTCAAGTGAAGAAAAGCTTATATCTGATATTGCAGAAAAATGTCATGAGATTATGGATAAGTTCTGTATTACAGGCATCGGTGTTGGAACCCCCGGTATTATTGAGAATGGATTAGTATCGGCGGCAAATCTTCCTTTTGAAAAGACACCTCTTGCAAAGAAACTTAAAGCTGCAATCGGAAGATCGGTTAAGGTTGCCAATGATGCTAACTGTGCGGCACTTGGTGAGTCCATTTGCGGTGCGGGACAGGATACAAAAAATCTTGTTATGGTATCCCTTGGAACAGGTATTGGCGGCGGCTTGATTATGGACAGTAAAATATATCAGGGCAGCGGTGCAGCCGGCGAGATTGGTCATATATGTATTGAGGTTGGCGGTAAGGACTGCCCTTGCGGAGAGAAAGGCTGTTGGGAACAGTATGCTTCGGCAAAGGCATTGGTCAACAGTGCAACTGATGCGGCAGAGAAAAATAAAGAAAGTATATTATATAAAAAGTATCAGGAAAAAGGTAAGATGAGCGGAAGAGTGTTCTTTGATGCAATATCAGAAGGCTGTGAGCTTTCAAAGGAGGTTCTTGATGGGTATTTGACCTATCTCGCTGAGGGAATAAGAAGTATAATTTATGTATTTGCTCCTGATATGATAGTACTGGCAGGAGGAATTTCAAATGCAGGGGATATGCTTTTAAAACCTCTTGGAGATAAACTTGATACAAATGTTCCTATTGTAATTTCAAAACTTAAGAGTGATGCAGGCACAATTGGAGCGGCATTACTCGTAGAAAAATAAAAAAAGAAAGGCTGTTGAAAAATGAAAAAGCAGACAACTCTCGTTGTTATGGCTGCCGGAATGGGCAGCAGATACGGAGGTCTTAAGCAAATAGACCCCGTGGGACCTAACGGTGAAATTATACTTGATTTCTCTGTTTATGATGCAATTAAGGCAGGCTTTGATAAGGTTGTTTTTGTAATCCGTCGTGACATCGAAAAAGATTTTAAAGAAGTGATTGCAAACCGCCTTGAAAAGAAAGTTGATGTAGAATACGTATTTCAGGATATGGAAAATATTCCTGAAGGTTGCTCTGTTCCTGAAGACAGAACAAAGCCGCTTGGAACAGGTCACGTTTTGTATTGCCTAAAGGATGTACTTAAAACTCCTTTTGCAATAATAAATGCTGATGACTATTATGGACAGAGTGCATTTTCTGTTATACATGATAAGCTTGTTGCAGATGATGAGATGTGTATGGTTGGTTATATGCTGGGCAACACCCTTACAGACCACGGTACAGTTGCAAGAGGTGTTTGTAACGTAAAAGACGGATATTTAGATACTATTACAGAACATACTGCAATTGACAGAAACAGCGGTATTCCTCTTGATACACCTGTTTCAATGAATATGTGGGGATTTAATGAAAAGGTATTTGAAATTCTGGATGAAGAATTTATAAAATTCCTTAACAATATGGAAAATCCAATGAAGGACGAGTTCTTAATTCCTCATATTGTTGACACGATGATAAAGACCGGTTATGCAAAGTTTAAGGTATTAAGTTCACCTGATAAATGGTATGGTGTTACTTATAAAGAGGATAAGCCTATGGTTATGGAGGCTATGAAAAAGTTAGTTGACGGGGGATATTACGATGGAATTTAGTTTGAAGGAGATATGTGCGGTTTTTGATATTGAAACCGACATAGAACCATATGGAAACGGACACATTAATGATACTTTCTTATGTGAAACGGCACCCAGGTTTATTCTTCAGAGAATTAATACAAGTATATTCAAAAATCCATATCAGGTTATGGAAAATATTGTGAACGTAACAGAATATCTTCGCAAGAAGATAGAAGCTTACGGCGGTGATGTTACAAGAGAAACAATGACAGTTGTAAAAACAAGGGACGGAGAAAACCTTTATCAGGCAGATGAAAATAACTTTTTCCGTATGTATACCTTTGTTGAAGATACAGTTACATATGAAACTGTTGAAAACCCTGTTCAGCTTTATCATGCAGGCAAGGCATTTGGTAAATTCCAGAAGATGCTTGACAGTTTTCCGGCTGATAAGCTTTATGAAACAATAGTAGACTTTCATAATACCCCTGTTCGTGTTGAGCAGCTTAAAACGGCTCTTGCCAATAATGCGGCAGGCAGAATGGACAGCGTTTCAAAGGATATTGAATTTGCATTGGAATACAGCAAATATGCAGATGAAATAACAAAATGTATTGCAGACGGCAGTGTTCCTTTGAGAGTTACTCATAATGACACAAAGCTCAATAACGTTTTGTTCGACAAGGACAGCGGCGAGGGTGTTTGCGTCATAGATTTGGATACTGTTATGCCCGGTTCTATGCTGTATGATTTCGGCGATGCATTAAGATTTGGTGCATCAAGCGGAGCTGAGGATGAGCAGGATTTATCAAAGATTTGGTTCGACCTTGAGAAGTTTGAGGAGTTTGCAAAAGGATTTTTAAGTGAAGTAGGAAGCTGTCTTACAGAAAAGGAGATTGAACTTCTTCCGATGTCAGTTCTGATGATGACATACGAATGTGGAATACGTTTCCTTGCAGACTATTTAAATGGAGATACATACTTCAAAATTCATCGTGAAAATCATAATATTGACCGTGCAAGAACTCAGTTCAAGCTGGTTGCTGATATTGAAAGCAAGTTTCCGCAGATGGCGGAAATTGTAAAAAAATATGTATAAGATTTTGAAACGGTTCGTTAAGAGCCGTTTCTTTTTTGTATAATCCTTAATCTTATTGGAAAACATAGTTTTATACAAAATTATGGGAGGATTAGCAATGAAAGCGTATATTGGAATAATTGATGTTTCTGCAAGAGAGATTTTGGATTCAAGAGGAAATCCAACTGTTGAGGTTGAAGTGTTTGCAGATGATGGTATCGTAGGCAGAGCCTCTGTTCCGTCAGGTGCATCAACAGGTGCTTTTGAGGCATGCGAACTTCGTGACGGAGATGAGAGCAGATATGGCGGAAAAGGTGTGCTTAATGCTGTTGAAAGTGTGAACTCAGTAATTTGTGACCTGTTAATCGGAATGAATATTCTCGACCAGAGAGCAATTGATTATGCAATGATATCTGCCGATGGTACAGCTGATAAATCGAAACTTGGTGCAAATGCAATTCTTGCAACATCCCTCGCTTGTGCCAGAGCGGCAGCTGTTGCAGTTGGCCAGAGCCTTTATCAGTATGTGGGCGGAGTTGATGGACATACATTGCCTGTACCAATGATGAATATAATTAATGGAGGAAGACATGCTGATAATTCTATCTGTTGTCAGGAGTTTATGATTATGCCAATAGGTGCAAAAACTTTGACAGAAGGGGTAAGATGGTGTTCGCAGGTATTCCATACATTAAAGGAAATTTTGAAAAAAGAGGGCTATTCTACAGCAGTAGGCGATGAAGGAGGTTTTGCACCAAACCTTAAAAGTGATGAGGAAGCAGTGGAACTTATTCTGAGAGCTATAGAAAAGGCAGGATTTTTACCTAATAAGGATTTTATGCTTGCACTTGACCCTGCCACAACTGAAATGTATGAGGCAGCAAAGGAAAAGGGAAATAAGGGCGATTATTATTTCTGGAAAACAGATAAGTTGCTTAGCCGTGATGAAATGATTAATTTCTGGGTAGACTGGTGTGAAAAATATCCAATATTCTCTATTGAAGATCCGATGGCAGAAGAAGATTGGGAAGGTTGGAAGATACTCACCGAAAAGCTTGGCAAGAAGGTACAGCTTGTAGGCGATGATTTGTTTGTTACCAACACAAAAAGATTGAAAAAGGGTATTGAAACAGATGTTGCTAATGCAATCTTAATAAAGCTAAACCAAATAGGTACTCTTACCGAAACTATGGACGCTATCCGTACTGCACATCGAAGCGGATACAATGCTATAATTTCCCATCGCAGCGGAGAAACAGAGGATACATTTATTTCAGATTTAGCGGTTGCGGTTAACTCGGGACAGATAAAGACAGGTGCACCGTCAAGAACAGACAGAGTTGCAAAATATAACAGACTTATAAGAATAGAAGAAGAACTTGGATCCATGGGAAGATTTGGGTTATAAATAAACAGAGATCTCATTTCGTTGAGATCTCTGTTTAATATGGGTTAAGTTTAATTTATTGTTATGTTCACTCCGTTGACCTCAACACCTTCGGTTGCTTTAATCATTATATAACGAACTCCATTAATAATTTGTGTAGAAACTAAATTTTTGCGTTCCGGATTAACCTTAATTGTAACATCAGGAAGAGTGAGTTCAAACTGCTTTACATTAACAATATTGGTTGGAGAGAGTTCTGTGTCCTCGCCGAATTGTTCGTCGTATTTGTTTTCAAATGCCTCCACCTTATTCTCTGATATGCCGCATCCTTCAAGGATATTTTTAATTTTACCTTTTGAAATGGTAAGGGGTTCTTCTTGTTTTGTATCCTTGTGTTCCTGAACCATTTCAGAAATTTGCTGATGAACAGAACGAACTATTTCAAAATCACAATCATCTTCAAGGGTTTCTTTAAGACAATTTTCAAAAGTTTCTTTTTGTTCTGCTGCAGGCATAGGAAGAGGTGTATTAAAAATTCTTTCCACAAATTCCGGTTTTATATCGGATATATCTTTTGTATAATAAAGAACATTGTAGATATTAGCGGTTCTGTTGTCAAAGGTGGGAAAAAGAAACCCTAATTCCGGAGGACAAAGAAGTGAATCTGCATCAATTGAATGGAATGAGTTATCATAATCTTTAAATGCCAATGCAGGTGTCATTCTCTTTACCGGGCATATACTGCATATTATATACGAATAAACATCGGTTGAATCACTTTTTTCGCCATCGGCAGAATAAGAAAATACATCGTATGTATCACAGGCGAGAAGAATTACATAATTTCCCTCAATGGAAACAGTTTCGATTGTTTTAAGGAAGAAATCTTCAACTGCATTATCATCCTTTAGTTTGGAGTTTCTTAAATTCATTAAAAGAGAATGTTCGGCTGAATCCATAACCTGCTGAGTTGAAAAGCTTAAATCCAAAAGATTTGTTCCAAGGCTTCCTGAAAGAGATTTCTTCATTATCGCAAGAAGCTTTTCTCCTTCTTCTGCAGAGCATTGGGACATTGACTGATAAAATCTGGATGTGATTTCCTTTTTTTCATTGACAAAACATCCCCTAATGCCCATTATGTTATTTTTTTCAGGTCTAAAACGTCTTCTTATTTCTCTTAATTCTTTATCTATCATAATATGTCCCTCTTTTCATAGTACCTGAAAATAATATCATAAAATCTTATTTTAGTCAATGTTTAATAAGATAAGCAGAAATCCAACAGCCCATTTTATACATAGCCACAAATGCACTGAAATACCCGTATAGAGTTTCGTTTTAGTTTATCTCATTACTATTGTGTTTTAATGCCTTGAGAAGTCTCATAAAAGTCAGTCTGTTTCTTACAAGAGGAGAATATTCCAAAATCAAATCAAGCTTATCCTCGCTGACATTTATATCACTCAGGCTATACTTTGCTCCCAATATTTTGTATTTTTTTATTAATTCTTCATATGTGGGAATATCGTTGATAATATCACATATTTTGCCCATGTTATCCTCTATTATTTTTGCTGTTATGCCTTCTGCAGAATCGTTTGAATTTTCTGCTATTATAGAGGAACTTAGGGTATCCCCAAACATCCGTTTAATATACTCATCTTTTATTTCAGGATAGTCTTTCCATACGATGTTTTTATTTTCCTTAATATTATGATAGGTCTTGCAAGCTATCAATGTACCAACGCCAACCTTTTCACCATGTAATGCATTGGTTTTTACATCCAGTCCTTCGGGTTGCATTTCTATAAGGTGCGAAATGTGGTGTTCTGCACCTGAGGCACAGCGTGAATTCCCGAGCATCTGCATAGCAAGACCTGACATTAAAAGTCCATATGTAAGCTTTTCATATGCACTTATATCACCACTTTTTATTTCCGCTACGTTTTCCACAACAGATTTTGCAGCATCTAATGTTATATCATATATTTTTTTGCAAAAATATTCGTCGGTCAATGTATGGGCAATTTTCCAATCCGACAGAGCTATAAACTTTCCAACCATATCACCGAATCCCGATTTTGTGAGAAATGTTGGTGCTTTTGATATAATGGACAGGTCTGCCACAACAATACTTGGTGCAATTGCTTCAAAGGTCTTTTTGAATCCGTCCCATGTCATTGCCGCAACAGACGAACAAAACCCATCAACACTTGCGGCTGTTGGACAGGATACAAATGGGATAGATTTTTCATAAGCACAGTAACGAGTTATATCATGTATGGTACCGGAACCTACTGCTATTAAATAATCGCAGTTTTTCGGAATCTCTGCAAGAGCCAGTGCTACACCGTGATTGTCTGCATGAAGATTTTTCGGAGAAAGAATAACCTCCTTGTCAACTTTTGGGTGTTTGCCAATTGTAGCTTTATATGTATTTTCATCATATATGGCGACAGAAAAGCCGCATAAGCCATAACTTTTGATATATTTATCAATTTTTGTCATACAGTCCTTTTCTATTACACAAAAGTCTGTTGTCATTTTGTGCTCATGACCGCAAAGGCATTTACCGTTATATTTTTTGCTGTCTATTAACATTTTTTATTCTCCTTTTTGTCCGTAATAGGCGTTTTCGCCGTGTTTACGTAAATAGTGCTTATCCAAAAGTTCTTTTTGAAAAATCATATCGGGATTCAGCTTCATGGTATGCCATGCCATCATAGCGACTTCTTCTAAAATCACAGCATTTTTTACGGATTCAGCTGAATCTTTTCCCCATGAAAAGGGCCCGTGTGAATACACCAGCACTCCCGGAATTTTACATATTGTATCCTTGGTAAATAATTCTGTAATTACCTTACCGGTTTCAAGCTCATACTCGCCAATTATTTCATTTGCAGTCATTTTTCGTGTGCATGGGATATCGCCGTAAAAAGCATCGGCATGTGTTGTGCCAAGCACCGGAATATCCATACCGCTTTGCGCAAAGATAGTTGCCCATCTTGAATGTGTATGTGTGATACCGCCAATGTCCGGAAAATTTCTGTATAGCTCCAGATGTGTGGGTGTATCAGATGAAGGGTTAAGATTCCCTTCTATTTTATTGCCGTCCAAGTCAACAACCACCATATCCTCCGGCATCATATCATTATAGCTTACACCTGACGGTTTAATTACAACATATCCGGTCTCTTTGTCAATTTCGGAAACATTGCCCCATGTCAAGGTAATGAGACTATGTTCCTTCAGCATAATGTTTGCTTTGTAAACACGATTTTTTAATTCTTCCAACATAAATATTTCACCTCATATTGACTTATTTCCTTCGTATGATATAATTATATATAATGAGTATTTTATTTCAATATATGGCGATATATTAGATAAACAATCACAATTTTGCACGAAATGAGCATATAGGAGGGGATTATGAGCATAACGAAACGTCAGGAACAAATATTGCAATTGTTAAATGAAAATAATTATATGTCAGTAGAAAAACTTTCCGAATTAACCTATACTTCCCCATCAAGCATACGCAGAGATTTAACTAAGCTTCAGAATATGTTTCTTATTAAAAGAACACACGGAGGAGCAAGTATACAAAGTGGCAATAACCGGGCAGCTCCATTTAGCAACCGTATGTCACAAAACATTATTCCAAAGAAAAAGATTGCAAAAAAGGCTGCAGAATTAATTCGTGACGGTCAGGTTATAATGCTTGACGGTTCAAGTACTGCCGGTTTTTTAATTCCTTATATTTCTAAGCACAAGGACATCGATCTTTTTACAAACAATATGATCACTGCAATAAATGCTATAAACTACGGAATACCTACGCATTGTATAGGCGGACACAGTGTAAATAATTCTGCAGTATTGTCAGGACCACAAAGTTTTAAAATAATATCTCAAATACAATCAGATATTTTATTTTTTTCGTCACACAGTCTGGACAAAGAAGGTGTGATTTCCGATCCTACTGAAGAGGAAAATTACCTTCGTTCCCTTATGCTTTCAAATACTAAACAAAGTGTTTTTTTGTGCGACAGTGAAAAATTCAACAGGAAATCCATATATACGCTTACGTCTCTTGATAATGTTGATACGGCAGTATTTGACACTGCATGGAATTGTTTGAAAACAAAGTGTAAAATTATTTAAGCACAACAATTTAACTATAAGGAAAATATTCATAATAAACAAAATAGTAATACATATTACTTCGTTATTTGTATTTGCTAAAACATACATTCTCTAAAGCTTTCTGTGATTTTTGCGATTTGGAACAACAATTTTGATACAAAAGTGTACAGAATAATTGACTATTAGCTGATATTGTGATATAATGTATCAATATGAAAATCGAAAGAAAAAAGAATAAATGGTATCAGATTGGTGTCAAGATAACTTTGAAACCTTGAGATATAAGGAGATGTAGCAAATTATGAAACTTGGAATAGTCGGTCTTCCTAATGTAGGAAAGAGCACACTTTTTAATGCGATAACACAGGCAGGGGCAGAATCTGCCAATTATCCATTTTGCACTATTGAACCTAATGTTGGAACAGTTTTAGTTCCGGATTCGAGAATTGATGAGCTTGTTAAGATGCATGATCCTGATAAGGTGACATATGCAACTATCGAATTTGTTGATATTGCAGGTTTGGTTAAAGGTGCAAGTAAAGGTGAAGGACTTGGTAACAAGTTTTTATCAAATATCCGTGAGGTCGATGCGATTGTTCATGTTGTTCGTGCTTTTGAAGATACAAATATAGTCCATGTTGAAGGTTCGGTTGACCCTTTGCGTGATATTGAAACCATTAATTTGGAGTTAATTCTCTCTGACCTTGAAATTTTGGACAGAAGAATTGATAAAACCAGAAAGTCATTAAAAGGCGGCGATAAGAAATTCCAAAGCCATCTTGACTTTTACGAAAGACTTCACACTGCTTTAGAAGATGGTAAGACAGCAAGGTCTGTTGAGATGACCGATGATGAAAAAGAAATGCTCAGTGATGTTGCTCTTTTAACGATGAAACCTGTTATATATGCAGCAAATGTGGCAGAAGATGATTATGGCACAGCTGAGGATAGTAATGAATATATTAAAAAGATAAGAGAATTTGCAGCAACCGAAAATTCTGAGGTTATGGTTATCTCGGCGAGAATCGAAGAGGAGATAGCTGCCCTTGATAAAGAAGAGAAACAGATGTTTCTTGAAGAGTTGGGGGCAACAGAGTCAGGTCTTGATAAGCTGATTAAGGCAAGCTACAAGCTGTTGGGACTTATCAGTTATCTTACCGCAGGAAAACCTGAGGTTCGTGCATGGACAATTACAGAGGGAACAAAGGCTCCCCAGGCGGCAGGAAAAATCCATACTGATTTTGAGAGAGGATTTATCCGTGCAGAGGTTGTGGCATACGATGATTTGATGGATTGCGGCAGTATGAACGCAGCCAAAGAAAAGGGACTTGTTCGTAGTGAGGGCAAGGAATATGTGGTAAAAGACGGAGATATAATATTATTTAGATTTAATGTGTAAAATATGTGCCGATATAAACCGGCGGAATGGAGATTTTTATGGAATTTTTAGAACAAGTTAAACAAACGGTGACAGATGCAGCCTTTACAGTTGCGCAGAAATCTACCGAGGTGTATGAAATCTCAAAGATTAAGTATGCGATTTATGACTTAAATAATGACATTAAAAAGCTTTATTACGAAATCGGTAAATTAACATATGCAGAAAGAGCTGAGGGTAGTTCCTATGAAGAGGAAATCAGCGTTAAATGCGAAATTATTCAGGCAAAGAAGGCTAAGATTGCAGCTTTAATGAATAAAGAAAAACAGGTTAAGGAAGACCTTGTTTGTCCAAACTGCGGCAAGAATGTAAATAAGAAAACTCAAGTTTGCACATATTGCGGAACAGATTTGGCAGTTGAGGTTCAGGCAGAAGTTGATGTTGATGTAGCTGTTACTGAGGAACAAACAGAAGAAGAGTAATATCGGGAGGAAAGAAAATGTCACGAAATATTGCAATAGATGGGCCTGCAGGTGCAGGAAAGAGCACTATTGCCAAGGCGGTTGCCCAAAAGCTTGGTGTTGTTTATATTGATACAGGTGCTATGTACAGAGCGATAGGACTTGGTGTTGTACGACGTGGAGTTGAGGCGTCTGATGTAGATGGTGTAGAGGGAGTCCTTGATGAATTAAGTGTTACCATTAAACATACCGAACAAGGCCAGCAAATTTATTTAAATGGCGAAAATGTTTCCGATTTGATACGTACTCCTGAAATTTCTGTTGCAGCTTCAAAGGTGGCAGTTATTCCTTCGGTAAGACTTAAGCTTGTTGAACTTCAACGTGCTTTGGCAAAAGAAACTGATGTAATTATGGATGGAAGAGATATAGGAACTTATGTTTTACCGGATGCACAGCTTAAGATTTTTCTGACAGCTTCTCCTGAAGCAAGAGCAAAGCGGAGATATGATGAGTTGATGGAAAAAGGTGTTGAAACCACATTTGAAGATGTTTATAATGATATGGTTTTTAGGGACAAAAATGATTCCGGCAGAGAATTTGCTCCGTTAAAACCGGCAGAAGACAGCGTTATGGTTGATACGACAGATTTAACATTAGAACAGTCGATAGACAGAATTTTATGTTTATCAAAGGATATGATGGATAAAACTATATAGGAGCAAAAAAATGAGTTTTTATAGTTTTGCAAAAGGTCTGGTAAGTATTTGTTGCCATCTTTTGTTTAGAATTAAAATAGAGGGACTTGAAAACGTTCCGAAAGACAAGGCATTTGTTGTGTGTGCAAACCACAAAAGTAACCTTGACCCTCCAATGCTTGGATTGTCTATGCCTGTTCGTCTTAGATATATGGCAAAGGAAGAGTTGTTTAGAAATAAAATCTTTGGTAAGATTATTACCGAACTTGGGGCTTTTCCTATTAGAAGAGGAAAAAGCGATGTAGGTGCTCTTCGTGCAGCTATGAAGATGCTTGCGGCGGGCGAGCCTATTGCAGTTTTTCCTGAGGGTGGACGTTCTCATAACGAATATATGAGAAGAGGTAAGCAGGGAGCGGCACTTATTGCTGTTAAATCCGGAGTGGATATTCTTCCCATTGGTATAAAAGGCAAGTATAAGTTGTTTGGAAAAATTGTTATTCGGGTTGGTGAAGTTATTTCACTTTCTGAATATTTCGATAAAAAACTTGAATCAGGGGAACTTCAGGAACTTACGGATAACGTGATTATGCCTGCAATTGCTAAGCTTGCGGAGGTTAAGACCTATGAAGATAGAAATAGCTGATAAAGCCGGCTTTTGTTTCGGGGTTGACAGAGCGGTAAAGATTGCATATGAGCTTGCAGAAGAGTCAAAAAGCAGTGCGACTTATGGAATGCTTATTCATAACCGTGATGTGACCAATGACTTGGCGTTAAAAGGCTTACCTGTAGTTGATAACATTCAGGATATTAAAAAGGGTATGAGGATTGTTGTTCGTGCCCATGGTATATCCGAAAAGGAACAGGAAGAAATTTTAAATTGCGGCGGAGAGATTGTTGATGCAACCTGTCCTTATGTAAAAAAAATTCATAACATAGTCCGCAAGGCATTTAATCAGGGAAGAACCATTATCATCTGTGGTGATAAAGAACATCCGGAGGTTAAGGGAATAAATGGTTGGTGCGAGAATAATGCATATGTGGCAGGGAAAGAGGAGGATATTGTAAAATTTCTTGATTTTGACCCGAATATTCCCGTTACAGTTGTGGCTCAAACTACCATAAGAAAAAAATTTTTTAAAAATTTTACAGAAAATATAAAAAAACATTTTACAAATGCAGAAATATTTGATACAATATGTAGTGCGACCGCTGAAAGACAAAAAGCAGCTGCCGAGCTTGCGGCAAAATGTGATTGTATGATTGTGGTTGGCGGAAAGAATAGCTCCAATACAAAGAAGCTCTTTGATGTATGCAAAGAGAACTGTTCTTTGACTTGGTGCGTTGAAAATGCAAAAGAATTAAAAAAATATATAAAAATGGGAGAAATCCCAAAGAACAAAAATTTAAAAGTGGGCATTACTGCCGGTGCGTCAACGCCCGATGCAGTAATCAAGGAGGTTTATTTAACCATGGCGGAAAACAATGAAATGAACTTTGCAGAGGCATTGGAGGAGACTTTAAAGCCTCTCAACTCAGGTGAGGTAGTAAAGGGTGTAGTTATTGGTATTACCCCGACAGAAGTACAAGTGGATATCGGAAACAAGTATGACGGTGTTATTCCGTTTGATGAGTTGACAAACGACCCCGCAGCTGATATCAATTCTTTGGTAAAGGTTGGCGAAGAGGTTGACGTGTACGTTGTTCACGTTAGTGACAGAGACGGTATTGTTACTCTTTCTAAAAAGAAGATTGACGCTGTTAAAGGAATGGAAGATATTCGTGCAGCGTTTGAAAATAAGGAAGTTCTTACCGGACGCGTTGTTGAGCTTGTTAAGGGCGGCGTTGTAACAATTGCTAAAGGTATTAGAGTATTTATTCCTGCATCAGAGTGTGCAGAACGTTTCTTGGCTGATTTGGGTATTTTGCTCAATACAGAACAGAAATTCCGTATCATCAAAGTTGATGCTGACAGAAGAGGTCGTCAAAGAGTTGTTGGTTCAATCAAGTCTGTTGCAAAAGAAGCAAGCGAAAAGGCTGCTGCTGCTTTCTGGGCAGACGCAGAGGTTGGCAAACTCTATAAAGGTACAGTTAAGTCATTAACATCCTTCGGTGCATTTATTGACTTGGGCGGTGTTGACGGTTTAATTCACATTTCTGAGCTTTCTCCTGTTCGTATTTCTCATCCATCAGAGGCTGTTAAGGTTGGAGATGAGATGGAAGTATACATCAAGGAAATGAATCAGGAAGAGAACAGAATTTCTCTTGTTAAGGAATTAAAAGAACAGAAGGCTGCTGCATTCTGGGCAGATGCTGAGGTTGGCAAGCAGTATACAGGTATCGTTAAGTCATTAACATCTTTTGGTGCTTTTGTTGACTTGGGCGGTGTTGACGGTCTTGTTCATGTTTCTGAACTCTCATGGCAGAGAATTAAGCATCCGTCAGAAGTTGTTAAGGTTGGCGATGAGCTTACAGTATACATTAAGGAACTCAACCAGGAAACAGGTAAAGTTTCTCTTGGCTACAAGAAGGAAGAGGATAGTCCTTGGGTTCAGGGAACAAAGGATTTGAAGGTTGACGATGTTATCAAGTGTAAGATCGTTCGTATTCTTCCTTTTGGTGCATTCGCAGAGGTTGCTCCTTATGTTGACGGTCTTATCCACATTTCTCAGATTTCAAATGAGAGAATTGATAAGCCATCAGATGTTCTTGCAATCGGCGATGAAGTTGAAGCTAAGGTTGTTGAAATCAATCAGGATACAAAACAGATTGGTCTTTCAATGAAAGCATTGATGGCTCCTGCTGAAGAAGAAGTTGCTCCTGTTGAAGAAGAGAGCGTATCTTATACAGAGGAAAGCTCTTTCACATTGGGTGACATTCTTGATTCTGCTGAATAATTAATAAGAAATTTTCAGGGGTCGCCATATTTGGCGACCTTTGATTTTAATTAGGTGGAGGTAAAATATGACCTTGCAGGAATGGAAAAATTGGGCGAAGGGCAGAACAATGGCGGTAGTTGGAATTGGTGTCAGTAACCTTCCCCTTATCAGATTTTTAATTGGATGTTCTGTTAATGTGATTGCATATGATAAAAGAGAGCCTCAAGAACTTGAGGATATCTATGATGAATTGATAGGCTTGGGAGTTACCCTTGTATTAGGTGAAAAATATCTTGATGAAATTTCAGCTGATGCAGAGATAGTTTTCAAAACTCCGGGAATACGTTTTGACGTACCGGCCCTGAAGGCGGCAGCAGAAAAAGGTGCAAAGATAAGTTCAGAAATGGAGCTTTTCTTTGAACTGTGCCCTGCAAAAAAGATTGCTGTAACCGGAAGCGATGGAAAAACAACAACTACAAGCCTTATATATGATATGCTTTGTCGTGGTGGCTACAAATGTTATCTTGGGGGTAATATCGGACACCCTCTGGTTGCAGAGCTTGATGAAATAACGGCAGAGGATTTGGTTGTTTTGGAACTGTCCAGCTTTCAGTTACATACAATGAAACAGAGTGCAGATATAGCTGTTGTGACTAATGTTACGCCTAATCATTTGGATTGGCATACTGATTTTAATGAATATATAGATGCTAAGAAGGCTGTATACGCTTATCAAAATGAGAATGGTAAATTGATAGTTAACTATGAAAATGAGATAACAAGAACTTTTGCCGAAGGCAAAGACAACAGTGTGTATTTCAGTTCTAAAAGCTTTCTTGAAAACGGATATTGCTTAAAAGATGAAAAGATAGTTTTTGTTAAAGATGGAAAAATAGAAAGAACGGTTTTGGATATAAATGATATCTATATTCCGGGAATGCATAATGTTGAAAATTATATGGCAGCAATTGCAGCAACTGATACATTTATTAATGATGAAATTGTTAATGTAACAGCAACAGATTTCAAGGGTGTACCTCACAGAATAGAGTTTGTCAGGGAACTTAATGGAGTTAAGTACTATAATGATTCCATTGCCAGCAGCCCTGCAAGAACAACTGCAGGCTTAATATCTTTTGGCGGTAAAAAGGTTATTCTTATTGCGGGCGGATATGATAAAAAGATACCCTTTGATGAATTTGGCGAGGTTGTTAATACATATGTGAAGAAGCTTGTTCTTGTGGGTCTTACGTCCCAAAAGATACAAGATGCAACAGTAAATGCGAAGAATTATAATAATCTTCCTATATTCCGTTGTAATGACTTTGAAGAGGCAGTAAAGACGGCTCAAACAGAAGCCGAAAGCGGTGATATAGTTATCTTATCTCCTGCCTGTGCAAGCTTTGATATGTTCAAAAACTTTGAAGTCAGAGGAAACACATTTAAGGATATTGTTAAAGCATTAAATTAACAAAATTTAATTTTCCTATTGAAATGTCATATATATTATGATATAATAAGTAAAACTAAATAAAAAACGGGAGCTTGTAGTACAGGCTGAGAGGAAGGTATGACCTTCGACCGAGAACCTGATTTGGATAATGCCAACGGAGGGATGCCTGATACAAAGTGTATGTTTCGGGAACAACAAAGTATAATTGGAAGTTACCAAATTAGGTGGCTTCCTTTTTTATTTGCTTTCAGGAGGTGAAATGAAAATTTCCGGGTATTCCGGACGGATATTAAGCGAGCGCTTAGTATCTTGTATTTTGCGATGGGAACCCGTGTTTCGGGGTGAGAGGAGAAAATTGATTCTTGACCGAGCAAGACTGTATGTCTTGTATTATATCGTGAAAAGAGGAATATTAAATGAAAAATCAAAAAAACTTACTTAAAATGCTTGTGCTATCAATGCTGATTGCACTTGGTGTTGTTATCTCACCGATACTCAGAGTCGAGGGAATGTGCCCAATGGCACATTTTATAAACATTATCTGCTCGGTGTTCTTAGGAGCGTGGTATTCACTTTTATGTGCCACCCTTATCGGTATAATCCGTATGGCAACAATGGGAATACCGCCTATTGCTCTTACAGGTGCGGTCTTCGGTGCATTTCTTTCGGGCGTGCTTTATAGGATGTCAAAGGGCAAAATAATTTTTGCGGTAATCGGCGAAATCATTGGAACCGGTATAATTGGAGCATTGGCATCTTATCCGGTTATGACATTTTTGTGGGGTAAGGATGGATTAAGCTGGATATTCTATATCCCATCCTTTGTGTGCGGAACACTTATAGGCGGAAGTATTGCTTATGTATTTCTGCGTAAACTTGCCGATAATGGTATGCTTTCGCAAATGCAGAATATGCTGGCATCAAAAAGTTATCAAGATAAAAGTACTCTTCTTTCAAACACGCTGGTTATTGCAGCCTTTGGTGCAATTTTGTTTGTAATTATCGAGGTTATATCAGATATGTTTAAACTTACATCGCCGATATTTGATGTTCTGTCAATATCATCTCTTGTAGCCTGTGGAGTAATTGCAATTATATATTATGTTTTCAAGAAGGTGAAAAAGGAGTGATAAATAATATACATACAAAACCGCTTATTCACTGCATAACCAATCCAATATCAATAAATCAGTGTGCAAATGCAATTCTTGCAGTTGGAGCAAAACCTATTATGGCAGAGCATCCGAAAGAGGTTTTAGAGATAACAAAAACAGCAGATGCCCTGATGTTAAATATAGGTAATATTACCGATGCCAGAATGGAGGCAATGCCTATTTCGTTACTGGAAGCAACAAAAAAGAATATCCCTGTTGTACTGGATATTGTTGGTATTGGTTGTTCATCTCTTCGTAAGGAGTTTGTGGACAAATTATTGAAAAAAGCTATACCAAGGGTTATTAAGGGAAACTATTCTGAAATATTAGCACTGTATAATGAGGAATATCGTTCGTCAGGTGTTGATGCAGATAGCACTATCAGTGAAAAAACTGCTGAAAAAACAGCAGTTTCCCTTGCGGATAGATATAATACCATTATACTTGCAACAGGGCAAAAAGACATTGTTACAGACGGCAAAAGACTTGTGTATGTTAATAACGGTACCCCTCAACTATCTTCTGTTACGGGAACGGGCTGTATGCTTGGTGCCTTATCTGCCTCGTATCTTGCAACTGATAATTCTTTTGATGCAGTAGTTTATGCTTGTGCGGTGTTGGGAATTTCGGGGGAGCTTTCTAAAACATTTGCAGGGAGCGGTACCTTTATGCAAAAACTTATGGACAAGCTTTCTACTATAACAAAAGCTGATATGGAAAAACATTTAAAAAAGGAGGAAAGGAAGATTGATGAAGTTTGATTCAAGTATGTACTTTATAACGGATAGCTTAAACTATTCAGAAAATGAATTCTTATATCGTGTTGAACAAGCACTTTTAGGAGGAGTAACACTTCTTCAGCTTCGTGAAAAAGAAAAGTCAACGAGGGAATATATTGAGCTTGCTGAAAAGGTTCATAGCATAACACAAAAATATAGCGTTCCTCTTATTATTGATGACAGAGTGGATGTAGCTTTAGCAGTAAATGCGGAGGGGGTTCATCTCGGGCAAAGTGATATGCCGGTTAGCATAGCAAGAAGAATTCTCGGTGATGATTTTATTGTAGGAGCAACATCTAAAACTGTTCCACAGGCTGTTAAAGCTTTTGAACAAGGGGCGGACTATCTTGGAGTAGGGGCAATTTATCCTACCACAACAAAAGTAAAAACAATTTTAACTTCCACTGAAACTCTTGGTGAAATATGTAATGCAGTGACTATCCCAGTAAATGCTATCGGCGGACTAAACAAAGATAACATAGATGTGTTAAAAGGTATTCCTGTTTCAGGAATTTGTGTGGTATCGGCGATTATGAAAGCGGAAGAACCAAAAAGGGCAACAGAAGAGATTAAAGCAAGAGCTATGGAATTGAGTATATTATAAAAAATAATACAAATGCAAGTAAAGGGGGAAAATATGAAAATAGCGTTATCAATTGCAGGCAGTGATTCCTGCGGAGGAGCCGGAGTTCAGGCAGATATTAAAACTATGACGATGAATGGTGTTTATGCAATGAGTGCGATTACTGCATTAACGGCACAAAATACGATTGGAGTGAGAGCAATTCAGGAATCGACCCCTGAGTTTTTAAAACAACAGATTGACGCAGTATTTGAGGATATTTCCCCTGATAGTGTAAAAATAGGTATGGTATCATCAAGCGAACTAATATGCGTCATTGCAGAAAGACTAAGATATTATGAGGCAAAAAATATTGTGGTAGACCCTGTTATGGTAGCAACAAGTGGTTCATCCTTGATGAAAACAGATGCAGTTAAAACCCTTACGGAAAAGCTTTTTCCTATTGCTACACTTATTACGCCTAATATTCCGGAGGCAGAAGTGTTATCCAATAAGACAATTAAAAATAAAGAGGATATGCAGAAAGTTGCAAAAGCCATTAGTGATTTTTATGGATGCGGTGTTCTCTTAAAAGGCGGACATAATATAAGTGATGCAGATGACATTCTCTATGAAAAAGGGGTATATTATTGGTTTAAAGGCAAGCGTATAGATAATCCTAATACACACGGAACAGGATGTACGTTATCCAGTGCGATAGCGGCAAATCTTGCTAAAGGTTTTACACTTGCCCAGTCAGTACAAAGAGCGAAGGATTATATTTCAGAGGCTCTTTTGGCCGGACTAAATCTTGGAAAAGGCTCTGGACCATTGAAACATAACTTTGATCTGAAGGTCCGATTTACCGAAGAAATATCTGATTGAAAGGAAGCGTGAAAAATGAGAAATTATACAACACAAATGGATGCCGCGAAAAAAGGTATCATAACACCTGAAATGAAGGTAGTTGCAGAAAAGGAATACAGAACACCAGAGGAAATTAAAGACTTGGTTGCCAAAGGGCAGGTTGTAATCTGTGCAAACAAATTACATACTTGCATAGAACCTAATGGTGTTGGATCAATGCTTCGTACTAAAATCAATGTAAATCTTGGTGTATCGAAAGACTGCAAGAACTACGATGTTGAAATGGAAAAGGTTATGACAGCGGTAAATATGGGGGCAGAGGCTATTATGGACTTATCTTCTCACGGCAATACTCAACCATTCAGACAAAAGCTGACAAGAGAATGTCCTGCAATGATAGGCACAGTTCCCGTATATGACAGCGTTATTCACTATCAAAGAGATTTAGATACTCTTACAGCAAAAGATTTTATTGATGTTATAAGGCTTCATGCTCAAGATGGTGTTGATTTTGTAACTATACATTGCGGTATAACAAGGAAAACAATTGATCAGATTAAAAAGCATAAGAGAGAAATGAACATTGTATCTCGTGGCGGTTCATTGATATTTGCATGGATGAGTATGACGGGCGAAGAAAATCCATTCTACGAATATTATGATGAAATACTCGATATTTGCCGTGAATATGATGTTACCATTTCTCTTGGTGATGCCTGCCGCCCCGGATGCTTGGCAGATGCAAGTGATGTATGCCAGATAGAAGAATTGGTAAGACTTGGTGAACTAACAAAACGTGCGTGGGAAAAGGATGTTCAGGTTATGGTAGAAGGACCGGGACATATGCCGATTAACCAGATTGAAGCAAATATGAAATTACAGCAGACAATCTGTATGGGGGCACCATTTTATGTGTTAGGCCCAATTGTTACTGATATTGCACCCGGTTATGACCATATAACAAGTGCAATCGGCGGAGCGATAGCAGCCTCGGCAGGGGCAGCATTCCTTTGTTATGTAACACCTGCGGAACATTTGGCTCTTCCGAATGTAGATGATGTAAAACAAGGAATTATAGCATCCAAAATTGCGGCACATACAGCTGATATTGCTAAGAAAATTCCACATGCAAGAGATATTGACGATAAAATGGCAGAGGCAAGAAGAAACTTTGATTGGGAAAAGCAGTGGGAATGTTCTATAGATCCTGAAACGGCAAAGAAATTCCGTGAAGAAAGAAAGCCGGAAATTGAAGAAAGCTGTTCTATGTGTGGGAAATTCTGTGCAGTCAGAAGTATGAACAAGGCTTTAAACAGCGAATATATTGATATATTATAAAAAAGGGTTGTATAATGACTTAACAGAATATCTAAAGTAGGTAAATAATTGAAAAACTATATGCCCAATGGCACTCATTGTGGTGAGAGAACGGTTAATTTCGCCTTGCTCAATTTACAGAGAATAGTTTTGCTGAAAGGTTTTTCGATAGGAAACCGGGGTCATACCGGTTTCCTTTTTGAACACCTTGTTTAAATATTGCTGACATCCAAATCCGGATTTTTCTGCAACCTCGCATATGGAAATATCGCTGTTCCAAAGGAGCTTTTTTGCGTTTTCAATACGGCAATCAATCAAATACTGATGCGGTGATATTCCAACGGATTCTGTAAAAATATTGTGAAAATATATCTCGCTTAAATGTACGCTGTCTGCAATATCCTTTAATTTGATTTGGGAGTCAAAGTGATTTTCGATATACCGCTTTGCTTTAACTATGACCTCATAGTTTTTTCCGTTTCTGCTTATTGGGATTTCAGCATCAAAGAAAACCAAATTTAAAAGAGACAATAAGCGGCTGTAAAGCAATAGCTTGTTTTCGCTTTCGTTAAGCAGAATTATTTCGTCAATTTTATTGTATATCCGCTGTGGATGGCTGTTACGAAAATATTCGGGAATGCGTTTTAATTTTTCTGCGATTTCTCCGTCTGCATTAAACTTTATATAAGCAGTACGAAAGGGCAGCTCGCTATGCCTGATTTGTCCGGGCTTTGCAATCTGGATATAATCCTTTTTTATCTCATAAGTGTGGTTGTCAGTGGTTGTGGTTTTGCCGTCCTCAAGATAAAATTCAAGCTCAAATTTTGTTACGGTTCGTTTTGGAGAGATGGAGAGCGTACCAAATTCACTACAATCAAAATAACCGCAAGTTATATTTTGGGGCAAAGTTAACATATGATCACCTGAAAGTAAGATTTGTTAAAAATAAAGTAAGTTTATCTATATAAATACATAGAATTTTAATATATAATACCATAAAAAAGAATAAAAGTAAAGGGAGATTTTTTATGGATAAAGTTAAAGTTAGTGTAGGAAAAATAATTATCCCTACATATCCGGAACCTGCAGCAGAAGAAATGCCAATGTTTGCGGAAAATCGTGTTCACCAAAGAACAAGCGGAAGACCATACCCCAACAAGGTTGTTATGCAGGTTGACAGAACTCACAAAGAAGACAGGGAATATACTCTTGTAACCCTTGAAAATGAATATGTAAAAATTGAAATTCTTCCTGAAATCGGTGGAAGAATATATTCTGCTCTTGATAAAACAACGGGCTATGACTATTTTTATAAACAACACGTAATCAAGCCTGCCCTGATAGGTGTGCTCGGCTCATGGATTTCGGGCGGTGTTGAATTTAACTGGCCTTTCCATCACAGAGCATCAGGTTTTATGCCTTGTGATTTTAAGGTAGAAGAGCTTCCTGACGGAAGTGCAGTTTGCCATCTTTCAGAGCATGACCCCATCGACCGTATGAAGGGTATGGTATCTGTTATACTTCGTCCCGGTGAAACAAGCTTTGAAACCAGAATGAGATTGTATAACAGAACTGCTGTTGAAAAGTCATTCCTTTGGTGGGAGAATGCGGCTGTTCCTGTGAATGAACAGTATCAGATATTCTTCCCACAGGATGTTTCATATGTAAACTTCCACTATTTGAAATCAAGAACTACATATCCCATTGCGGGAAACGGTGTATTTAATGGTATTCCAATGGATACAGACAGAGATATTTCGTGGCACAAAAACACAAAACAGGCAACCTCATATTTTGCCTGTGCGTCTGATTATGATTTCTTTGGCGGTTATGACCACGGCAAGGAATGTGGTGTTGTTCATATCGGTGACCACCATATTTCGCCCGGTAAAAAGATGTTTACATGGGCATATTGTCAGCTTTCTAAATCATGGGAAAATGCACTTACAGATACAGACGGTGAATATGCAGAGCTTATGGCAGGCTCATATTCTGATAACCAGCCAAACTTTGCGTGGCTTGCACCTTATGAGACCAAAGAATTTTCACAGCATTGGTATCCAATAACAAAAATTGGTTCACCAACCTTTGCAAATCTTAACTGTGCTTTCAAAATTGACAGAGAAACCAATACCTTCAAGTTGCAGACAACTAAGGTTTACAAAAATGCCACCATCAAAATAAGTGATAGTAGCAATGTATATTTTGAAACATCCTGTGATTTATCACCTGATGATGTTTTGAGCGTTGATGTGAATAATCTTCCTGAATTTGTTACAGTATCTGTTGTTGCAGATGGCAAAACTGTTGCAGAATATACCGAAAAGAACTTTAACAAGCTGAATATGCCCGATGTTATTACCGATATGCCTTCGGCTGCAGGTATGAACAGCGCAGATGAGCTTTACCTTGCAGGTGTTCATGTTGACCAGTACCGTGACCCTGCGGTTCTTCCTGATAGTTATTGGAAGGAGGCGTTAAACAGAAACATCAATCATATTCCATCACTTATTGCAATGGCAAAGTATGAGCTTAACCGCTATGATTTAGAAAGTGCCAAGCGTTATGCAGAAAGAGCAATTGAAGCACTGACCTTGTTTAATGAAAGAACACAAAGCGGTGAAGCATATTATACAATGGGCAGAATTCTTGAGGCTAAGGGCGATACCGACAAGGCATATGATTTCTATTACAAGGCTTATTGGGCAGCAGATTGTGTGGCTAAAGCAATGACCCGAATTGCTGTTATTGATATTAAGAGAAAAGACTATAAAGAGGCAGTACGTCATGCGGAAAATGCTCTTGACTATGGCAGAAAAAATAATTTAGCACTTGCTTGTCTTGCGATTGCAAAAAGAGAGCTTGGAGAAAATATTGATGCTATTGTTGATAATCAGCTCAAAGCAGATAGTCTTGACCATATGATGGAATTTATAAGCAGACAAGATGACCTTTACACGGCAATGGACAGTGATGCTGTGCAGACTTGTCTTGATATAGCCTTTGACTTATCAGCAATGGGAAGATATGAGGACATTGTCAAGCTTCTTTCGGGACTTGAAGAAAAACGTCCCGATTGCCGAAGAAAAATGCTTTATTATGCACTTGGATATTACAAAAGTCTTATTGGTGAAAATGGTGCAGAGTATTATAATAAAGCAAAAACTGCAGAGCTTGGTTCGAGTTATCCTATGAGGTTTGAAGAAATTGAAATTTTAGAGGATGTAATTGCAAAGACGAGCGATACAGATGCAAAAATGCTTCTTGGATGTCTCTTGTTTAATAAATTGCACTACGAAAAAGCCGCAGAGCTTTGGGAGGAATGTGGCGATAACTATATTGCCAAGAGAAATCTTGCAGTAGCATATTTTAGCCACTTGAAAAGAGCAGATGAGGCACTTGCTTTAATGAAAGAAGTGCTTGATAGCAGACCTGACGATGAAGAACTGCTTTATGAAACAGTTGTTCTTATGGATAAAATGGGAATAGACCCGACAGAAAAAATTAACCTTATAACAAGTCACAAGGCAAGTCGTGATGATGTGTTGACAGAGCTTGCAAAGGCGTATAATCAGGCATTTATGCCTGATAAGGCAATAGAAACACTTATGTCCCACGATTTTGTTCCCTGTGAAGGCGGTGAGCACGCAATTGCAGACCAATATATGTTTGCATATCTTGTTAAAGGTAAAACAGAATTTGAAAGCGGAAATATTGAGAGTGCGCTTGAACT
>JAZUMJ010000091.1:0-10889 GCA_045603605.1 Ructibacterium sp. | reverse complement strand
GTAAGTGTGGTAACACATTCAGCTGACCGATACTAATAGGTCGAGGGCTTGACCTTAATTGTGAGTAAGGTTTACTCTACTTTTCTCTTTATCTATTCAAACAAAGAGTGCTGAATTTTCGTTGCACTTGAAAGACATTATCTGGTGATAATAGCGAGAGGGTCACACCTGTTCCCATTCCGAACACAGTAGTTAAGCCTCTCAGCGCTGAAAATACTTGGCGGGCGACCGCCCGGGAACATAAGTCGTTGCCGGAACTATTAAAAAAACCCTTGATGAGATACCTCATCAAGGCTCTTTTGTTGTATAATTGTATGGGACATTCACGAATGTCCCGAAAAAGTGAAAAATACCCTTGGTGAGATTTTGAACTCACCAAGGGTATTACTTATTCATTTACCTCGACTTTATTTTCACGGCGTTCTAGGATATCAATAATAATTATTCTGAGCAGTGCTAAAAACGGAACCGCAAGGAAGATACCGAGGACACCAAACATTCCGCCACCAACTAAAATTCCAAAGATAACCCAGATTGGTTTTACATTTAAAGAGCCTGAAACCAACTTTGGTTGAATGAAGTTTGCATCTACTTGTTGAAGTACTATCAGGACAACGGCAACTATAATTCCGGCTGTAAATGTGTCTGTAAAGGCTGTTATTATTGCTGCAACAATGGTTGCGGTTATTGCACCAAAGTATGGTATGAGGTTAAAGGAACCAACCATCAGTGCAAGAACAGGGGCATATTTTGTTCCCATAATTGTCAGGGCAAGCAGAGATAAAACAAAAATTATCAATGCATCAACAAGCTGACACTGGATATAAAGGCTGATAAACTCATTTATTGTTGAAGCATACTTATTAACAATTCCTCTAAACTTTTCAGGAAATACGTTCTTTGTCAAACGAAGAAATGCTTTTTTAAGATTTTGTCTGTCTAAAAGAATATATACTGATATTACAATCCCCATAAATATGGTGAAGATCCAGGAACCAACGTTCATAACATTCTTGGCGTATTTACTCATATTATCAAAACTGAAACCGCCAAGCAGTTTATCAATTGAAAGAAGGTTTGAATCAAATATCTTAAGAATTGATTTCTCATTTAAGGTATAAATTCCAAGGGAATTAAAACGCTCAACAGCGTTTTTAATAAGATACGGCAGTTGTTCCATAAAATCTGTAATACTTTCTGTCAAGGATGGAATTATTGCAACTAACGCAAGGATAATTATACCAACAAAAATTAAATAAATAGTAGCAACTGCAAAGCCTTGTTTGTATTTAATAAAGAAATTCATCTTGGTTTTTACATACAGTTCCTCAATTTTTTTACAGGGCCTGTATAGAATATATGAAATACAAGCGCCGATTACAAACGGAGTAAGAAGAGATATAATATCACTAAACCATTCGATTACGTTTCCAAAATTATCAAATGTTTTATAGATAGCAATAAGGATAACACCTACGACCAATAAGCTTATATATCTCTTTAATTCATTAAACCACATAATATAACAACCTTTCATTCAAAGATTAAAACAAGTATATCATAACAAAAGAAAATAGTAAATAAAAAAATAATTTTTTAACATATTTGTTGCAAAATGTGGGAGCGATGGTGATTTTTTTATATTTGAAAAAAATATACACAAAAAATCAGGAAAGTTTATATTAGTATTAGATAAAAATAAAAAAAATATTGAAATTGTAACATCTTTGTGATATACTGATAATTGGTGCAAAAACCTATGAAAAATTATTTTATCTTATATAAACAAGGGGGAAAAACATCATGGCAAAGAAATTTAAGACCATGGATGGTAACTGTGCTGCGGCTCATTGCGCCTATGCGTTTACTGAGGTTGCGGCAATCTATCCTATTACTCCTTCATCAACAATGGCAGAATATGTTGACGAGTGGAGTGCAAAAGGCCAGAAAAACATTTTTGGCGAAACAGTAGAAGTTGTTGAAATGCAGTCTGAGGCAGGTGCGGCAGGTGCCGTTCACGGTTCTCTTCAGGCAGGTGCATTGACCACTACATTTACAGCTTCTCAGGGACTTCTTCTTATGATCCCTAATATGTACAAAATTGCAGGTGAGTTGTTGCCTACAGTTTTCCATGTAAGTGCAAGAGCTATTGCTGCACATGCGTTAAATATCTTCGGTGACCATCAGGACGTTATGGCTTGCCGTCAGACAGGCTTTGCAATGTTGGCATCAGGTAGCGTTCAGGAAGTTATGGACCTTGGCGGAGTTGCTCATTTGGCAGCTATCAAGGGCAGAGTTCCTTTCCTTCACTTCTTTGACGGTTTCCGTACCTCACACGAAATCCAGAAGATTGAAGTTATGGAATACGAAGACCTTAAGAATCTGGTTGACCAGGATGCTTTGAAAGAATTTAAAGATCGTGCTCTTAATCCTGAACATCCTGTTTTGAGAGGTACTGCTCAAAACGGCGATATTTACTTCCAGGGTAGAGAAGCTTGTAACAAATATTATGACGAAATTCCTGATATCGTTGCTGACTATATGAAAGAAATCAGCAAGATTACAGGACGTGAATATAAGCCATTCAATTATTACGGTGCTGCTGATGCAACAAAGGTTATCGTTGCAATGGGCAGTGTTTGTCAGGCATTGGAGGAAACAGTTGATTACCTCAATGCAAAGGGAGAAAAGGTTGGTGTTCTTGAAGTTCACCTTTACAGACCTTTCTCAGCTAAGTATTTCTTTGATGTAATGCCAAAGACTGTTGAAAAGATTGCTGTTCTTGACAGAACAAAGGAACCCGGTTCATTAGGTGAACCTCTCTATCTTGATATCTGCAACCTTTACAAGGATTGCGACAAAGCTCCAATGATTATTGGCGGTCGTTTCGGTCTTGGTTCAAAAGATACAACACCAACTCAGTTGGTTGCAGTATTCAATAACCTTGACGCTGCTGAGCCTAAGAAGGGCTTTACAATCGGTATCGTAGACGATGTTACCAATCTTTCACTTGACCTTGGTGAGCGTATCAATGCAGCTCCTGCAGGTGCAACACGTTGTAAGTTCTGGGGCTTCGGTTCAGATGGTACTGTTGGTGCGAACAAAGATGCTATCAAGATTATCGGTGATAACACAGATATGTATGCTCAGGCATATTTTGATTATGACTCAAAGAAATCAGGCGGTGTTACAATGTCTCACTTGAGATTTGGTAAGACTCCTATCAAGTCAACATATCTCCTTGATGAGGCTGACTATATTGCTTGTCATAAGCCTGCTTACATTTATCAGTATGATATTCTTGACGGATTGAAGAAGGGTGGAACATTCCTCCTTAACTGCGTATGGTCTCCTGAAGAATTAGAAGAAAAACTTCCCGGTCAGGTTAAGCGCTATATTGCAGAAAATGATATTAACTTCTACACAATCAACGCTGTTGATGTGGCAGTAAGAGTTGGTCTTGGTCCTAACCGTATCAATATGGTTACGCAGAGTGCATTCTTTAAGCTTTCAGAGGTTATTCCTTTTGACGAGGCTGTTAACCTGATTAAAGATGCAATCAAGAAGACCTATGGCAAGAAGGGTGACGAGATTGTTAAGATGAACTGCGATGCAGTTGACGGTGCAATTGATGCTCTTGTTAAGATTGATGTTCCTGCATCATGGAAGGATGCGGTTGATACAGTTGCAGACGATTCTGACCGTCCTGACTTCATTAAGTCAATTGTTGACCCTGTTAACGGTCAGCGTGGTAATAAGCTTCCTGTAAGCGTATTTAACGGACGTGAAGATGGTACTTTTGAAACAGGTACTTCAAGATATGAAAAACGTGGTGTTGCAGTATTGGTTCCTGAATGGATTCCTGAATATTGTATCCAGTGTAACCAGTGTTCATTGGTATGTCCTCATGCTGCTATCCGTCCTGTACTTGTAAATGCTGATGAGAAGGCTGCTGCTCCTGCAGGTTTTGAAACACTCAAGGCTGTTGGTAAGGATTTTGCAGATTTAGAGTTCAGAATGCAGGTTTCACCTCTTGACTGTCTTGGTTGCGGAGTTTGTGCAAACACTTGTCCTGCTCCTAAGGGTAAGGCTCTTGTTATGAAGCCTATCGACGAAGTTTCTGCTGCTCAGGAACCTAACTGGGTATACGGAATTGAGAAGGTTGCAAACAAGGCTAACCTTGTTGATACTGCTGCAAATATCAAGAATTCACAGTTTGCTCAGCCATATCTTGAATTCTCAGGTGCTTGTGCAGGTTGTGGTGAAACACCTTACATCAAGTTGATTACACAGTTGTTCGGTGACAGAATGATGGTTGCCAACGCAACAGGTTGTACATCAATCTGGGGTGGTTCTGCTCCTTCAATGCCTTACTGTAAAGACGAAAACGGCAGAGGTCCTGCATGGGCTAACTCATTGTTTGAGGACAATGCTGAGTTTGGTATGGGTATGGTTATTGCCAACAAGAAGGTAAGAGCAACATTGGTATCAAGAATGAACGAAGCTATGGATGCAGTTTCTGCTGATTTGGCAGCTGCATTTAAGGAATGGATTGATAATAAGGATTGTGCAACAGGTTCAAAGGCTGCTGCAGAAAAGATTGAAGCATTGATTAAGGATGCTGATATGAGCAATCCTGCAATCAAGGAAATTGCAGACAGAACAGACTTCCTTGTTAAGCGTTCACAGTGGGTATTCGGCGGTGACGGATGGGCTTATGACATCGGTTACGGCGGTCTTGACCACGTTATCGCATCAGGCGAAGATATCAATATCTTTGTTGTTGATACAGAGGTATATTCAAATACCGGCGGTCAGTCTTCAAAGGCTACACCAACTGCTGCAGTTGCTAAGTTTGCTGCTTCAGGTAAGAAGGTTAAGAAGAAGGATTTGGGTATGATTGCAACAACATATGGCTATGTATATGTTGCACAGATTGCTCTTGGTGCAAATATGGCTCAGGCTCTTAAAGCAATTAAGGAAGCTGAGGCATATCCGGGTCCATCATTGATTATTGCATACGCTCCTTGTATCAACCATGGTATCAAGGCTAAGGGCGCAATGGGTAACTCAATTGCTGAAGAGAAGAAGGCTGTTGAAACAGGTTACTGGCACTTGTGGAGATACAATCCTGTACTTGCTGAAGAAGGTAAGAATCCGTTTGTACTGGATTCAAAAGAACCAACAGGCAATGTTAAGGACTTCATGATGGGCGAAAACCGTTACCTGATGCTCCAGAAGGGCTATCCTGAAATGGCAGAAAAATTGTTTGAAAAGGCTGAAAATGACCTTGCTGCAAGATATGCTGTTTACAAGAGAATGGCTAAAGAAGACTAATAAACGTGACGTTTCACGACAAAAGAAAGGGCTGAATTTTCAGCCCTTTCTCTTTGTGTGTAGCAACATTTGAGCTACGCATTAAAAAATGCGCAGTTCATCAAAAATGAACTACGCATGAAAAATACGAGGTTCATTTTTGTTACCACACAAAATTTATTCACAGATACCTAGACATGCGAATTAGAACCCGTATTTTTACCAAAAAAGGCAAAAAAATACACGTTTAGGTATTATGAAAATTAAATCTTGTGTGGTAAGATTATTATAACACATACAGGGGAATTTGTCCAGTAATTTTAAAAAATAGTTGACAAATAAATATCAGGGATATATAATATAAATAGAAAAGGCAAGCCTTCAAACGGTTATGCCGAGAGTATAAGTTAAAGTAACCGCTACATTTCGACGTGTGAGGCGGTTACTTTACTTTTATAGTAAATGCTATCAAAAATATAATAATTAAAAAGAATATTTTTAATAAGTATTTCATAGCAACCACCCCCTTTTTAGAGAGAGTGGCACAACCGCCGGTGTAATCCACCGTTAAGAAGTCTTGCCTACGAACAATTATAACATAATTACTCTTGATTTACAATCACTGTTACAGTTTTGTTGAAAAAGAGGCTATAAAAATTACTTTTTACAGCACATCTTTTTTAATATACTATTTTTTTACTTCTAACTCAAAACTAATTATATAGTTGCTACTTGTCATACAATAGATATCTGCCGAAACATCGCCACTTCTATTATCAAATGATATTATACACTTACTGCCATGGCTGTGTTCGTTAAAAGATATGCTTGTTGGAATTCCAAACTGCAATATTTCCTCAATGGTTGAGCTTTTAGTTATTTCACCCCACTTAAAGTCGGGGGAGGTATCGTCTTTCCTGGGTTCATTGGAGTCATTTATGTAAAAAGATCTAATATATATTGAGTTTTCAAGTAACGGAAGTACATCGCTGTTTTTGTTAGTATAAGTGTCATACGTATTTTCCCCGCCTTCTTTTTGAAGTGTCCATCCTGCTTCTTCTAAGGCAGTTTTGTCTGTTGGAAGAGAAATAACAGAACCGTCATAAAATTTGACAGAATTGTCTAATTTTGTTGTGACTTTACTTTTATCAATAAGCGAATATATAACATTGCTGGATGAAGTTGGTTCATGACATTCGTATTTGCTCACATCAATTAAAGTTGAGATTTTTTCTTTAAACTTATCTTTTGATGTGGCAAAGGCGGGTCTGTTTAAAACATCATCAGCTGAGAATTTCTCCCAGTTTTCACCTGTTGATACACTGCCTGATTCACCAGTTGAGGAGTTGGTGTTACCGCATGCGCAAAAACTTAAAATTAATGTTACTACCAGTAGTAAAGAAAATATTTTTTTCATTTTAATCTTCCTTTCTTTTTTATCGGTTTGTTAAATAAAATTTATACTCCTTTCTAAATTCTCACGCAAATAAAAAATGCGTGGCAACAGAAATCTGTACCACGCATAAAAAACGAGGCTTTAGATTTCATGTTACCACACATTTATATATCATATGAAATACTACTTTAATGGCACTCATACAAAGGTATTTCATTAAGCCTGCGTTTTTTACAAAACACATTCCTTTATAAGAAAGCCAAATAAAGAACATTTCAACAAAAATATTCTTCCCCAATAATATTAAATTTAAAAGTAGCATCATAAATTGTAAAACATTTTATGATATATAAATATGTGGTGCCTATATTATAACACCGTTAGTCTTTAAAATCAATATTTTCTAAAAAATAATTATATATGGAAAATATTTTGTGATATTAATGCAAAAATACAATTGTAGGGTTCGATGCATACATCAAACCGAAAATATCGGGCGGATTTGGGCATCCGCCCCTACAAATTTTTACATAAAAAAATAACCGCCACTTCTGTAAAAGTGACGGTTTAATAAAATAAACTATCTTTTAATCATAGTTCCGATACCATGGTCGGTGAAGATTTCAAGCAGTATACAGTGGGGAACACGTCCGTCAAGAATATGTACAGAATTAACGCCTGCCTCAAGAGCTTGAATTGCTCCTTTAACTTTGGGAATCATTCCGCCTACAATCTTGTTATCGTCAATCATCTGATAAATTTCTTTTCTTGTAAGAGATGAATAAATTTCAGTACTGTCAGCAGATTCCTTTATTCCCTCGGTGTCCGTCAAAAGAATAAGCTTTTCAGCCTCTAATGCCTCCGCAACAGCCCCTGCAACTGTGTCAGCATTTATATTATAGCTGTTACCTTCTGCATCCACACCAATAGGTGCAATAACAGGGATATAATCCTGACGAGTCAGGTCAGATAACATCCGCACATTTACGTTGGTTATTTCTCCGACGAAGCCAATATCTGCTTTTTTCCCATCAACCTCTGTATAGCATTTTTTGCACTCCAAAAGATGTCCGTCAATACCTGAAATACCAAGACCTTTGCCACCTTTTGTTCCAATAAGAGAAACTATTTCCTTGTTTGTTTTTCCCACAAGAACCATCTGAGCAACCTGCATGGTTTCAGCATCAGTAACACGCAATCCGTTTATAAATTCGCTCTTGATGTCAAATTTCTTAAGAGCAGATGAAATATCAGGGCCACCGCCGTGAACTAAAATCGGGTTTATACCAATGTATTTAAGAAGGACAATGTCCTCCATAACACGATTTTTCAAGTCTTCATTTATCATAGCGTTTCCGCCGTATTTGACAACGATTGTCTTTCCGTAAAAATGCTGTATGTATGGCAGTGCCTCAATAAGCACACCTGCTTTTTCAATTATTTTATCCATCTTAAAATCCATAATAATACCTCTTTAGATAAATTATAAATACAAGCCTGCATCACTTAATGCTTTATCTTCATCAAAACCAAACATTAAGTTCATATTCTGTACAGCCTGACCTGCTGCACCTTTAACAAGGTTGTCAATACAGGAAACAACAATAACCCTCTTTAATCGTTTATCAACAACAAGTCCTATACCAACATAGTTGGAGCCTGAAATATGCTTAACTTCAGGAAGACTGCCTTTGTTGTAAATTCTGACAAATTTCTCATTTTTATAAAATTCACGGTAGATGTCAAGAAGCTGTTCCTCTGTCATATCTTCGGTAAGGTTTGCATAACAGGTTGCAAGAATACCCCTCTTCATTGGTGCAAGGTGGGGAGTGAATGAAAGTATAATGTCTTCTCCCGCAAGCAAGGAAAGTTCTTGCTCGATTTCTGAAGTATGACGATGTGTTGCCACTTTATATGCCTTCATCGTTTCGGTAGCCTCGCAGAACATACTTCCAAGATTAAGACTTCTGCCGGCACCTGTAACACCGGATTTTGCATCAATTATAAGGCTTTTGTTATCTACAACCCCTGCCTTAACCAATGGTGCAAGTCCCATAATAGAACAGGTTGTGTAGCAACCCGGGTTTCCAATAAGGCTTGCTTTTTTGATTTTGTCCCGATGCAATTCGCAGAGCCCGTATACTGCGTCGTTTAAAAGTTCAGGATTTGAATGAGCCTGACCATACCATTCTTCGTATACCTTAACATCATTATATCTAAAATCCCCTGAAAGGTCGATGATTTTAAGTCCTTTATCATAAAGTGACGGAATTACAGTAACAGATGCTCCGTGGGGCAAAGCGGTGAAAACCAAGTCACAATTGTTTGCTATATCATCAACATCCAATTCGCAACATACCAAATCACATATGCCCTCAAGATTAGGATAAATTTCAGCAAGAGGCTGACCGGCAAAGGATTTGGAAACAACTCTTGTAAGAGTTACATCACTGTGTTTAAGAAGTAAGCGTATAAGCTCAATTCCCGCATATCCTGTTCCGCCTAAAACACCAACTCTTATCATTAATAATCACTCTCTTTCATAAACATTCCAAATCATTATACTCCTTTTTTCAGGTGATTGCAAGTCTTTTAAATATATAAAACCAAGTTTTCACCAAATTTTAATATTTTTCCTTAAAATGTAACAAAACAGATCGGCGAAGAGCTGAAACAGAAGGCGGTCAGCATTATATTTTCAATAATGGCAATTTGTACAACACCCCTATATAAATTTTTGGTTAATTTTTCGGGTAAAAATAAAAAAATTAGCCCTTTAGACAATTTAACTAAAAAGAAAAATTTAAATTTGTGTAAATAGGCTCTAACAATCTTGAAAGATTTGTGTTAGAATAGTACCATAAATGATGAACTTAAAATTTAGGAGGTATATATTATGGCAAGCTTAAGTCTTAGAAATATCACAAAGACCTATGCCGGTGGTTTTACTGCTGTTACTGATTTTAATCTGGAAATTGAAGATAGAGAGTTTATAATCTTCGTTGGTCCTTCAGGCTGCGGTAAGTCAACCACACTTAGAATGATTGCAGGTCTTGAAGAGATTTCTGATGGTGAACTTTACATCGGTGACCAGCTTATGAACGATGTAGTTCCCAAAGACAGAGATATAGCTATGGTTTTCCAGAACTATGCTCTGTATCCCCATATGACTGTTTTTGAAAACATGGCATTTGGTTTGAAACTTAGAAAAGTTCCAAAGGATGAAATTAAGAGAAAGGTTAACGAGGCTGCTCAGATTTTGGGCATCGAGCACTTGCTTGACAGAAAGCCAAAGGCTTTGTCAGGTGGTCAGAGACAGCGTGTTGCTCTCGGTCGTGCTATCGTTCGTGAACCTAAGGTATTCTTGATGGATGAGCCTCTCTCTAACTTGGATGCAAAACTCCGTGTTCAGATGAGAACTGAGATTGGTAAGCTCCACAAGAAGCTCCAGACAACATTTATCTACGTTACACATGACCAGACAGAGGCTATGACAATGGGTTCAAGAATCGTTGTTATGAAAGACGGTATCATCCAGCAGGTTGATACACCTTCTAACCTCTATCTCTATCCTTGTAATGTATTCGTTGCAGGCTTCATCGGCTCACCACAGATGAACTTCATCAACGTTACAGTTGACTGCAAGGAAGACGGCACATACTTAAGATCAGGTGACTTCTCAGTTAAATTGCCTGACGGTAAGGGTAAGAAAGCTGAAGTTCAGGCTTACAACGGTAAAGAAGTACTTATGGGTATCCGTCCAGAAGATTTGTATGATGATGAAGCATTTATCTCAACTGTTCCTGATTGCGTAACAGAAGTTGACGTAACATTAACAGAAATGATGGGTGCAGAAACATTCTTGTACTTCCAGATTGCAGGAGTTGACGTTACAGCAAGAGTTAACCCACGCACAACTGCAAAACACGGTGACCGTATTAAGGTTGCTCTTGACGCAAACAAAATCCACTTGTTTGACAAGGAAACAGAATTGGTTATCGTTCACTAAGAACTATAAAAGCCGCTCAATCGAGCGGCTTTTAGACTATCGCAAAAGTCGGTCTACCGCAAGCGGAAAAAATTTTGTAGGGACAGGCGTCCCCGACTGTCCGCATAAACAACATAACAAACGGCAAGGTGTTCTCGATGAAATCCTTGCCGTTTTCTTGTTGGTTTT
>JAZUMJ010000090.1:0-4084 GCA_045603605.1 Ructibacterium sp. | reverse complement strand
AAAATGAGGACAGTTTTTAAGCTGTCCTCACAAAATGTTATGTTTAGGGGATTAGCAAAAGCAACGGAAAGATTATTTACAATACTGACAAGTCCACCATTTATATACGGTGCTATCAGCATACCGAGCCAAACAACGGGAATTAAGCCGCAGGCATACAGAATGAGATTAGTCTTTGAAAACTTATCTTGCCTCACGGTCAAATCGCCTCTTTTCTTTTGCGAACGGTGCGTCTATGATTTTGATAAGAAGATTGTCAACATCTTCAAGCGGCTTATCCTCTTCAAGAAGTTTGTTGCGAAACTCATTGAAACCGTTTATGAGTAAATCGTGTTCAAAGCTGTCAACGGTTATTACTCGTTTATCAGATTTCATCGGCAAACTCCTTTATCTTGCATCTCTGTTTTTGTTCTTTGCATCAAGTATTTTTGACATACTCTGTGACATACTGTTTGCTTCATCACGAATTGCAGAAAGCTCCTGTCTTATGTCCTTCGGGGTTTTACCCTCAAACGGATTTTTCTTTCTGTCAATGTCAGCAGGGTCTATACCTGCTCTTGCACAAGAGATAAAAGCAATACCGTATGCAGCTACTTCGCATTTGTCACGGCTGTAATCGCCCTTGTCCAATCTCGCATGGGCAATTTCCTTTGACAATGCACGGAAGATGTCGTCACCCTTCATACCCTGTCTGATATGAATAACCTTATCTTCGCTTCTGTAAAGAGCCGAAACATTTTCGGGAAGGTCATTTCGGATTTCAACGGGTACGGGTGATGTGTTGACGAGTGCTTTAATAAGCACTCGCTCATTGTATCTTTTCTTGGGCGGTATTTTCTGAACGGCGGTAGTCTGTGTGATGTCGAAAACCTTTTTAGGCTCATAGTAAGTTCCTACACTGCCGTCGTCACGTTTGAACTCTTTGCCGGGTTCAAGGATATATATACCTGTTTCATTTTTCTTGATATATACACCTGCCTTGTTCCACGCCTCCAAGTCACGGAGTTTAAGTGCTTCGGGCATCTGGTGTGCAACCAACAGAGAATTACTGACAGCATATCTGTCAAAGCGGCTCTGTACTGCAAGATAACGAACATAGTTAAGCGGGTCGGAAAGACCGCTTGATGCTTTGTCAAGCATAGCATAAACATCGTTCTTGATTTCCTGCCTGCGTTTTGCCCAAGCCTCCTTATCAAACGATTTTTCGTTTTTTGTTTCCGCAGGCTGCTCTTTCTTATTAGCCTGTGTTCCGTTCTGTTCATTCATAATAATATCGTCAAGTTCTGACATTATCTTTGACTCCTTTCTTTTTGGATTTCTTTTTGGTTGGTGTTTTGATTTCGGCGGCTTCACTTTTTGCCCTGTTCTGCTCGGCTTTAATCTCTTTTAACCTTGCACGAACTGACGGGCGTGATTCAGCCTTCGAATTTGTCCAATCCCGTTCTGAGGGGGATATATGGTTGTTTCGTTCCCCGAAAGTAGGCTCGGACAGACGGGATTTTTCCGTCTTTGCCACAGAAGGGTTTTCGTTGAACGGCTTTTCTTTCTGCGGTGGATTGTTAAACAGCATTTCGACAAATTTATCATCGGGTGTTTTACCGGGCTGACTTCTCATAGGAACTTCCTTTTGAGATTTCTTTGCTTTGTCAAGAGCGTCACGAACAATGGCTTTATTGTTTGCACCAAGACTGAATCGCTCAAAAATTCTGTTCACCTTTGCTGCATCTTCTTCTCTTACCATAATGTCACATTTACCATCGTTGCTGTTTTTATCTTTGAGAACGTGATACATAACGCCGTATTTTTTAGCAGCCTCACAAAACTTTTTTAAATCCTTGTCTTTTATTTCAAAGACCTTTACTGCACTGTTGGATTTGAGCATTTTTTTGAGTGAAGCCTTACCCTTTGAAGGTGTATTATTGTCTCTGAGTGCAAGGGTAATCATTCGCTGTAATCGTTCAGCGCTGTCACCTGACAGCTTGATTAACATTTGCACACCGTCCATAGTTATCCGCATTACCTGTTCAGCGGCTTCGCCTGAACTGCTCATCGTGGTTTCTCTCCTTTCTGATATTTAATTTTTTGCACTCGTCAATTCGCTCGTCTATAACGGGCTTTTGATTATCAATTCTTTCACAAACAATAACATCTCTCCGCAGTATTGATATGCGGGCGGAAAGATTTGAAATATGTTCTTTAAGTTCTCGGATTTCCTTTTCATCGCCACTGCGAACAGCAATTTTTAATTTGTTTCTCAAAACATTTCTTGCTTCTTCAAGTTCTTTTATTTCTTCTTTGCGTGACTGTTTGAAGTCGGCAAGTTGTTCGGGAGTGTCAATATTATTTCCGCATAAAAGGTTTTGCTGTTCTATAAGTTGGTCGAGCTTCTTTACTTCAGCATAAAGAGTCGAGTACAAATATCGGTTTGAATTGGGATGCTTCTTTACGGTTTTAACTACTGTAACGAAGCGCACATAGACCTCTTGGTATGTGGGGTCTTTCATAGGCACAAAGTATTTATCCACCAAGTTATCCTGTATAGGAAAATTGATTTTTTGCCTTCTTGGTGATTGCTGAATTCTTTTTAAAATGTTTTCGGGAGTGTAATCATCACCGAGCTTATACAGTCGTCTTGCTTTTGCAAAGTTCGGATGAGATATGGTTGGATATTTGCGGTTGAAGTCAAATGAGTAACCTCTGCGTTGCATATGGGAAAAGAAATCCTGCTCACTTACCGAGAGCAGAATACACTCATCAATGTCATTCTTCATAAAGTTATTTTTTGTCAGTTGGTTGTTCTCTTCTGCTTCGTGAATATGATACGGTACTCGTTCAGAGGACTTCGGTTTTTCGATTACCGATAGACCGTACTCCCGACAAATATCGTCGGAAGTCTTTCTCAAAAGCCTGTAACTCTCTTTGCAAGAGTTGTACTTTTTGCCGTCAACAAACGATACGGAGTTGATGACAAAGTGATTGTGTATATGTTCTTTGTCGAGATGAGTTGCAACAATAACTTGGAATTTATCTCCCCACATTCTTGTCGCAAGTTCAATTCCAATATCGTGTGCGAGTTGCGGAGTTACCTCGCCGGGTGCGAAAGATTGGTAGCCGTGAAAAGCTAAAATTCCGTCAACCTTGCCGTATCTTATCTTAATCGCCATCATATTATCTCTCGCATTTTCCTTTGAACAATTCAGTCCCTCAACATAACATTTCTGCTCTGTCTTTGAGTCATTCATCGCATAATCCATAACATCGTAAAGAGATTGAAGTTCCTCATCGGTGTATCTTGTCTTATCGGGATTAGTGGCATAGTCAAGAGCTTTATCTATTCTTCCTTTGATACTCCAAAGTTTTGTAGTAGCTATTCTTCGCTTGGATTGAACGCAGAAACAAGTTCATTTTTTAGAAAATCAATCTCTTTGAGAGCCTTCATCAATTCGGGTGTGTTGATATATTTTTGTGTGCGGGCAACAACAAGAAGCTGGTCTAAATTCCTGCCAATTGCATTAAACTCCTTTAAAAGTTTTGTGTAGTCGGCAGGCGGCATTTGCTTCGGGACACAGCCATTAACCATATGTCGAAGCAAGGTTGACATAGATAAACCCGTTTCCGTACAAAGCTGACGAAGCCTTTTATACTCATTTTTATTAAGGTACAAATCTACTCTGATAGGTCTTCTTCTCATTCAATCACTCCTTTCTTCTGAAGCTGATTTTTAATTACTGTTGCTGTTGCGTTTGAAGCAAATGCGAGAACTGCAACGGCAACAATGCCTAATGTGTTCATTGGAATCTCCTCCTTTCTTCACGGGGTATTAGGGGTGTGAAATCCCTAACGTGCGGATTTGACGGGACAAATCCATTGCTCGCTAAGACAAATGCCACGAAATCAGCTATCCCTTTAACAGATTTCGTCTATAAGGTTTTCTTCATCGTCCTCGTCATCGTCCTCAGCAGAAAAAGGACAGTTGGGGCAGGCGTTGAAACAAGACGGAACATCAGATGTTGTGTCCTCGTCATCTTCATCCTGTTCGTTTTCAAACACACGGTATATAGTTTCTGTTTCTGCGTTGGGTGCA
>JAZUMJ010000089.1:0-8924 GCA_045603605.1 Ructibacterium sp. | reverse complement strand
GTAATTCTCTTATTTCATTCTACTATCCTTAAAAATGGGCAATTCCGTTTGATTCTATTTGCAATTTCACGGAATGTATGTTATACTTAAATAAAATTATTAGCGTCGATTTTTTGGCAGTTGGGTATCAAATTTGATGAGATTTTTACATAGCATCAATAAAGCATCAAACGGCATAAGGTTCAAAAGACCGAGTGCTACAAATGGCTCAACAGTGGGAACAATTTGGACGGTCTTTTCAATTTGACACGACCTCCAAAACTGTAAGTCGTGGGTTCGAATCCTACTGCCCCTGCCAGAAAAAGCGACTTGTTTCGGCAAGTCGCTTTTTCAATGAAATAAATCCTTTCAGGATTTGTGAAATACGCCTGCGGCGTGTGGACTTATTTTATTTCACAATTTACGAAGTAAATTATTTCACATCGAACGAAGTGAGATATGTTATTAAAATATCGTGACATCTAAACCATTCGGCTCTGCCATACAAACTGATTTAGAAGTGCATTTATATAAAAGAAAAAGCCATCCGAAGATGGCAATTTTTAAATGAAGTCGCAGGCAAATATATTTACTTTTTCTTCACCGTAAGTTTCGTTGAATTTTACGGTTATTTTTTCAGTTTTTAAATTAAGAGGAATTTTAACCAAAGAATAATAATTATTATTCGTTTCAAAAACCTTTTCACCGTCGGCATAAACCTCAAAGCTTTTAACAATCGTTTTTGCCACCTTGACACTTTCAAAGTCAAGTCCCTGATGGAGCTTCTGTGCAAACCAGGTAATTTTTTTGTTTGGTGAAATAGATTTATGCCCGAAATCAAGGTCAAACTGAATTCTTAATATTCCTATTTCTTCTTTCTTTGAGAATTCAAAAGTAAGCTCATCGCCTTTGTTTAAGACTATCGCATTTTCACCTGCCACATTTCTCGGTCTTTCAACTCCGTTGAAAAGGGTTTCTCTGTCACCATCAGAAATATTAATCTTTGCACTTTTAGTCAACTTTGAAATCTTCCTTGTTTTAAAAGGAAGGAATATGCCGTCATCCATAAGTTTTTGCTGAAGTTCTTCAATAAAGCCGTTGTTTATTTCTTTTGGCATTATGTTTTCACGCAAACAGATTCCGGCGGCGGTTCCCATTGCTTGACCTAAAAGTGAACAGGTTGCCATAACTCTTGTTGAACTCATTGCTGCGTGAGTTGCACTTATGTTTCTGCCCGCAAACATAAGATTTTTTATATTTGCAGAATAAAGGCATCTGTAAGGTATTCCGTAAGGTGACGGAGCGGGCCACATAATTGACGGACTGTCCTCCGGTGTGTTTGCCAGCATTCCCTTTGGGTTGTGATCATCCATAGGCCAGCCGCCGTAGGCAACCACATCGTCAAACTTTCCTTCACTTTCAATGTCGTGCTGTGTGAGAACGTGTTCTCCCACATATCTTACAGACTCTCTTTTGCCCGGCAAAAAACCTACCCATTCAGGCTCCCAGTTTTCATATCCATGGTCGCCTCTGTTTTTAAGATGATCCCAAATGCCAAAGGCAACTTTTAAAAGCTCGTCTCTTGTTTCTTCGGTAACCTGTATAGGCTCACCCGAGTCGCCACCAAGCTCCATCCACCAGAGGTTGCATCCACTGGTTCCTATTTTGTGATTACGCATTGTATGGTGTTGGCCTTCAACATAGGGGATATAAGCAAAATCGGCATCTGTAGGATAAACGTTTGCCCACTCGGGCGGAATGAACTTAACAGGCTTGTCTGTTTCCCTTGCCTGAATAAGACAGCTCATACCCATTGTTTTTCTGTCCGCAACATCGGGTCCAAAATATTCACCAAACTCACTTTTTGCTTCTCTTCCTATCCTGTGTTCTGCACCTGTCAAAGGAGCAAGAATGCTGTCCCCGGAACAATCTGCAAAAATCTTTGAAAAAGTCTTTTACATAGTGGTCGTATACAGAATTATAGCAAGGAGTGTCGATGTTTTTCGGATCCTTTGCAATAAAATTAAAATGCGCAACCTTCATATCGGTTTTAACAAGAGTAGAAAGCTGGGGAAACTCCTTTACCGCAACCTCGCAGGAAGTAAGTGCAAGGAAATTTTCATCGTTTAAATATGAATTGTCAAGCAAATGCTCGTGGTCGGTAAATGCGATAACCGAATAACCGTTTTTCGTATAATACTCTTTAACTTCTTCAACGGTCATTTTGCCGTCGGATTTTGTTGAATGAGAATGCAGATTTGCCTTATAAAAATTCTTTGATGAATCAAGTAACATTTTTTTCATAACATTTTCTCCTTTCCCCAAAAAAAGCCGCGTCAAAAGAAAACTTCTGACACGGCTCCAATTCTCTGTGCTTGATACATTATATCAAATTCACCAAATGCTGTCAAGCACTTTTCAAAAGCTCAATTTATAATTTGTTTAAAATTAAAGGATAGATATTAGCTATAATTAATTGGTTAAAGATTGTATGGCATTGCCGTTTCCTACGCCCGATAACAAAATAATTGCAGAGGAGGGGCTTTGTACTCTCCTGTGACGGGAATTTAGATTATGGCACGAGTTTCTTCATTAAATAATATATAACAAACAATATGACAGTTTTGGGAACTTTTTTAAAAAAGTAGCGTCTAAATAGATAAAGAAACAGTTGTCAACCCCTTGTTATGTTTCTGTTGTGTTACAAAAAAGCTGATGAAATAGGCAGTTTTTTGTAAAACCGCCTAAGTAAAAAAGGGAAAAACCGAGCAAAGTTCACAAAAAAGAAATAAATTGCGTCAAAAGGGTTGACAGATTTCTAAGACGGTATTAAAATAATACCACATATCACTTATTATGGGAGAGGTTTGGTTACAATTTTTGTTTACTTTGTTACAAAAGTATTAAAATTGAAATTAAATATTGACATTCGACCTGTTTTAGTGATATAATTTGTATTAAGTTAGTAGGGTTATGATATGTTTGTTATGACTTTGCTGATTTGTACGCCGAGGCTCGTAACAGGAGTCCGGAACATTAAAAAGAAAAAAAATTAAAATTTATATTTTAAGGAGGATTTGAGAATGAGAAATCTCAAAAAGGTAATTGCTTTGGTAGCAGTTTTCGCTATGCTCGTTAGCACAGTTGCATTTGCTGATACTTTCAGTGATGTTGCTGCAAGCGACAACTACGCTGAGGCTATTGAAACATTAAGCGATCTCGGTATCATCACAGGTGATGACCAGGATGGCGACGGTACAATGGATTTCAGACCTGCTGATACTATCACAAGAGCTGAGGTTGCAGCAATTATATCTAGAATCCAGGGAATGAACAGTGTAGCTCAGGCAGCTACAAACTTTGCTGACGTTCCTTCAACACACTGGGCTTCCGGTTATGTAAACAACGCTGAAGGCCGTGGAATTATCAACGGTTATGGCGACGGAAACTTCGGTCCTGAAGATAACGTTAAGTATGAAGAAGCTATCAAAATGTTGATGGTAACATTGGGCTATGAGCCTTTTGCTGCTGACAACGGCGGATATCCTACAGGTTATATCGCAGCTGCTCAGAGATACGGCGTGCTTGACGACGTTATCGGCGGTGGCGTAGGTACAGAAGCTCCAAGAGGTATGATCGCTCAGTTGGTATTCAACGCAATCGACACACCTTTAATGGACAAATCAACTTACGGTGCAAACGCTGAATACGTTATCTATGATGGCGTTAACTACAATTTCGACAGCTTGCTTCTCCGTGACCTCGGTATCATCAAGGTTACAGGTAAGGTAGTTGCTAACAGCTACAGCGCTGGTAACATCGACACAGCTGCTGATGCTACAATCGAAATTGATCTTGACGAAACAACTGATAACTTGAACTATGCTCCTGGCTTGTTCAACAAGGACGGCGAGAGAACAGATAGTGACCTCAAGCTTTATCAGGCTGACATCGATGCTGATGCATTCCTCGGATACGCAGTTGTAGCTTATGCTGCTGAAACAACAAGAAGCAACAAGTACAACCTCGTTTCTATCCGTGGTGACTATGATGAAGATGATATCGCATCTTTCACACTTGATCAGTATGATGCTATTGAAGTAGGCAAGGCTAAGTCAACTCTTGAATATATGAAGAATGACACAGACAAAAATGCTACAAAGTTGAGCGTTGAAAACGATGCTGCTATCTACTACAATGGATCTGCTGCAACAGGCAAGGCATTGACAGATTTCTTTGCTGATGCAAACGATACAACTGGTTGGATTGTTCCTGATTCTGTATACAGCGGTATGGTAACATTGATTGATTCTAACGACGTTTCAGGTTATGATGTAGTTGTTATCGAAATCGGTGCAAGCGCTGTTGTTAAGGAAGTTAAGGCTACAACAGGTCGTGTTTCTTTCTTAAATGATGTTGTTGTTCCTTCAATGACAGGTTCTGCAACAAGCAGAGAAGGTATTAAGTATCTTGAATTTGATGAAGATGCAACAGACGTATTGATTAAGCTTACTAAGGATGGCGACGCTATTGACTATACAGAACTTAAAGAATGGGATGTATTGGCAATCGTTTACAATCCTGGTACAGAAGTTTACAACGTAGAAGTTATGGGCGAAGCTAACTCCGTAGTTGGTGCTGTTGAGTCTATGAAGGGTGCAGACGCTGATAAAGAATACAAGCTCAGCGATGGTAACTGGTACAAAGTTGTTAAAGGTGCATATCAGGCAAGCAGCCTTCAGGTTGGTTCTTCCGGTAAGTTCTATGTAGATGCTTACGGTAAGATCGTTGCTCTCGACGTTTCAGTTGAGGTTCCCGGTGTAAGCGGTGTTGCTTCTGACAACTATGCATACATTCTTCGTGCTTTAGTTGAACCTGATACGTGGGGTAAACCTTCAATAGTGCTCCAGATAATGGATAAAGTTGGTAATGTATACGAAGGTTTCCTTGCAAGTTCTACAAAGATTACTCAGGGTACAGCTTCATTTAATGCTAAGCCTGGCGATGATACATGGTCAAATACTGTAACATCTGGCATTTTAGCTGGAGTTGATACACCTGATGAGTTGGTTGCGCTGTTGCAGAACAAGCTTGTAACTTATGCTTCAAACAGTAATGATGAAGTTAAGGAGATAGTTTTGGCAGCAGAACCTGGTGATACAAGTGGCAAGCTTGTTGAAGAGGATGTTGTTAAAGAAGCTGATTATGATGAAGACAATATGCTTCTTGATGGTTATGTGATTAGTGAGGACACTTATGTATTCTACATTGGTGGAAGATATGATTCTATTAAATATGGTAGTGCAGACGAAGTTGATAAGAACAAGTGTTCTGTAGGTACAGGTGCTACATTTGCAGAGACAAAGTACGCAGAAGTTCACATCTTTGACATTGATGATGCGACAGATGCTGCTAAATGTATCGTTGTTATGAATCAGGGTGGTATGGTTTCACCTCTCACAAACATTGCTGTTATCGAAAGCATCGGTACAACTTCTGCTGACGGTTACGACGTAGCTTCAGTTGAATACTGGATGAACGGCGAACTCAAGACAGCAACAACAGATCCTGATGCTTTAGATGAAGAACTCGGTGGAATTGCTGATTCAGCACGTGGTGATCTTTATAAGCTTGCTCTTGAAGGTGATGTTATTACAAGTGCGGAAGCTGTATTGGTATTTGATAGACAGGGCGAAGATAAGCCGTTTGTAAAGGATGCTACAGAAGCACCTCTCGCAACTGTTGGTGGTAATGGTAATGGTGACGAAACAGATGATGAAGCGTTCTACTTTGGTGCTGTTACAAAGGTTACAGACAATGGTAGTGTAACAATCGCACTTCTTGACGAGAACGGTGATCCTACAGATGTGAAGAAAACATTTAAAGAAAATGCTGATACAAATGCATATTTGTTCGACTCACAGTTGAAGTACTCTAACGCTTTGGATCTTGGCTCATTGACAGATGCAGATATCTTTGATGATTTATTCATTGATGGTACCGTTAAGGTTGATGGTGAGACAATTACAGGTCCTGCATACGGAATGCTCGACTACGTATTCGTAAGAACTTACAACAGAAGAGTTGCTGACGTTGTAGTTTACAAGAACTACGAATTTGACTACGATGTAGTAGACGCTAAATAATTTAGCTTTAATTAAAAAAGAGACCTTCGGGTCTCTTTTTTTGCGAAAATTTTCAAAATTCATATAGTGTAGGGGAGGGGCTTGCTCCTCCCGAATAGGGGTGGATAGAGGCACCCGAAAAAGCCCTCCTTGTGTAAAGGAGGGGGGACCGCTTGCGGTGGGAGGATTGTTTTTATTCGCACGGTATACCTACACCTCATCCGCCAACCTATGGTTGCCACCTTCTCCTCAAGGAGAAGGCTTTTACGAGGTGCAGAGGACGTCGCCCATACGCCGTTTGTTGAATGTCAACAAAAAAAATCCCCCTATAAGGGGGATTTTATCTTACTGAATACTAAATAACAAATCGCCATATGTTGGGAACGGCCAAACATCTTTTGGTGTATACACTTCCATTTTATCAGCAATTTCCCTAACATCAACCATTTTGGAAAGGACTAAATTACAATATGCATCTGCCTGTTCTTGCTTGTCAACAATTGTTTTGGCTTTCTTAATATTCTCGTCCAAGATTTCTGTTTCCATATACAATGCAGAAGTTAAATCAGATAATCGTGTTATAAGGCTAACTTCCATATCATTAACAGCCTCAGGACAAGCGATTTTCTTTGCAGAAACTGTTTCGGAAAGGGATTGAATATATCCGGTAACTGCAGGCAGAATATCACGTCTTGCCATTTCCAACATTGTTAATGCCTCTATGTTTATAACTTTGCTGTAATTATCTAAATGAATTTCATATCTTGAATGTGACTCTAACTTGGTTAAAATATGATGCTTTTCAAAAAGCTCCATATTTTTTTCGTTTATATAAGCTGATGCTGCCTCAGGAGTAGTCTTTAGATTATATAAGCCACGTTTTTTCGCCTCGGCAACCCATTCCTCAGAATAGTTATTTCCGTTAAAAATAATCCGCTTATGATTTTTAATTGTTTTTCTCAACAATGCAAGGAGATTTTCTTCAAAATTCTCTGCATCTCCCTTTTCAAGTTCATCTGCAAATTGTGATAAAACCTCTGCAACCGCAGTGTTTAAAACAAAGTTAGGACCTGAAACGGAAAGACTTGAACCGGGCATACGGAACTCAAACTTATTACCTGTAAAAGCAAATGGAGAGGTTCTGTTTCTGTCGGTTGTATCTTTAACAAAGTTAGGAACTGCATCAACTCCGCCTGCTTCCATAATCTCTTTTTTGCGGTCAGTATAGTTGCTGTCAGCCTCAATAGATTCTAATACTTCTGTCAATTCATCGCCAAGATAGATTGAAATAATTGCGGGGGGCGCTTCTGCAGCACCAAGACGAAGGTCGTGTCCCGCAGTTGCAACTGACATACGGAGCAAATCCTGATAATCATCAACAGCCTTAATTATTGCACAAAGGAAGGTTAAAAACTGCAAGTTATCATGTGGATGCTTACCGGGTTTTAAAAGATTTTTTCCTGTATCTGTGCAAACTGACCAGTTATCGTGCTTACCGCTGCCGTTTACACCTGCAAAAGGTTTTTCGTGGAGCAGACATTTCATAGAATGTTTTTCAGCAATCTTTTTCATAAGCTCCATTGTTAATTGATTATGATCGGTTGCAACATTCCCGGCACAAAATACCGGTGCAAGCTCATGTTGAGCAGGAGCAGCCTCATTATGTTTGGTTTTGGCAAGAATACCAAGTTTCCAAAGAGCCTCGTCTAAATCTTTCATATAATCAGAAACTCTGGACTTAACAACACCAAAATAATGGTCATCAAGTTCCTGTCCCTTAGGTGGCATTGCTCCAAAAAGAGTTCTGCCCGTGTATGTAATGTCACGGCGTTTTGCGGCAACCTTTCGGTCAATTAAGAAATATTCCTGTTCCGGACCAACAGTTGTAACAACTCTTTTGGTTTCTGTGTCGCCAAAAAGACGAAGAATACGCAAAGCGTGGGTATTCAAGGTTTCAAGGGAACGAAGAAGAGGAGTTTTTTTGTCAAGTGCTTCTCCTGTGTAAGAGCAGAATATCGTTGGGATACAAAGAATGCCATCTTTAATAAAGGCGTTTACGGTAGGATCCCAAGCAGTATAGCCCCGTGCTTCAAATGTCGAACGAAGTCCACCTGACGGAAAACTTGACGCATCAGGCTCGCTTTTTATAAGCTCCTTGCCTGAAAACTCCATTATAACCTTATCTGTATCTGTGGGGGAGATAAAACTGTCATGTTTTTCAGCGGTAACGCCTGTCATCGGCTGGAACCAGTGAGCAAAGTGGGTAACGCCTCTTTCTAATGCCCAGTCCTTCATAGCATTAGCCATAACGTCAGCAACTTCACGGGTCAGAGGAACACCCTCTTCTTTTGTTTTCTTCACCTGTTTATAGGTATCCTTTGGAAGACGTTCCTTCATAGTCCGGTCATCAAAAACCATACAGCCAAAGAGTTCATTGATATTTGACATCAAAATATCTCCTTTCAAAATCGCATAATTACCTAATTTTGATTATAATTGGATATCCTTGATTTGTCAAGTATTGCACTATATTTTATTGGTTTAGCAAAGAAAACGTAATAAATAATTTAAAACACGGAAAAATAAAATCAGGGAGGGATAAAAATGAGTAAAAAACAAAAAAAGATAATTGGGCCGGCAGAAAAGGATGATTTAGTTAATCTTACAAATGCGGCAACGGTAATGGAATGTACCGGTTTAATGCAAAGAATTCCTGATAACGAAGACAAAAAGGAAAATTATAATGAGGTATATTCATATACAAAAAAGGATTAAAAGTGAATAAAAATGGGCGGTTCAAAACCGCCCTTACAAAGTTTT
>JAZUMJ010000088.1:0-2677 GCA_045603605.1 Ructibacterium sp. | reverse complement strand
ATCACCGCATAGTCCACTACGGAATCACCACACGCTATACATTTGCCGCTTCGTATTAGTGCTTCGTAGTCTACCTTTTCCTCAATGGATTTTTTAGTGACTTTATCTGCCGGAACAAAAGCCCATACATCTGCCATTATTCCGCCATGATCCTCACATACCATCGCAACAGAACAGTTATCTGTTGTCATGGAAAGGTCTACTCCGATATATACTTCCTTGCCGTTCCAATCAAACTCATCCCTTCTGCCCTGTTGTACAAGGTCAAGAGGAATGAATCCTGTCGTTCCGAGTCCGGCATAGGTTATATTGCAATGCTTTGTAAGGAAGTTTTCCCTTTGCGACTCCATCTCAATCGCAAGTTTCCGCTTCCTTAACAATTCTTCCCAAAGGTCGGGATCATACGGAGCAATAGGGTTCGCATGAAGCAGAACAGTATCGTCCGTCATCCATTTTTCGGGTTCATCAGGTTCGTATAACAAGGAAAAGATGGTATCGTCTTCTATCACCCCATCTAACACCTTTTTAGCAAGATCTATTTGCGTTTCAAAGGCATTGGATGCTGTCGGATACTTGGTGCTTATAATGAATCCCAAAGGGTTCACAACGGTCAACTGACCGCTTTCCATTGCGTTTATAGCGTAGGGATTGTCACCTAAAGCTCCGCATTCGTCTACCACAAAGGCTGAAGGCTCTTTACCATCTAACTTGTCATTGCTGTAGTTAAGAGGTTTATACACCGAATCATTGTATTTACAGATGATGTCATCCCTTCTTATTTTGAACAGCGAATCCTTTGCGTTTTCAGGGTCATATAAAGCCGGAGATGCTTTTATCATTCCCGATAAGGCTAACATGACCTCTCGTGACAACTCCCCTGTAGGAGCTACCGAGAACAACCTTTGGAAACTTCCGTTTAATAAGAAAAGAAGTATAAAAATAACCGCAATGGAAGAACTCTTGTGGTTCTTCCTTGCGATTTCCTCTATAACTGTTTTGTACCTTCTGCGAGAGCGATCTTCACGGAATACTGTGCAAAGGGATGCCGTGTATAAAAGCCATTCGTTTCCTGACGATGCTTCGTACAAGGAAACATTCGCTTTCCTTCCCTTGAAGAGATATACATTCTTCAGTAATTCTTCAATGGTCTTTACCTTTTCCTCGTCTATGACATACTTCGGATTCTTTCCGTCTGCCATAGTGAGGAATTCGGCACATTGCATGATGACATACTTCGGTGCTATCACCTTCCCTGTCATCACATCCTTTGCGTACTGATATGCTTTATTTGGCATTCAGTATCCCGAGTACAGGATTGGTTTCAGCTTTCTTCTGCTCTGCGGCATAAATACCCACCTTCGCTCTCGCCTGTGGGGAAAGCCCTAACTCCAATCCGAATTTAAGAAAGTCTGCCGAATAGGTCTTCCTTGCCGAGATCAACTCTTTGGAGTATTCCTTTTCGGGGTCTTGCCTTTCTACTTCTATGTTTATCAGCGTATCAGCACATATAGCGTACTGTGCCAGGATAAACACATCCATGTTGCCGAAGAATCCCGGCATCTGCATTTCGCTCACTACATAGTTGAATATAGCTTTCTGCGTATCAGATAAGTAGTCGGGAGCTTTTAGCTTGTCTGATTTGCCTTTAAGGGTTCTTTCCGTTTCAGTACGGACTTCCCTTTCTAAATTTGTAATGTGACGGTCATTTACCGTTTCAACATTACCTTTTCGTCCTTTCATCATTCATCATCCTTTTTAAATTATTCCACAGTCGAAGAGTCGAGTGTCGGTGTCGGTTCTACCCAAGTAAGCTCCGACATTGCGTTGATAGCTTCACCGATGGTGTCAAACTTTACCCCTGTGGTATCCGCTTTAAACATATATATGTCTGCGAGAACTTCCGTAATTGTCTGATTATCGGTGGTTTCGGGTGTTCCGCCCATTGTCGTAAGTAATTTCTTTAAAGCCTTTACTATAGTCATGTCTTTCTCCTTATCTTTTCAAAGTCTTCAGGCTTCATGTAGAGGATGTCATCGTAGGATCTCCGCAGTAAGCGGTACAGATGTTCCTTCGTGATTATCCCGGCTTCAGCTAACTCGTGATGGTTTCGGCATAGCGTGATGAGGTTACTCTCGTCATACGCACGATACGGTGCATCCGCTATAGGCGTGATGTGATGCACTTCAAGCCCGTATGTCGTGAGCGTACCGTGATCCATGAAGCATACCCTACACAGGTGATGGTCACGCTCCGCTATGTTCTTCCGTAAAGTCTGCCAAGTCGCAGTATTCCTGAAAGAGCTTTGCTCTGTTTTTGGTTTGGGAGTGTATTTTCTCTTTTGGGCGAGAGGGCATGGTTCATTAAGCTCATGTGTTCGCCCACACCGGGAGCAAGATCGCCGCATTCTTCACCTCAAGTACAAGACAATACCCCATCCATATCGTTTAAAAATGTCCTGTAAATCCCGCCCTTTGACTTCAAAAAAGGACATAATCCGTAAGAACCCAGTCCTACGAATCATGCCCCTAATGATGAAGACGAAAAAACAGACACTCCCAGCCCACTTTTTCTACATACCACACTAACATAAATAACAGTACACAAAGTCCAATCTTTATAAAAAGTCAGGATTTCATTTTTGAGTCAGCTCCCCTTCGGTGACAGAAAAAACTCAATT
>JAZUMJ010000087.1:0-15857 GCA_045603605.1 Ructibacterium sp. | reverse complement strand
AACGATCTTCAACGATATCTGCAATACCAACGCCGTTTGGTCCCCCAAGAGCATTAAGCTTTTCAACTAATTCAAGTCCGCTCATTTTTACACCGTCAAGAGAAACGGGAACACCCTTTTCAAATCCAATTGTGATATATGTAGGTTCATCAGGTGCCTTTTCAGGTGAAACTGAAAGCTTAAGCAAGCTGTCAAGCTGTGGCTCGTTTGCAGGGTCTTCCAAATCCATACCCTCGTGGCTGATGTGCCAGATGTTTCTGTCTCTTGAATACAAATCCTTCTTTGTTACAGGGATTTCAATACCGTGTGCCTCTGCATAATCAACAGCATCTTCACGGGATTTGATATCCCAGATACGCCAAGGAGCAATTATCTTCAAATGAGGAGCCAACGCCTTGATTGTAAGTTCAAAACGAACCTGGTCATTTCCCTTACCTGTTGCACCGTGACAAATTGCAACCGCACCTTCCTGCTCTGCAATCTCAACAAGACGACGTGCAATGATAGGACGTGCATGAGATGTACCTAAAAGGTATTTACCCTCATATACTGCACCAGCCTTCAATGTGGGGAATATGAAATTCTCAACATATTCACTACGCAAATCCTCAATATATATTTTGGAAGCACCGCTTGCCAATGCTCTCTCTTCCAAACCGTCGGTTTCCTTACCCTGACCAACATCACCGCACACTGCGATAACTTCATATCCGTAGTTCTCGATTAACCATTGAATAATGATTGAAGTATCAAGACCGCCGGAGTATGCCAATACAACTTTCTCTTTTGCCATTGTAAATTCCTCCAAACTATGTTATACTTATCATAAACATTTCTATTATATAACAGACTCTTGCCTTTTGCAAGGGAATTTACAAAAAAAACTACCAAATCTTTGGTCAAATAGGAGCAGAAAAATGATTATTTTGGGAATAGACCCCGGATATGCCATTATCGGATATGGGGTTCTGGAGTATAAAAACAATAAATTTAGGGTTATTGACTATGGTGCAATCACCACTGATGCATCAATGGATATGTTTGACCGTTTCAAACTAATCTATGATGAGATGAATGTTATTATTGAGCAATACCGCCCTGAGTTTTTGGCAATTGAAGAACTGTTTTTTAACAGCAACCAAAAAACCGCTATAAATGTTGCTCAGGCAAGAGGAATACTTCTTCTCTCTGCCCTCAACCACAACCTAAGGATTTTTGAATATACACCTCTTCAGGTAAAGCAAGCGGTTGCCGGTTACGGCAGAGCAGACAAGCAACAGGTTCAGCAGATGGTAAAGCTTTTATTAAATCTTGAAAAAGTTCCAAAACCTGATGACACCGCCGATGCTCTTGCAATTGCAATCTGTCACGGACATTCTTATAATCCAAATATGAACAGACAATTAAAGGGTCAGCCACGCTGACCCTTTAACTATTTATTTCATCTTTTCCAAAACCTTTACAATAACTTCAAATATATCTTGAACCGATGAAATTCTTAACCTTTCGTTTATGGTATGAGCATCTAATATTTCCGGACCGATTGCAATACAATCAAAATTTTCAATTCTCGATGCAAACATACCGCATTCAAGTCCTGCGTGTATGGCAGATACAACAGGTTCTTTCCCGAATTTTTCTTTATAAGATTCAATATAGAGCTTTTGAAGATTTGAGTTATCATTAAATTCCCAAGGCGGATAGTGCCCAAATCTTTCAGTTTTACATTCTGTTTGGTTTGCAAAACAGGTAAGCTTTTCTTCCAAAGCATCCAATGAAGATTGTTTATTGCTCCTGAGTGCAAAATGGATAACAACCTGATTTTCCTCTGTTTTTAAAATTCCCATATTTAAAGAAGTTTCAACAAGACCTTCAATTTCCGCACTCATATCCATCACTCCGTCAGGAGAACAAGCAAGCAGGAATATAAGCTTTTCTTTTTGGTCTATAACCTCTGCGGAAATTGTTTTTCCAACCTCAATTTCTATTTCCAGTTCAGGCTCTCTTGCTAAAAGCTCAGCCTTTAAAACCTCAATGTATTCTCTTGCAACCTTTTCAAATTTATCATCTACAATTAGCTCCGCTACTGCAGACAAAGTAATTGCATTGGCTTTGTCACCGCCGTTTACAGAGCAAATTTCAAGCTCCGTTTTATTATTAAGGTAATTCAAAATTCTACCCATAAGGATATTGGCATTAACTCTTCCTTTGTGAATTTCAACTCCGGAATGACCGCCTTTTAAGCCTTTAATCCTGATTTTTCCGCTCTTTCCCGAAACAGCTCTTTTGTCAAAAGGAAGAACAATCTGAAAATCACTTCCTCCTGCACAAGATACTGTTAATGTTTCAGGTTCCTCTGCATCAATATTAATCATCCGCTTTGCTTTTATATCATCAAGAGAAAGCTTTCCTGCTCCAATCATTCCGATTTCTTCATCAGATGTAAATATTGCTTCAATAGGAGGATGAGCATAGTCATCACTTTCAAGAATTGCAAGCACCATTGCAACCGCAATTCCGTTATCTGCGCCAAGGGTTGTTTCCTCTGCTCTTAAAAAATCACCATCAACATAGGTTTTTATTCCATCTTTTTCAAAATTAATGTTGGAGCATTCGGATTTCTGGCAAACCATATCAGTGTGCCCCTGCAAAATCACAGGCTCCAAAGTTTCGTAACCCTTTGAACCATCTTTGAAAATTACTACATTATCAGCGGTGTCACGTCTGCATTTTAAAGAATGTTCTTTTGCAAAATCCTCAAGAAAATCTGCCGCTTTTGACACATCTCCCGAACCTCTGGGGATTTGATTTAATTTTTCAAAATAATAAAATATTCTTTCTGTATTCATAATTATCTCCGTATTTTTTATATTGTTATTTTGCCGTAAAAAAACAAAAATATTATATCAACCTAAGGAATATTTGTCAACGAAAACTAATTTGTTTATTTACAAAGTCCCCATTTCTTGACATTAAATAGCTGTTATGTTATACTCTCTTTAAGGAGGGTGATAAAAATGTTTTGTAAATATTGTGGTAAGGAAATAGCAGACGATGCAGTTTTTTGTAGCGGATGCGGTAAACAGCTTGAAGGTGAATCAGCACCCAAACAAGCAGTTAAGAATGAAGAAACAGAAACAAAGACATTCACATTCGGGGGATTGTCATATAATGCCGGAAACATAAAACAGATTAACGAATGGTTGGCATCACAGTCAATACAAATTACTTCGGTTTCAATCAATACATTTATGAATAACAATATACCCATAAAATGGGAAACTGTTTTAAATCGTTTTGAAATTAAGTACAAAAAGACAGATACCGCAAGACGTTATCAACTGGGCTTTTTTAAGTCGCTTAAGTGGATTGGCAGCAGTTATGCCAAAGTAACAGCAAAATTTGAGGGTTGGAAGAAAGAAAACCCCAACAAAACTGTTGCATGGCACACCTGTGCCGGACATCAGGCAGATGGCGGTTCAACACAGAGTTTATTCTATTTATATTATTAATATTAAAGGAGTTGGCTTTGAGCCAACTCCTTTGTTTTATCTTAAATATACCGATTCTGTTTCCCCTTCCCACTCAACTGTTAAATCTAAGAAGTTTGATATTATCCGTATCGGTATCATCAATCGGTCTTGGGTTATTGGAAGAGTACAATTTGTCACAGAATTATTTATTTTTACAGTATTATCATTGGGGTTAAGGTACATTACTTTATCTAAAAATTTAACATCCGCCCTTTCCTCTGCACTGTTCCATACAACCTCGCTTCCAAATCTTTCAGCAGTTTCTCTCAGCGGAACATAGGTTGTCCCATCCTGAACATAGGGGCTGACCGAAAAATGCATACGTTCTTCCCCGTAATAGATTTTTACATTTTTAAATAAATCCTCAAGTATTTGAGAAGCAGACATCTGCCTGTAACCGTCACTGTCTGCAAGAACATTTTCATTCCAACGCATTTGGTTATAATCGGTTAAATAAGAAGTATTTCTTGAACATTTGGGATAACGGTTATAACAATCAGGGAAATATGTACTCATATAATATTTTGCAAGGACAACCGCCTGACTGTTTGAATTTCCATTTGGTGTATAGGTCCCGCAGATTGAAACCGCAGGAGGCGATGCATGGAGAAGAACGACACTTCCATCGTCACATCTTCCCAAAACTATATATGCGTGTCCGTTAGAACACATAACATCACCGCTTTGGTAGTCTTTAATGTTCCCCTTTGATATAAAACTTCCGTTAAACAACTTGGCATATTCCTGAGCCATATCCTTGGCAAGGTATACATAGCCGTTATCACTATACTCATTTCCAAAAATCTGGAAAAGGCTCCATCCCACATATCCTGTGCAGTCTAATCCGTTATGTATTTGATAGCTGAAATTTTTATGGTTATATGAAGCATCCTTTTGGGAATAAAACTCCTTCCATTTAGGGCTTATTCCATATGTCATCGCCTCAATTCCCGCTCCTGTATCAGGCTCATTCCAACCGCCGCCGTATACATAAAGACAATTACCTATTGGCTTTATTGCTTGCGAAAGCAAATCCTTTACCGATGCGGCATCTGCATTTATCCCTGTTATGCTTAAAATAAGCAATAACAGGGTCAAGAATTTTTTAATCATTAGCATACACCTGCAATTATGAGTATTGTTTTGGTTTCTTCTTCCCATATAACTGCTGCTCCAAAGGCTTCTACCACTGCACGGATTGGCAAAAGTATTCTGCTGTTAAGATTAACAGGCGCCGCCTCAAGAGTTACTTCTTCTGTTGTTATTTCGTTTGTAAGAGGATTTACTGTTTCCTTAATCATTTTATCGGAATTTGCAGAAAGCTTAACAGTTGTTGTTTCATCACTTATAACCACCTGTGAAGTTCCCTCTATCCATTCAACCTTCTTCTCCAAGGTTTCCATTAATGCTCTTATGGGAATAAGAACACGGCCGTTTACAACAACCGGCTGTTGGTCAGGAAACGGCATTTGATAGTTTCCGTCAATATTGACCTTTATCTCATCGCCATCTTCTACATTAGGGGTGTTGGGCGATTCCTGCTGAGCATTTGTCACATCAACACCAAGAACAGAAAATCCGTAATCAAACATTTTTGCTGTATCGGTAAAACGTGCCTCATTGGAATTTGAGGGAAGTGTAACAGTGATTACACGCTTTCCGTCACGGATTGCTGTTCCGCACATACAATAACCTGATGCAGTGGTCATACCATTCTTAAATCCGTCTGCACCCTCATAATAATAATCAGTGAACATTTTGTTTAAGTTATAATAGGTCTGTCCGTGGAAATCTACGGATGCGCACTTTGTCCTCTCAACCACATCAGGATAATCCTCAAGCATATGCTTTGTCATAATAGCCACTTCTTTTGCACTCATAAGGTTTTCCTTATCGGTTTCAGGATTTAAGCATACCCCTGTTCCGTTATAGAATACAGAGTCTATGCCGATTTCTTTTGCCTTTTCATTCATTCTCTTTACAAATTCAGCCTCACTGCCTGACAACAGCTCTGCCACTGCAGTAACGCAAGCCGCCGCTGAATCTATAATAATCATATCTATCATCTCATCAACTGTGTATACCTCATCGTATTCAAGGTTAACCATCATTTTGTAGTCCTCTACCCTTGAAAGATTATATACATTCTCGCTGATAGGAACAACTGTATCAAGAGCAATTTCGCCGTTCTTGATTGCATCGAGTATAACATAGATTGACATCATCTTTGCAATGGATGCCACAGGGCGCTGTGTATCACCGTCAAATGAATAAAGTTCATTGCCTGTTTCAAAATCCATTATGTATGCACTGCCCGAAGTTAATTCCTCTCCGTTTGGAAGAATTGGCTTTGGCTTTTTAGGTGAAACAGTTATATTTCCTGATTTATTTTCATTGTTCCAGCTGTATTCAAAAAGCTTACCAAGTTCATCGGTTGTAATTGCCATATAGCCGTTAAGCATCAATACATCTGTAAGCTGATGTGTTGTTGCTCCGTCATTTACGAATACATTTGTTATATTGTAATCGTAAACGTAAAAGGCTCTTTCACCATTTTTATTTTTATAGTAATCAATGGGGATTGGTGTTACTTTTTTATCCTTATTGTATGTAAGAGTTAAACTTCCCTCAACCTTTTCATCGTCAAAAACATATTCCACATCAAAGCCATAGTTTGCCAAATCCTCTGCAAGAATTACAGCAGGACTTTCAAAGCCGTTATATACAAAGGTTGGAACTTCTGCTCCGTTTATATATGTACTTAAATCTGTGAAATAAAGTGAACTATATTTCTTTGATGCCATCATAAAACCATAATCCAAAAGACGGGCAGTATCAATAAATCTCTGTCCTCCTGAAGATGAGCTCATAGTAACAGAAATCATTCTTCTGCCGTTACGGGTTGCAGTTCCGCAGAAACAGTAGCCGGCCGCAGGTGTTGTTCCTGTTTTTAAACCGTCTGCACCTGTATAGAAATATGTGTCAAGCAGATGATTTGTGGTCTTGTATCTGTTTCCGTGGAAGTATACGGATTTTTGTGATGAACGGTTAAGAATATCAGGATAATCCTTTATTATATTCCGAGCCAGAGTTGCCATAGCGATTGGGGTTATCTCATTATTGGCTATCCCGCAGCTGTCATAGTAATATGCATCAATTCCCATTTCAGCAACCTTTTTATTCATCTTATCAACAAAAACTGCCTCACTGCCACCGCCCAGCAACTCTGCCATAGCAACTGCTGCACCGCTTGCTGAATATACAACTATAACATCAATCATCTCGTCAACAGTATAGGTTGTGTTATAATACAAAGGCAGAACGCTCTGATACACAGCGTTTCTTGATTTATTGTAAACGTTCTGGCTTATGGGAACAACTGTATCAAGGGTAATTTCACCTTTTGCCAACGCCTCGTATATGAGATATACGTTCATAATCTTTGTCATACTTGCAGGAACTCTTGGTGTGTTTCCGTTATGGGAATACAAAACCTCTCCTGTATTAAAGTCCATTACGCAGGCGCCCATAGATGATATGTAGTTTCCGTTAACAGTTGCCGCAGAAGCGGAACTGCTTATAACCATACTGAAAATCATTACGATGCAAAGCGTCATTGCTGTAAGTTTTTTTAACATTTTTCTTCCTCCCCAAAAATCAGGTATATAATGTCCTAATTCTATCATAATCCGCAAAAAAGGTCAATGGGGTTGTGAAGTTGAAATTTTTGTGGTAAAATAATGGCAGTTGATAGTAACAGATATTTTGTCGAAATGTGAAAGCCTTCCTTTTGAGTAACCGCTGATTAAGTGATATTTTTAAATTTTGGGTGTAGGGGCGATTCAAGAATCGCTCGTATTACGGGGCATTCGTGAATGCCCCTACAATATAATTGTCAGAACAGCAATTATTCCTCAAGGAGAAGCATTTGAAAGGAGTCATAAAAATGAAAAAGAAATTTATATTGTCACTTATAGTATTAGCTATTAGCATATTTGCATCTGGAATGATATGCGTGTCCGCAGGGACATACGGTGATTTAACCTATTCTGTATCAAGCAATAAAGTTACAATTACCGACTGCGCATCTTCTGCAACAGAGGTAGAAATTCCCAAAACTGTTAAAGGTTACCCTGTAATATCCATTGGTGATTCAGCCTTTGAGGATTGCACCAATTTAGTTAGTATAACCATTCCCGACAGTGTAACATCCATCGGCGTTGGTGCGTTTTATGGTTGCACTGGATTAACTAGGGTAGATATTACAGATATAGGCGCATGGTGCAAGATTAACTTTGCAAGTTCACGCAGCAATCCCTTGTCCTATGCAAAAAATCTTTACATTAACGGAAATTTGCTTACAAGTATAATCATTCCTGATAGTGTAACATCCATAGGTGATTATGTGTTTTACAATTGCGATAGTTTGACAAGTATATCTATTCCCGACAGCGTAACAACTATCGGCGATGATGCATTTTATGAATGTAGCAGTTTAAACAGTATAACCATTCCTGATAGTATAACCTCCATCGGTGATTATGCATTTTATGAATGTAATAGTTTAACCAAGGTAGACATTACAGATGTTGAGGCGTGGTGCAAAATAAACTTTGCATCTTCATACAGTAATCCGTTGTACTATTCAAAAAATCTTTATCTTAACGGAAATTTAATTACACGTATAACTGTTCCGAACGGTGTAACATCCATCGGTAATTATGTGTTTTACAATTGCGATAGTTTGACAAGTATAACTATTCCCAACAGCGTAACATCCATCGGTAATTTCGCTTTTTTGAATTGCAATAATTTAACAAGTATAACCATTTCTGACAATGTAACATCCATCGGTAATTATGTGTTTTACAATTGCGATAGTTTAATAAGTATAACCATTCCCAACGGTGTAACATCCATTGGTGAAAGTACATTTGGTAATTGCGATAGCTTAATAAGTATAACCATTCCCGACGGTGTAACATCCATTGGTGAAACTGCATTTGGTGGTTGTAGCAGTTTAACAAGTATAACCATTCCCGACAGTGTAACATCTATTGGTGAAAAGACATTTTATAGTTGTGATAATTTGAAGTATGTTTGCTTGCCTGCAGAGGTCTTATATATAAGAAATGATGCTTTTAATTATTGTCCTGAAATTGAAAAAGTGTTTTATGAAGGAACCAAAGAACAGTGGGAGAGTATTTTAAAATATAACAGAAATGAAAATCTCACAGATGCAGAAATCATTTACGAAGCAACGAAAAGAACATATAAATTTGAAACAAACTGCGAGAACTCACTGGAAAACTTGACAGACTATGCTGTATTTACAGTACCAATTGTGGAAAATAAAGGAAAAACGTTACAAGGATGGTATGATAATAAGGAGTTGAGCGGAGAATCTGTGACCTTTCCATATTACGGCAACGCTACCATTTTATATGCGGCATGGAGTGACAGAACAGGAACAAATTATGAGGATGCATTTATTATAGGAGAAAATGAAAAATACACTGTAACTACAACAACTTCTAGTCAGTTTGTATATTTTGAATTTGTGCCTTCACAATCAAAAGAATATCGATTCTATTCTACGGGTGGCTTAGATACCTATGGATATTTGTATGATAGCAATGAATATCGAATATCAAGCAATGATGATTCAGGGGATGGCAATAATTTTTATATTTCTTATAAACTGACAGCAGGCGAAACCTACTATATTGTGGTTAAGAGTTCAAACGTAATTGGAACTTTTACATTAGTTGCGGAAAAAACTGTAGAATATAAAATTAATTCAATTACAATTAAAGATACCTCGGGAAATGAATTGTTAGAAATCCCTGATGCTAATTTTCTGGCAACAGTTTCTGTAACCAATATCAGTTCAGACAAAGATACAATGATTGTATTGGCACAGTATTCTGCATCAGGTGTATTTAAAGGATTGATGTATGTGAGTACTGAGGATATACCAACAGGTTCTACTTTTAAGCTGACCTTGCCTGTCGATAACACAAAGGGGGATGTTGCGGTGTTAAAAGCTTTCTCGGTAGCATCATTTAATTCATTGGTACCAATGGGCAATTCGGTGAGTTTTCCAACAGAATAATCTTCATTCTCGACTTGATACAATACTCGAAGTATATTTGTTAAAAAGTATTAACGCAATTTATGCGCATATTATGCGTATAAATTGCATAAAATATATTGACAAACGGAGGTACTTATAGTACTATAAATGTGAAAGGAAGTGTTTTATATGGCTAAAACTTCAACCAATATTTCTATAGATGCGGACATTAAATTAAAAGCACAAGAATTATTTGCTGATTTTGGTTTGGATTTATCAACTGCGATAAATATGTTTTTGAGACAATCTGTAAGAGAAAATGCAATTCCATTTAATATTTCCAGAGAGGTTCCCAACAGCGACACCATAGCAGCAATAAATGAATTTGAAGAATTCAAGAAAAACCCAAGTGGATATAAAAGGTATTCTTCGTTTTCTGAACTTTTGGATGAGGTAAGAGAAGATGCTTAAAATTGTTTCATCTAATCGGTTCAAGAAAGACTTAAAATTAGCTTTACGAAGAGGTTATAAAATTGAATTGCTTGAAGATGTTGTCAATAAACTTGCTGATGGTGTTGTATTAGAACCAAAATACAAGGATCATGAATTATTAGGAGATTTTAAAGGGTTAAGAGAATGTCATATTACTCCTGATTGGCTTTTAATTTATCAAGTTATTGAAAATGAACTTGTTTTATATTTATCCAGAACAGGAACGCATAGTGATTTGTTTTAACATAATGCAGAAGTTTGTGTCTGCATCAACTAAATTTGGGAATCATAACTTAAGATACGAAAGCCCTCTGTGATTTTAAATCACAGAGGGCTTTGAATTTCAATTCTTAGGGCTGTTTACCGATGTATGCAAGGATACCGCCGTCAACATAGAGAACGTGGCCGTTAACTGCATCGGATGCCTCAGATGCCAGAAATACAGCAGGACCTGCAAGTTCTTCAGGATTGAGCCATCTTCCTGCAGGTGTCTTTGCACAGATAAAACTGTCAAATGGATGTCTGCTTCCGTCAGGCTGTGTTTCTCTCAAAGGAGCAGTCTGGGGTGTTGCGATATAACCTGGGCCTATGCCGTTACACTGAATGTTATATCCGCCGTACTCTGAACAGATGTTTCTTGTGAGCATCTTTAAGCCGCCCTTTGCAGCAGCGTATGCTGAAACTGTTTCTCTGCCAAGCTCGGACATCATTGAGCAGATGTTAATAATCTTACCATGACCCTTTTCTATCATTGCTGGAATAACTGCCTTTGACACGATAAATGGTGCGTTAAGGTCAACATCAATAACCTGTCTGAATTCTGCGGCTGTCATTTCGTGCATTGGTATTCTTTTGATAATACCTGCGTTATTAACAAGAATATCAACAGAGCCAACATCTTCTGTAATCTTTGCAACTAATTCATTAACAGCATCTTCGTCTGTTACATCACAAACATAACCATGAGCATCAATACCTTCTGCTTTATAAGCTTCAATACCCTTATCCACAAGCTCCTGCTTAATATCATTGAATGTGATTGTTGCGCCTGCTTCAGCCAAGCCTTTTGCGATGGCAAAACCTATACCGTAAGATGCGCCTGTAACTAAAGCAACCTTACCTGTAAGGTCAAACTTTTCCATAATACTCATAAATTTTCTCTCCATTCCGTAGAGGATAAAAACTCTACCCCATTATTTGAAAAAATTATAACATATTATTAAGGAAAAGTCAAATTATTCCGTTACTTTAAAACCAAAATTCTATGTCAAATAATGTTGCCTAACCAAGAATATAGTACACCCCTGTCGTATTGTGCAAATTGTACAAAAAGTTGTTGACAATTTTTTGTAAATATGCTATAATTGTAAAGTCTTAACAGAGAAATATTCTCAGGGATAAAAAGTTTTTAGGAGGAATTTTAATGCAGGGAAAAGTAAAATGGTTTAATGCGGAAAAGGGGTTCGGCTTTATTGAATGTGAAGAAGGTCAAGACATTTTTGTCCACTATTCCGCTATTTCTATGGATGGCTATAAAACTCTCCAAGAGGGTGCAACAGTTGAATTTGATGTTGTTGAAGGTGTAAAAGGTCCTCAGGCTATAGAAGTAAAGCTTGCATAATTTAAAAAAATAGATTATAATCTATAGAGAACAAAGAAAACCGCCTCGTTCAGGTCGGTTTTCTTTGCATTGGTATATATACATAACGGAGGAAAAAAAGATGGGTGACCAATTAACCAAAGCAATAACCAAAGACGGGTTTTTGAAAATTTCAGCGGTTGTTACAACCGAAACAGTTAATAAAGCACATACATATCATAATACAGGTGCCTTGGCATCTGCAGCACTTGGCAGACTTATAACAGCAGGTCTGCTTATGGGCGACGGCTTAAAAGAAGACGCCGCAAGCCTTACACTTCAGTTAAGAGGCGACGGAGTGCTTGGTACATTAGTTGCTGTTGCAGATTCAAAGGGTGGCGTAAAGGGTTATGTTGCAAATCCTGATGCAGAACTTCCTTTAAAAGAAAACGGTAAGCTTGATGTAGGCAAAGGGGTAGGTCAGGGAACTCTGAGCGTTATCAAGGATTTAAAGATGAAGGAACCGTATATCGGTCAAATTCCAATCCAAACAGGTGAAATAGGTGACGACCTTGCGTATTACTTTATGCAATCTGAACAGGTGCCAAGCGTTGTTGCTTTAGGCGTCCTTGTTGACAGGGATTACACCATCAAATGCTCAGGCGGTTTTATTGTTCAGGTAATGCCCGGCTGTGACGAAAAAACTCTTTCAAAGCTTGAAAACAGTGTTCAGGGACTTATGAGTGTTACTGATATGCTTAAGGAAGGAATGTCAACAGAGGATATAATTAAATATGTTATGTTGGGCTTTGACATTGATATTTTAGAAACAAACCGGGTAGGCTACCTATGTGATTGCAGTGTTGAAAGAATGGAAAAGGCTATAATTTCACTTGGCAAAAAAGAAATAAGCGATATTATTGATGATCAAGGCGAAGCGGAAATAGTTTGTCATTTCTGCAATAATGCCTATAAATTCGACAAAAATCAGCTTGAAGATATGCTTAAAAAAGCCACAAGAGAATAAAAAATTAGTTTTTCAAAAAAAAGAGAAAAACTATGATAACAGTAAGAAATCAAAAGAATTAATGCTATTAAATTAAAATAATCAAAAATAATCGTTCTTGGCGACGTTGACTTTTATTAAGGAACGCTGTATAATTGTTAATGTTGTCGCCGAGAACGGCACAACCGAATAAAGATGATGTGGGCGCTTAGCTCAGCTGGGAGAGCATCTGCCTTACAAGCAGAGGGTCACAGGTTCGAGCCCTGTAGTGCCCACCACATTTTTGGTCCGGTAGTTCAGTTGGTTAGAATGCCAGCCTGTCACGCTGGAGGTCGTGGGTTCGAACCCCATCCGGATCGCCAACAGCGAAACGCGCCGCACTACACGGTGCGGCGTTTTTCTTTTGTACGCCTCTGTAGCTCAGTCGGTAGAGCAGGGGACTGAAAATCCCCGTGTCGGTGGTTCGATTCCGCCCGGAGGCACCACGACTTCTTTTTTAGAAGTCAATGTGCGGGAGTGGCTCAGTGGTAGAGCGTCACCTTGCCAAGGTGAACGTCGCGAGTTCGAATCTCGTCTTCCGCTCCATTTATGATAAAAGACGCATAATCTTGCGTCTTTTATCATAATAATAATTATAACTGAATATGGCGCCATAGCCAAGTGGTAAGGCAGAGCTCTGCAAAAGCTTTATTCCCCGGTTCAAATCCGGGTGGCGCCTCCAGAAAAAAGCATCGACTTGTCGGTGCTTTTTTCAATGAAATAAATCCTTTCAGGATTTGTGAAATACCCTTCGGAGGTGATATTGCTTCGCAATGAAATACGCCTACGGCGTGTTAAAAGGATTTATTTTATTTCACATCAACAAAGTTGATATTTCATTTAAAATACAGATGCATCTATTTAATAAAAAGGCTATTCTTAGGAATGGTCTTTTTTCTGTCTTTGCTACATATATTAACTTAGGTATTGGCGTTCTCATCTGCCTCTTTTGATAAAAATACATTCTTCCTCTTCTATTACAAAATTTTTTAAAAAAATTTTAAAAAAACTATTGACAAATGAAATTTTATGGTTTATTATATAACTACAAAACAGTAATGATTACTATTACTACTTCGGAGGTGAGTGTATGAAAGGTTCTGTAACAACCAAACACAGCAAGCAACGAGAGGCAATAATTCAGGTTTTGCAGGGAACTACTTCCCACCCCAATGCTGATTGGGTTTATGATAAGGTTCGTGAAATCATTCCAAACATCAGCCTTGGAACGGTATATAGAAATCTTTCTAAGCTTGCTGAGAGTAATATGGCTTTAAGGCTTGATGTAGGCGATGGAAATGTTCATTTTGATGCAACTGTTGAACCTCATTACCATCTATACTGCGAGGAGTGTGGTTGCGTTATGGACTTGAAGATGCCCTATCTTTCAACCCTTAACACTGAGGCTGAAAGCACCGAAGACATTAAGATATCAAGCCACGCTCTTATTTTCAAAGGCTTGTGCAAAGTGTGTAACAGCCAAAAAGATTAAATTGATAAAAATAAAGTTTTTATATTAAATTTAAAATTGTATTGGAGGAAATTATTATGAAAAAGTATGTATGTTCTGTTTGCGGTTATGTTCACGAGGGCGATTCCCCCCCTGCATCCTGTCCTGTATGTAAGGTTCCCGCTGAAAAGTTTAACGAAATGGTAGAGGGTGCTGCTCTTGCTGCAGAACACGAATATGGTGTATATGCAAAGACAGTTAAAAACAATCCTGATATCAGTGAAGAAGACAAAAAGTATATCTATGACCAGTTGGTTGCAAACTTCAACGGCGAATGTTCAGAAGTTGGTATGTATCTTTGTATGGCAAGAATTGCCCACAGAGAAGGTTATCCTGAAGTAGGTCTTTACTGGGAAAAGGCAGCTTATGAAGAAGCTGAGCATGCAGCAAAATTTGCTGAACTTTTGGGTGAGGATTTAGAGCCTAATATGAAAGCAACAACAAAGGACAATCTTAAATGGAGAGTTGACTGTGAATACGGTGCAACACAAGGAAAGTTTGACCTGGCAAGTTGTGCAAAGAAGAACGGTTTGGACGCTATCCATGATACTGTTCACGAAATGGCAAGAGACGAAGCTCGCCACGGCAGAGGCTTAGAGGGCTTATTAAACAGATATTTTAAATAATTAAAATTCAAGCAAATTATAACCCCCTTGACGTTAGGTGATATCTAACGTCAAGGGGTTTTTGTTAACTTTGTAAAAATGATTGCAAATTAATGGTATATTATTCTTAAAATTGGTTGCTATGTGTCTTGCAGTTTTTCTATATGATTATATAATATAACTATCATTATCCAAGGAGTTATTACGATGAAGCAGAAGAACTACAAAAAAACATTAATAGCTTGTTATCTCGGTTTCATAACACAAGCTATATTGGCAAATTTTTCACCATTGCTATTCTTAACCTTTAAAGAAACTTACAGGATTTCACTTGAAAAGATAGCTCTTATTCCTTTAGCATTTTATTTGACACAATTATTGGTCGATTTTGCAGCCACAAAATTTGCTGATAAAATAGGTTATCGCACTTGTGTAGTTGTATCCCAGTTTTTGTCATCGGCAGGACTAATGTTAATGGCAGTTTTACCTGAAATAGTCCCTATTCCATTTATAGGAATTCTTATTTCTGTGGTTTTTTATGCAATAGGCAGCGGTCTTATCGAGGTTTTGGTAAGTCCTATTGTTGAAGCGTGCCCGTTTGAAAACAAGGATGGTATGATGAGTATTTTACATTCCTTTTACTGTTGGGGTGCAATGGGTGTAATTTTGGGTTCAACTGTTTTTTTCTCCGTGTTTGGTATAGAAAGTTGGAAAATACTTACCTTTATTTGGGCATTAGTTCCTCTGTATAATGCCTTTAATTTTATAAACTGTCCCATAGAAAGATTGGTCGAAGACGGAAAAAGTATGAGTATTAAGCAGTTATTGGGAGTACCGGTTTTTTGGCTGATGATAATTCTTATGATATGTGCAGGGGCATCCGAAGCAACTATGACTCAATGGACATCCGCATTTACAGAATCGGCACTTGGTGTTTCTAAAACCGTAGGGGATTTAGCAGGCCCGTGTATGTTTGCTATGTTTATGGGTATATCTCGTATGCTGTACGGAAAAATG
>JAZUMJ010000086.1:0-13639 GCA_045603605.1 Ructibacterium sp. | reverse complement strand
GTATGTCACCATACAAACGGGTGAGCTCTTACCTCGCCTTTCCACCCTTACCTGCAAAGCAGGCGGTATCTTTCTGTTGCACTTTCCTTAGAGTCGCCTCCACAAGCCGTTAGCTTGCACCCTGTCCTATGGAGCCCGGACTTTCCTCACACACAGGATTACTCCTTATGTGCGCAACCATCTTGTTTACTATAAAAACCTTATTAAAGTAATGTAACCTTGATTACGCCGTCAATTGCTTCCATATCAGCAAGAACAGCAGCCTCGATAGTTCCTGCAATATCAATCATTGTATAAGCGTTATCGCCCTTGCTCTTATTGAGCATATGGTCGATGTTCACATTCTTGGATGCTAAAGTATCGGTAAGCTGTTTGAGCATATTAGGAACATTCTTATGAAGAACTGTAATTCTCTTACCCTCTGCCTTACCCATATCGCAGTTAGGGAAGTTTACGCTGTTCTTAATATTTCCGTTTTCAAGGAAATCTTTGATTTCATCTGCAGCCATAACAGCACAGTTTTCTTCACTTTCAGGTGTTGATGCACCAAGGTGGGGCATACAAACAACGTTTTCACGATCTAAAAGTGCGTCTGTTGCAAAGTCTGTGATATAGCAAGCAAGCTTTCCGCTTTCCAATGCTTCAATAACATCTTTTTCATCAACCAAAGCATCACGAGAGAAGTTCAAAAGACGAGCACCGTTTTTCATTGATGCAAATGCCTCGGAATTAAACATTCCTTTAGTTGAAGCAGTTGCAGGAACGTGAATTGTGATGTAATCAGCCTTTTCAAGAACTTCCTGTAAGCTGTTTGCCTTATGAGCAAATCTTGTCAAATGCCAAGCAGCATCAACAGAGAGGTATGGATCATAACCGATAACGTCCATACCAAGATGATGAGCAGCATTTGCAACCTTAACACCGATTGCACCAAGACCAACAACACCAAGAGTTTTACCCTCGATTTCAGGACCAACAAAGTTTGACTTTCCTTTTTCGACCAAGCCCGAAACAGCATCACCCTGTCCTTTAAGAGTCTTAGCCCATTCAATACCCTGAACAATCTTTCTTGATGCAAGGAACAAACCTGCAAGAACAAGCTCTTTTACAGCATTTGCGTTTGCACCCGGAGTATTGAAAACAACGATACCTTTATCGGTACATTTGTCAATAGGGATATTATTTACACCTGCACCTGCACGTGCAACAGCACGGAGACTGTCAGGAAGCTCCATATCGTGCATTTTAAAGCTTCTCAAAATGATACCGTCAGGATTTGCAATCTCGTCAGCACAGTTATAGTTGTCGCCAAGACGAGCCAATCCCTTTTTTGAAATCTTATTTAAAGTTTGAATCTGATACATTCTCTACACCTCTAAATTAATTATTTGCTTCAAATTCTGCCATAAACTCAACCAAAGCCTTAACGCCTTCAATTGGCATAGCATTGTAGATGCTTGCACGCATACCGCCAACACTTCTGTGACCCTTAAGGTTAACAAAGCCTTTTGCTTTTGCTTCTGCAATAAACTTTGCGTTAAGGTCTTCAGAATCTGTAACGAAAGGAACATTCATCAATGAACGGTCTTCAGGAACAACTGTTCCCTTGAACATCTTGGAGTTGTCAAGGAAATCGTAAAGGATTTTTGCCTTGTCAACATTTTTCTGATGCATAACCTTAATTCCACCCATATTCTTAATCCACTCGCAAACAAGTTTTACGATATAAATTCCGTATGTAGGAGGTGTGTTAAACATTGAACCGTTTTCCGAATGTGTTTGATAGTTCAGCATAGTTGGAGTAAAGTCCATAGCGTTACCAATCAAATCTTCACGGATAATAACAACTGTTACACCGGCAGGACCCATATTTTTCTGTGCACCTGCATAGATAACACCAAACTTAGATACATCAACCTCCTCAGAAAGAATACAGGAAGACATATCTGCAACAACGGTTGCATCGCCGAAATCGGGCATTGTGTTATAGTGTGTACCATAGATTGTGTTATTGTAGCAGATGTGAACAAAGTCTGCATCGGGAGTAAGCATTGACTTATCAACCTTTGGAAGATAGGAGAAGGTCTTGTCAGCACTTGATGCGATGTCATGTGCTTCAAGATAACGTTTACCTTCAGCAAATGCTTTCTTAGCCCACTGACCTGTAATAACATAGTCTGCAACCTTGTTCTTGTTACCGATATTTAAAGGAATCATTGCGAACTGTGTTGATGCACCACCCTGAAGGAATAACACCTTGTAGTTATCAGGAATGCTCAAGATTTCACGAAGAAGTGCTTCTGCTTCGTCAATGATTGCCTGATATTCCTTGGAACGGTGGCTCATTTCCATAACTGATTGACCGCTTCCGTTGCAATCCAACATTTCTTTCTGAGCACGTTCTAATACTTCAAGAGGAAGCATTGAAGGACCTGCCGAAAAATTATAAACTCTACTCATTTTATTTACCTCCGTTATATTTGATAAATATAATATTCTTTCATTATATACCTAATTAAAAAATCCGTCAACTAATTTTGATAAAAAATTGACAATTTTTTTACAAAAATTTTTGACGGATTTGCTAAATTATAATCCAAGATATCTACGCATAATATCTCTTGCAATTGGTCCTGCATTGGAACCGCCGCTGCCGCCGTCGTATTCCAAAATAACAGCAACAACTATTTTTGGGTTTTCCGCAGGAGCATAGGATACTATCCAAGCATGGTCTTTATTGGTTTCATTCTCTGCCGTACCAGTTTTTGCGGCAACGTTAACCCCAGAAATTTTTGCATTTTTACCTGTTCCGTTCTGAACAACACCCTGCATAAGTGTACCGATATAGTCAGCACAGTCTGCACTTATTGGCTGATATAATACCTGCGGTTTTGCAGAGGTTAATGTGAAATCAGATGAGGTCAAAATACTGTCTACAACATAGGGCTTCATTATTTTGCCTTTATTGGCAACGGCTGAACCCATCATAGCTACTTGCAGCGGAGTCATTAAAAGGCTTCCCTGACCTATTGAAATCAATGCGGCATCTTCGTTGGAAAGCTTTTTGTCATCAATTCGGCTTTTGCTTGTTTGAAAGTCAAAGTCAAAGCTTTGATTAATTCCAAACTTTTCTGCCTGATTGTAAACTCGTTCCGCACCCATTTCATAGCCAAGCGTACAGAAAACAAAGTTACTGGAAACTTCAAAGCCCTTTTTCAAATCTATTGTTCCGTAAGAACTTCCGCCGTAGTTCTTAACCTTTAGACTACCTGCTTGAAAAACACCATTGTCATTAAAGGTTTGGTGTGTTTTTCCGTCTTCATATGCGGCAGAGGTAGTAACTATCTTATAAGTTGAGCCGGGGGCATAAAGTCCTTGGGTTGCTCTTGCAAGAAGAGGAGAGTCCTCTCTTTCAACAATGTATGACCAATTCTTTTCAAGACTTGCAGTGTTTGGGTCAAAGTCAGGAAGACTTACCATAGCAAGAACTTTACCTGTGGATGGTTCAAGTGCAACAACAGCACCGTTTTGACCACCCATCCTTTTATACGCATATTGTTGAAGGTCATCATCTATTGTTAGCTTGAGATTATAACCCTCGCGGATTTCACCGAAAGAAAGACTTAAATCGCCTTTGCCCAAAAGCTGTTTGTCATATTTCATCTCAAGAAGGCTCTTGCCGTAGGTTCTTGAATAGTAACCGATAATATGACTGTAAACTCTGCCTTTGGGATATTTTCTGATTCGTTCATCACCATCAATAATTGTTTCAGCAAGTAGAACACCGTCACGGTCATAAATATTACCTCTCTTAACAGAAAGCTCATCCTCCCATTGACGCTTGTTGTAGGGGCTTGATGCAACCTCTTCGGCTTCAAACATATTGAAGTAGAGAAGGTATGTTACCAAGGACAAGAACATAAGACATACAACAACAAGAACACGGATAATTCGTTTATTTGGATTCATTTATCCCACCTCCTGCTGCACGTCTTTCCTCTTTTGCAGAGATTGCCTGAATTATTCCCAGGGAAATAAAATTCACAACGATAGATGTTCCCCCGTAACTTACAAAAGGAAGTGTTATACCTGTCAGCGGTATCATTTTGATTACACCGCCTACGATAATAAATGTCTGCACGGCAAATATAAGAGTTAGCCCCAAACATACTGCCTTGTCAAACTGATTTTGTGTGGTGATTGATATTTTAAAACAACGATATGAAATAAGGAAGAAGAGGATGATAATTGCCGCACCGCCAAAAACTCCCATTTCCTCACATACAGCCGCAAAGATAAAGTCGGAATGAACTTCAGGGATAAGGGTTGGTGAACCGTTACCAATACCTGTGCCAAAATATCCCCCTGATGCAATTGCAAACAAGGACTGAGTAATCTGATAACCCTTGTTTGAGATATCAGCCCATGGGTCAAGCCATGTGCTTACACGGACCTGAATATGATACAAGAATTTATATCCCAAAAAGCCCACAATTGCTGCTGTTCCGACATTGAAAAGCAAAAATCCAAGACCCTTTTCGTATACATATATCATAAAGATATATATTGAGAAAAGAACCATAATAGTACCCCAGTCACGCTGGAGAACCAAAAAACCTATAAATAAATAGGTACAAAGAAGGGATACAAGCTTGGGTGTCATTCTCATAAAAGGACTCGTCCAGGACTTTGAATAGTAACAAGCTAAGAACATAATGTATAAAATTTTTGTTATTTCCGAGGGCTGAAAAGAGATCGGACCCAAATTAATCCAGTTTCTTGATCCGTTTACAGTGCTTCCGAATATAAGGGTTGCCAGGAATAATCCTGTTCCCCCAATAAAATACAGAAACCACATTTTGTTCCAGAAATTGATATTGTAATAAAAAATATACGAAACAAAAAATGCTACGCCGCCGATGGCAACCCACATTATCTGCTTAATTCCGTATTTAATGTTAAGACGGCACAGAACTATTACGCCGATAGTTATAAGCATACACGCCATCAGCACAATAAATCTGTCGCCCATATTACAGAGAATAATCATTGCATAAATGAGGACAAACAGACCTAAAAGACCTATTCCTACATAGAAGATATTCAAATCAAAGTCATTTGCAAAGAGCAAAAGACCAAAACCCAGCAAATTCATAAGCATAAGAAGATATGCCGGGCGGCGATAATTTAAACCTTTAAACTTTCCCATAGCAACTCCTCATTACAGTTCAAACACGAAACGAACTCCGCCAAAGGATATTTCGTCCTGAGGGTCAAGCATAACCTTTTGTTTTATACGCTGTCCGTTTATGGTTGTGCCGTTTCTGCTTCCTAAATCTTCAAGATACCATTCGCCTTTTTCAAACCAAATATAGGCATGCTGACCTGAAATATATTGTTCACGGATAGAAATATCACAATTTTTATTCCTGCCCACAAGTGCACTTTCGTATATCATATATCTGTTTTTTAAATCGGGGTTAGGATTTTTCTTGTTTTGAATGGTCCTAAGGCTTGCTGTTGCCTTTCCGCTTGCATTAACATTGTCGCTTTCAAAGCGGCTCATCTTTTTAACATCAAGATAAATCAGACGGATTACGCCAAAAATAAACAGATATATTATAAATGTAAAAATATAACTGAATATAGACGATAGAAAATTATATACCGTCTTATTTTCACCCCCTAATCTATAAATTAAACAAAAATATATTATACACAATAAATCCTGATAAGTCAAATTTTTCAAAATAGGGTTGTTTTATTTCATTAAAATAAAATAACCGCAAAGATAAACTTTGGCGGTTATTAAAGCTTGTCAATATTTTCTGCTAATATCTTAACAACAGAATATAGTGTATTGTACTTATCCGTGTTTGTATCGTTAAGTGTATTTAAAATGGTTGAAATATTTTTATTATTAGAATTTGAAATATCAAGCAATAGATAATCGGTGCTGACATTTAAAATATTAGATATAGTTATTAGTGATTCAATAGATAAAGCTCTTGTCCCCCTTTCGATATGTCCGATATGTGCAGTTGATAAATTACATGCTTCTGCCAGTTGTTCCTGTGTCATCTTTTTTTCTTTTCTTGCTTTTCGTATTCTTTGACCGAGGGAGAAATAGTCGAATTGCTCTTTCATTAAAATCACCACCTTGTAGTATTAATTATATACTAATTGTAAATATTTATAATACACTAATAGAATTATTTATTGACTAAAAGCATTTATTGTGATATAATGTTTTCAATCTGTACAGGAAAAAAGCATTTTAAGGGAGGGGGGTAATTATGAATATGAGTAAAACACCATTGAAGATAATTGGAATTATAATTGCTATTGTAATTTCCCTTTATTTTGTAGCACCTTATATAAGTGAAATGATGCCTACTAAATTAAGTGGTAGATGGGAGAAAATAAGCGGAAAAGGATTTGAGTATATAGAGTTTTTTGATAATGAAACCTATAAATCATCTCATAGTAATTATGAGGGATATTATTCAATAAACGGAGATAGAATACTTCTCCAAGGCGTTTTAATGGAAAGCATAACTTTTACATTTGAATGTAAAGGAAAAACATTAACTTTTTTTAATGATGAAGGCGAAATATATAGTGTTTTCAAGAAGCAATAATTAGTATTGATAAAAATAATAATTAACCAATGGAGGATTTTAATATGGATATGGATAAAAAATCAGTAAAAATAATTTGGTCAATAATTACTGGCATTCTTGTACTTTGGGTAACTGTTTCTATTTTTTTAGCAACACCATCTTCGCAATTAAGTGGCAGGTGGATAATAAATGACGATGAGGAAATTATTGAGTTCTACGACAATGATATTTGTGTTATAGACGGTGAAGAGATGACTTATCGCATTCTAGATGATAATACACTTTCATTAGATGGTGAAGTATACGAATTTGAAATCACGGACAAGAAACATAAAAAAATGATGCTTGATGAAAAAGATTAAGTGAAGGAGAGGATTTTATTATGAATAAAACAGTTAAAGGTTATTTATTAGGATTTGTGAGTGCGGCGGTTTTGGTAAGCGGAGGGGCTTATGCAAAAAGTCGGATGGAAACAATTGAGGTTATGTATAACAATATAAAGGTGTATAAGGACAATGTTCTTTGCGAACTTAAAGATGCAAACGGAACGGTTGTTGAACCGTTTATCTATAATGGAACAACATATATGCCCGTAAGAGGCACGGCAAATCTTGCGGATATGCAGGTAACTTGGGACGGAAATACCCAAAGCGTTTATCTGTGGGATAATCTCGTTGCGGAAGGAACATCTTTTATAGAGGTTTGTCCGCCCTATGATACAAATCATTGTACAACATATTTGGCATCAAACGGAAAAAGCTTTTCCATGGCAGGAGAGAAATACAGCGATGGACTGACTTTTGGAAGTTATTCAAACTGTTTTGCACTTTTTAATCTTAACAGCAAATATTCTGCAATTGAATGTACAGTTGGACACACAAATAGTGAACAAAAGGATAAAAGTATTTCGTTTATCGTAGATGGAAAGGTTGTTAAAGAGATTACGCTTGAAGCTGAATGTCTTCCTAAAACAGTTTCTATTCCTGTAAGCTACGGATTACAATTAAAAATTGTGTCAAGCAATTCATATATTGGAATCGGTAATATGACAGTCAGATAAGCTGAATCGAATAAATGATTTTCGGGGCGTCGGGAGGCAGTCCTCTGCATTGTATTCGGAAATTGGATATGATTTGTAGGGGTCGGCGTCCCCGACGACCCATTTTTTATATAGAAAGGAATGGCTATAGATGAAAAAATTAAGAATAATCGCGATAATTATATTGTTTGTTATTTTGAGTATGAAAACTGCTTGGGCAGGAGAATGGGGCGAGTGGAGATATACTTCTATAGGTATGAAGTATATGACTAGTTTGCATAGCGTACATAATTTATCTAATGTTGCACTGCCGACAGAGGCGTTTCCAAATATAATTTCTAAAGGGGCAGATTATTCATCGACATATGCTGAATATGCTTCTTGTTACACAGTGTATGGAAACTCAATTAATAATGATACTTTGACCATTGGGCAAACAGATCGAATTTTAAATTGGAGTGCATTACCTTTTGAAGAATTAAAAGCTGTTTTACATAATCATATAAAGTATATTGAAAGTATAGGCGGAGTTATGACAGGGTATGCGAAACATAATGCGGATAGATGGAGTGGTGAATTTGAACATGGATATGTAATTTCATGGGATGTAGGAGATAGACACCACTATGCAAAGTTTTGTATATCAAATAGCTATATAGGATATTATGATTTAGAATTTTCAGATGGAAGTGATTCCGAAAAATATATTCCTCAATTAAATGATTCGTTGTTTTTAATTTCTTGGTCACAGTAATAATTTTTCTGTACAATCAAGTCATATTGTGATATAATTAAAGCAAATCATTAAGGGGGAAAGAGAATGAAGTTTAAAATTAATTCCGATAAGATAAAAGGTGCAATTGCAGGGGTATTGGTTTCGGCATTAACTGTGGCAGGGGTTGGTTTTGCAAAAAATGCAACCCAATGGATAGAGGTAGAATATTCCGATATGAATGTTTTTGTAGAGGGAGAAAAGTTAGAGCCAAAAGATGCAACTGGAAATCCCGTTGAACCATTTACATATAACGGCACAACATATCTCCCTGCCCGTGCAATAGGTGAATCATTGGGAAAAAGAGTTGAATGGGATGAAAGAAATAGAAACGTACACATCGGTTATAAACCATATGAGGCACCAAAGCAGGATATTGTTACAGGCTTTCGCAATTTAACAGCAGATGATACAGAAGAAATTGCCCTTTTGAATGAGGTTGTCGAAACTTACGGAAAAGCATCTTGGGGAAGAATTGATTTTTCATATACTTTAGGTGAAAATGAAAAACTTGCAAATAAGTATTTTTATACGGAGTCTATAAATGAATTGAAAAAGCAAGGTATTGTAAGTGCAACAGTTCTTGAAACAAATCAAAATTATGGCAAATTTCTTCTTATTATATATTTATATGGTGATAAAACCCCTGAATGTCAAAAAATCTACGCTATGCTGATAGGCAATAACGAATACGGACAAGGATTTGTAAAACGCATTCCCCTTGATTCAAAAGGAATAGACGCCTTTTCGGGATTTTACAGAAACACAAATGTTGGGTTGACAACAAAGGATAACAAGGTTTATTTGTATTTTGAGGATCGACAAACGGGAACTCAGGGTATAGGCGTAGATTATAAGATATACGATATAACAACAGGAGAGTTTGACAGAGAGTTATATTTGGAGGATAAAGGATATACGGGAGATAATTGTTCAACAGTTTATAAAGTTGAAAATGATAGTTTTGATTATAGCTTATGTGATACTTTAAATATTACTGATGATAATGTTTCTTATAAAGAAGCGTTGGATGCTGAATTCGATGTGTTTGGTTTATCTGCCAATCTTCCTGTTGAAAATTTATATGACTACAAACCAAATTTAAATGTTGAGAATACACATAAAATTATGAGAATATTCAGCGGAGATGAAGTTAATCCATATTCATCTAATGGAAGAATAGAACTTACCGACTATACCGGACTTGAAGAATTATTAAAATAAAGAGGGCGGTGTTTTTATGAAAAAGCTGTTATGCATTATTCTATGTATATGCATCAATTTAAGCTGTATAGCCGCTTTCACCACAGAAGATACTAAAGAAAACAAATGCGGTGAAAATGTTACATGGGAAGTCAAAGATGGTGTTCTGACAATCAGCGGAACAGGGAAGATGTATGATTATAGTCAGAGAAAAAGCTATCCGGATGATCCTTTTCATCCCGGTAGAGGGCCTTGGGGAACAAAGGGTTTTACTAAAGTTATAATTGAAGAAGGTGTTACAAGCATAGGGGATAGTGCTTTTGCAGGATGCAGGGATCTTTCTGAAATTGTACTCCCTGAAAGTCTTGAGGAAATAGGTTTAGCGGCATTTTATTTTTGTGAAAACTTAAAAAAGATAAATATACATAAAAATGTAAGAATATTGGAATATTTTAAAGAACATAGAGTTGAATATTCGGCATTTACCGGAAGTTACTTTGAAGAAATAAATGTTTCCAAAGACAATCAATATTTTTCCTCTGTTGACGGAGTTTTGTATAATAAAGATCAAACAAAATTAATTAAATATCCAACAGAGAAAAAAGAGGAAAGCTTCATTATGCTGGAAAATGTGGAAAGTATCGGGGAAAATAGATTAATCAATGGTTACCTGAAATCTATAACTTTTTCACAAAATTTTAATAATTTTTCTGCGGAAAACTTTTCTGTATGTGCGGAAGTAAATGTTCCGGAAAATAATATAAATTATTCTTCAAAAGATGGTGTATTGTATGATAAAGAAATGAAGAAGCTTTTATTTTGCCGAAAAAATTCAGCAGTTTTTCAAATTCCTTACGGTGTTGAAGCATTAGGAGATTTAGCGTTTGATGGATGTGAGAAATTGACACAAATATCATTCCCTGATACAGTCAAAATAATTGGAGAAGATGCATTTAATAATTGTAAAAGTCTTTTAAAGGTAGACTTTTCAGATGCAACATATTATATAGGTGATGGTGCGTTTGGAAACTGTATTGGACTAACAGAAATAAATCTGCCTGATAATCTAAGCTACATAGGAGCGTACGCTTTTTCGGGATGTGAAAATCTAAAGGGTATTATCATTCCCGAGGAGGTATATCGTATAAATCCATATACCTTTTCAGGATGCTCGAGTTTGGAATATGTTAAGCTTCCTCATTATCTGCGCCGTATTGAACAATATGCGTTTGATGAGTGCGTTAAGCTTACAGATATGGTTGTTTCCGATATGCTTGGGGAAACAAGTGAAAATACTATTCAGTCATGGGCATATAAATTCTGTGAAAATCTTAATAAGGTATCTGTGATTTCACTTAGCCCATACGGAGTAGAGGACTTGGGTAATGTAACATATATAAGAAGCCGTTCAAATTATGAGGAAGAAAAATTAGAGAAAATACTTGCTGTATACGAAGAATATTCCAAAGAAATTTATGAACTTGGCAACCTAAACTATCTTGATGAATTGCCGATTAAGGATGAGATTTCGGTTGAAAATCCTGAGGTATGTGTTTATAATAACAAGATATATTATGTAGATGCAACAGAAAAAAATATTTACAGATGTGATATAGATGGGACAAATAAAATTTTAATTACAGATAGTGCTGCACAGGGCAAAAAGTTTATTATGAGTAATTTTGTAATATTTGCTGCTACAAGTGAAAGCGGTGGCGGAATTTATATGGTTCACCCCGATACGCAATATTGGGCAAGAATTATTAAAGATAAAGAAGTAAGTCTGGAATATTGTAGAGATAATTATATATATTATAATGTTTATGGAAATTATTATAAAATGGCTTGCTGTGTTGATATTTCTGCTCCGATTACATATGAAGAACTGACCGGGATAATGAAAAATTAATAGAAGTATTAAAGGAAATCGCCAAGGGACTGTCTCATAAAAAGCGAGACCGTCCGAATTTTTTTGCGGGCTGTCGAGGACGCCAGCCCCTACAATTATATCTTTTTCCGTATTTGTTATCGTAGGGGCGGACGCCTCTGTCCGCCCGATTTCGGGAGGGTACAGAGACCTTCTCCTACGATTTTACACCATTTAATATGATTTATTGTAGGGATTGGATTTATCCATTCCGCAACGGCGTGCCGAGGTCGTCACGCCCTACTTTTTTACGTCGTTAAATATGGGTTATAATATATCACTTAAATTTTACACTATTTTATAAAGTACTTCTTTAAGACTTCTCTTTGGGACTTTTAAATCTCCGTTTTCGTCAAGATAATATTTAATATCTCCGTCTTTCATTTCAACTGTCGAACTGTTCTGTGCACCATATCCCAGTGAGATTAAATCAAGAACTGCTAAATTTTCCGGAAGAGCAAGAATTTCCTTTATTCTGTCACGGTTTAATGCACCAAGCCAACAAGAGGCAATCCCCATTTCCAGTGCCGTAAGAATAATTGTTGTTCCGGCAGCACCGTTTTCAACCTGAAAGTCAGTGCCCTTTTTTATATTTTTATCACCTAAAATTGCTATATAAGCGGTAGGGCGTTCATCAGCCTTAGGGGCACCGTCTTGAAGATAGCCTGCCCATCTGGTACATTCAAAAATTTCATCTGTTGTGGGTTTACCGGAAATTATAGCAAATTTCAGCGGTTGAACATTTGCCGGATATGCCGCCATTGATGCCGCCTTAACAAGCTTTTCCAAATCCTTAGCAGGGATATTCTCTTGCTTGAATTTTCTTATACTTCGTCTGTTCATTATTGCATCATATACATTCATAAAAAATCTCCATTCCGCCGGAGGCTGATGTGAAAGGAACTTTCACATTATGCTCCTTTTTAAATACATTAACACAAATATTATATTGCTTTTCCTTTTTGTTGTCAATAATTGTTAAGTCCATTTTTGAAAAGAAAAAACTAACAAGAGCGTTGCTCTTGAGAGTATTTGTTGTATTATTTAGCCCAGTTAAGAGAATTTAAGACTTTCTGCATTGTATCAATATGCTCATCAGTTTTAGAAGTAACACTCAATTCAATAGCTTGAGATTTGTCAGCTTTATTAACTATAGTTTTATGTCCTTCATATACAACTATTTTATCAGGTAATTTTTCATCATCTTCAAAATATGAACCAAGTTCTGCTATATCATAGTGGCTTGAACCTTTTGAATATTCATATTTAACAATATGTGATACTTCCTCAAACTTTTCACCATCTTTATAATCATAAGAAATTTTCTCAATTTTAACTCCGGTTTCTTCTTTGGAAGTGTTCCATTCTTCATAGGTTTTTTTAAGAGGGTCATTCACATATGTTGTATGACCTACACCATATCCGAATATTTTAAATCCGTCTTTTTCATAGTTCTTGGATTCTAATACGATTCCACCAGTAGCACTTTCGCTTTCGACCATATCTCCGGGTGCCATAAAACTACATTCATTAATTGAATATTCCTTCATATTGTCCGCTTTTTGTGCAGTTTCTGATGATACATCACCCTCTGTTACAGTGTTTTCTACCCCACCGCAACTGCATAGAGCAATTGTCAAAGCTGTTGCAACGATGGTAACCTTAATAAATTTTTTCATTTAAACCATCCTTTCGCTATCATATAGCAATTTTATCATAATTCCGAAATGGGATATTTTTATTATACCAAAACGGTATAATATTGTCAAGGTGTTTTTTATGAGATTAAAAGAATTACGAAAACAAAAGGGAATATCACAACTTAAATTAGCTATGGATTTGTCTATGAATCAAAATAGCATTAGTCGTTATGAAAACGGAATTCGTGAAGCGGATTACTCTACATTGATTAAAATTGCTGATTATTTTGATGTTTCAATAGACTATTTGCTTGGAAGGACAAATAATCCAAAAAGGCTATAGCAGATGGCAAGATTTTTATAGCTTGTCATTTGTTGTATTGGGATTTTATAACATAGCTTTTATAAAAAAACTCTCAAGAGCGTTGCTCTTGA
>JAZUMJ010000085.1:0-3625 GCA_045603605.1 Ructibacterium sp. | reverse complement strand
ACTTTCCGTTGTAATCTCCCTTAACTTGCTTTTCTTGTCCTGCTTTCTCACCAGTCTTGTAAAACTCGCCAGTACCAACCATTTCTTCATTAAGTGCATTGAGTAACAACATCATTTTGTCAAAACTGAAATACAATGACTTCCCCTCGTTTCCATCGGGGCATAATGTGTAATACACTTTCCTTAATGCCGACAAAACCACTGTTGCGGATTCTTCCTTGATTTTCAAAATGTTTGATACCATATCCGAAAAACCAAATAACCAAATAGGAAATGAAAAATCTGGACCAACCTTAATTGTTTCTGCATAAGATAACTTGCTATATTCTCCATGAATATCAAACACAACAATGTTACAGTTGGTATTCTTTGCAGTTTCTTCAAGCACCTTTGTAACAGTTTCCGATTTACCCGAACCAGTATTACCAACAATGCAAGAATGACGCTGATAAAACTTATTACCATTTATGTAGGCTCTGCAATCGTAGTTAGCATAGTTACCTAATGAAAAGGAATTATCTGTGTTTCCTTTCAACATTTCAGCAAAGTCCTGATTGCTGATAATCTTTGCTTCAACATCTGTTGACGGATATTTGTCTACTGCATTTGTAAATCTTCCGTTTACAATACTTCCAATAATGTTACATTCAATATTCTTCAATGACGGAACGGACTGACCGACAAAATCATCCTCAAACAAAGGTTGTGATGTATCATTGTCTGTTAATGCGGAAATCATTGTTACAATCTCCGTCTGTCCGTCTGTGATGGAAATCAAATCATTCAAATGACAATTTACAAATTCAGCATCATTTGTCTTAATCTGAATCCTATCTGTAAGCATTTTTATAAGTTTCATTCTTAACCCTCCAGTAATTCGTTGTAATTTCTGATTTTCGTTACTTTTGTTGCCTTGCAATAAGCACATTTACCACATCTTGTAGGCTCGATTTTTCCACTTTTAACTTCCATAATGTGCGGTATATTCTCTCCTACTTCCATAAGTGTTAAATCAAGCGTGGACTGAGGAATTTGAAAAATATTTAACTCTGACACCTTTTCTTTAGTTGCAACCGCAAGATAAAAAGGCAAAGTTCCTAATCCGTTTAACTCAACACCCTTTTGATATACTGCACCTTGAATGTCATATCTCCATTTTGGCAATTCTTCTGTTCTGCGTGATGTTTTTAAGTCAACAATGCACTTGTCGGGAATAAAACTGTCAATCTTGATTTTCCAATGGATTCCAAACAATTCAAATGTGAGTATTTTCTGCTTTTCCCCAGATAAGAAATTCATAAAGGTTTTATCAGCCTTAATTCTTGCAATAATCTCATTCGCACGTCTGAAATCCGCCCTTAATTCCTCTTGCTTTGTAAATATCTCTGGGTTATCTTTCATAAACTGTTCAAGTGTACCCTCAAAATAAGAATCCACAAACGAACCTACTAATAAAGCCTTTGTTATTGGCTCTTTATATTCCCCACGAATTTTAGCCATTGTTGCGGCCTCGCACTTCATAAATGACTTATATTGCGATACCGACATATAGGCTTTATCGCTTTCGTTTGAGTAATAATTACTCCCCGTCAGTTTCGGCAGTATCTTCTTCGATAATTTCTTTGACTTCGCCATCAATTACCTCTCCTTCTACAACTTCTGTTTGTGCAAATGGGTCTGAAATTTCGGAGTTGTCAACCACGCCAGTTTCAATCTCCATATCTTCTCCGAACAACTTGTTCTGATTTGGATTATCAAACTCCAACTCAATCATCTTGCAAAGACTGTGAAGAACAGTCTTTTTATACATTTCCCCGGTAAACTTCTGCCATGCAGGACTATTACTTGCCTTGCTTGATTTTCTTGTATTTTCCAAATCTGCAAGGCTCATAGTATCGCAAATCATACCGCCATCTTCATAAACGCATACTGCGAAAGCGCCAATAATCTTTCCATCATTGAATGGTAAAGGCTTAAACTCAATCTTCTGTTCGCCATTTTCCACCCACATATCAAATTCATCGCCTTCACGCACTAACTTTGCGTAAATGTCTTTAATCGGTCTGATACTGTACTTCTTTGCCAACTTCACATTGCCACGATAATCAATCTGGAACTGCAACTGATTTCCATAAGGAACTAAGTAACATTCTTTTGAATAGAAATCCAAGCCAAGGTAAGAGCCTTTCATAAGTCCGGCAACAATCTGCGGCTTTGTATATTTTGCAATCGCCGGATTATCATTTAGTAATGCAATACTGTTCTGTACAAACCTTGCCTTGTTAAATCCCTGCGGAAGTGCATCTTCAACCTTTATAAGCTGCCCCATAAGGTAATCACTAAATGTAGTGGGCTTCTGCTCCGCAATCTGTGTATTATCTGCCATTGTCTGCACCTCTTTCCTTGCCCTCAATCTCTGTTGTGACAATCTTTCCGTCATTAATAATAAGCGTTACGCCAAACTTAAGCCTTGCCACCTCAAGTTCCTCAATTGTCATGTTGTTAATATCTGCTATCATCGTTCTTCCTCCTTAAAAATTTATCAATGGTCTTAAAATCGCCTGTCCTTTTATTAACTAATCTTAAATAAAACTCCGATTCACTCACCAAAGACCATTCCTTTGCGTTCATGTAATGCGAAGATACTATCTTTTTCTGCTCCAATGTTAATCTCTTTCCCTGCTTCATACCTTACCCACCAAGCATTCCAAGCCGTCAACAATCTTGCGATTGGCTTCATATCTGTTAAAAAGCTCATTCCATAAAACTACATCGGGCAAATTTGCGGCAACCAAATTAAGCTCCTCTGTGTCCATGCCTTTAATCAAATCTGCTGTAATCTTCTTCTCTTTATCTGACATTGATATTCCCTCCTATATACTGAATGTAACCATTAAGGCTATAATAATAAGTAACGCCGCCACCCAAAGTATAGGGTGATTACCAAAAGCGGCAAAAATATCTAACTTGTACCACCTGCACATCTGCGTGTTTGGTCTTAAGCCATCCTTGCGGAATAAATTGCATCTGCCAAAATCGTTGTATGCGCAGGACTTTCTATTACACCGTGCCATTGATACGCCTCCTACACCGCTTCAAATCGCAGCTGAGCATTGCAAGCCTTAATTTCCTCTGCAAGAACAAGCGGCAACTCATAATTATTGATAATCTCAATAGCCTTGTCGCACTGATTGCGCTTAATAGCCTTATATGTTCTAATTCCAAACTCTCTGCGAAGCTGATTATCCATATCTCTGTATACTCTGCTACGCAATGAATTATCGTTATAAGCATTACTATTCTTGCCGCCCATAAGGTTTATGCCCTTGCTACTCTTTGCATTAGTGATGCGCTCACAGTCAATTGCTAAAATCGGCATATCATTCTTGAAATTATTAAAATCATTGGCAAGGTTCGTAACCTTTTCATCAACCTCTACAATTGCCGCATTCTGTAATTTAATCTGCTCTAACGCACTTAAAGGCTTAATGGCGGTATAACTGCCATTCATTCTTATGCTTGGAATAACCTCATCAAATATCCATGAATCAATCTTATCTGCATTTGGCAATTCGCAATGCGTGACAAGCCTGTAAATATCACCTTCGGGTATTACATTAACCTC
>JAZUMJ010000084.1:0-12360 GCA_045603605.1 Ructibacterium sp. | reverse complement strand
GAAACCTATTGGTATAAATTTAGATGCTTATAAGGCACTGGGACAGAATAAGATGATTCTTGTTGGGTACGGAAATACATTGTTTGTTGTTATAGTTGCAACAACTATAAATATTATAATGACAACTATTGGTGCATATGTTCTTTCAAGAAAAAACTTAATGCTTAAAAAAGTGATTATGATATACATAATGATAACAATGTATTTCAGCGGAGGAATTATTCCGGGATATTTAAATATCAGAAACCTTGGACTATACGATTCATTATGGGCTTTGATTTTACCCGCTGCAATTACAACATATAACTTAATTATTATGCGTACATCGTTTGAAGCAATTCCGGACAGCTTAATTGAAGCGGCTACGATAGACGGAGCAGGACATGGCACGATAATGTTTAAGGTTGTATTGCCTCTTGCAAAGGCAACTGTTGCAGTTATGATTTTGTATTACGGAGTTGCACATTGGAATTCTTGGTTTACTGCTGCAATATATCTGCAAAATCGAATGAAGTATCCCCTCCAATTGGTTTTGAGAGAAATTCTTATTCAAAATGACACATCTATGATGATGCAGGGCGGAAGTGTAAACGATAACTCTAATATTGCAGAAACAATTAAATACGCCGTAATCGTGGTTGCAACAATACCAATTTTATGTGTATATCCGTTTTTACAAAAATACTTTGCTAAAGGTGCATTGGTAGGAGCTGTAAAGGGATAAAACTTTACGACGTTTTAAATGTTTAATGAGGGAAAGGCAGGATTAATATGAAAAAGATTGCGATGATTTTTATATTTACAGCATTAATCTTTTTGAATGTTTTTGCAGCAGAACAGGTTCTTGAAGCAAATTCGTTATACCAACCATCAAACAATAAACTGTATATATCAGGTTTGGCTGAGGTAAGCGGAGATATAACAATATCTGTTTTAAAAGAAGATACAGATTTAAATGACTTCACTCCTGAATCGTTGGATGAAAATGTAGCTGTGTTTTATATGACATCTGCAGATGTAACCGGCAAATTTTCTGTATCAATCGGATTGCCTGCTGTAATGGAAAACGGTGTATATAAAGTCATTGTCAGACAAAATGGAGTATTGGCAGAAAGTAATTTCTCCTTTGCCGGAATAGATAATAGTTCAATTGAAAAATTAAACGATGCTAAATCCCCGTCGGAGGTATTTACACTTTTAACAGAACTGGGCGCAGATGAATGGGATGTAAATAAATATGGAGAAAATATCAGCAAATATTTATTTGATAATAGATTAAATAATTATGATGCTGACAGTTATTTAAAATCATATACCGCTGTACTTGCAATGGAAAAGATTAAGAGCGGTATGGATGCTGCTGAAATTTTGAGAAAATATTCAGCGTATTTAGATATTGATTATAAAAAGGATTTTTCAGATTACAGTGAGTCGGTATGCACTGAAATTGAGAGATTAATCAGAACTCTTGAATATGACGACAATACAATTACCGAATTTTATGGTAAATGTCTTTTGCTTGCACAAATAAACAAAGTGGAAAGTATTAATGCTTTACAGGAAATAACTGTTGAAAATGCAGATATATTGGGAATAAACCTATCTGACTACAACAAGATTAAAACTGAATATAAAAAAGCAATGGTATTTGAGAAGCTCATTGATAAAGATTTTGAATCATTTAAAGATTTTAAAGATGCTTTTAATGATGAAGTTGACAATATTTTAGAGCAAAAGAATAATGGCGGAGGCGGTCTTGGCGGCAGCGGAGGCGGCGGCTCATCCAAGGGAAGCTATGGAGGTCCATTTTCAGCCGATAATTCTGCTGGTACAAATATTGGCGATAAGGTCAATAAAGGCAGATTTTCCGATATGAACGGACACTGGGCTTTTAAAGAGGTTGAAAAGCTTGCAGAATTGTCAATTATTAATGGTTTTCCTGACGGAAGTTTTATGCCGGAGCAAAGCGTTACAAGAGCTGAATTTTCCAAAATGATATGTATTGCTATGAAATTTGATTTAAGCAGTGGAGAAAACCCTTTTAATGATGTTAATATATCAGATTGGTTTTCAGACTATGTCATTACTCTTGCGGAAAAAGAAATAGTCAACGGCTATACAGAAAATTTGTTTGCTCCAAATGACAAAATCAGCAGAGAGGATGGGGCTGTAATTGTCTGGAGAGCTACAGGTTCACCAAAGCTTGAAGGCTCTGTTAGTTTTCTTGATGAAAATGATATTTCAGACTATGCAAGGGATGGAGTTTTAGCCTTGGGCAGTTTAAAAATTATAAATGGTTATGATGGAAGATTTAATCCAAAATCATATATAACGAGAGCCGAGGCTGTAAAAATTCTTTATAATTTACTTGAAATCGAAAAATAACCGGAAAGGAAGTGAATTAGTTGATGAAAAGATTGTTATCTGCAATATTGATATTATCAGTTATTGTATCTATGATTAGCACAATTGGTTTTGCAACTACGGAAATAGCGGATATTGATGAAACTGTCAGCCCTGAGTATTTTGCGGATTTAAAAGAGGCAAAGGAATTACTTGATTTACTTCACAAAGAGGTTTTATTTGAGGATGGAGTTACAATTTCAAGAGGGCTTTTTGTATCAAAGCTGATTAATCTTACAAATACTATTACAATTGCTCCCGAAAGTTATTTTTTCGGAGATGTTAAATCCTTTACCGAAAACGCTGACAGCATATACACCGCTGTGGATAAGGGCTGGATTTCCAAGAGCGATGAATTTGAACACGAAAGACCAATTCTTCCTAATGAAGCAATTAAGATATTGGTTAATATGATGGGTTATACAGCGATTGCGGAAGATAAGGGCGGATATCCCGGAGGTTATCTCTATGTGGCAAATTCAACTGATTTAACAGATTATATTGATTTGTCAAAAGACTTCCTGACTGTTGATGAGGCTTATATGTTGTTATTTAAGTCGCTGACAGCTCTTGTTCCAAATCAGGTTGGATTTGGTGAAACAGAAAGATATGCAGAAGGCTTTGATAATATGCTTTATCTTTCTCATAGAATTAAAACTGTTGAAGGCAGAGTTTCTGCAACGCCTTACAACACACTTTATGGGGAAGAACCAATAACAAAGAGAAATATTCTTGGAATTAATGAAGAAGAATACGATTGTGAGTTTGCAGATTGGGATATGCTTGGCACATACGTTCGAGGATATATTAAATGCACAGATAATAGCGAAGAAGTTATTTATTTAAGGGAAATGTATGAAAGAACAAAGATTTCTCTTAGCGATATAAGCAGAAAAGATGGTACTCGTGTTTTTTATTGGACTGAAAACAGCAAAAAAGAAAAGTATATAAATTTAGCTTCAAAGTTTAATCTTATAGTAAACGGACGAAAGGTAACAGAAAAAATTAACGATTATTTTGTTGCCGGAGCAGGAGAGATTGTATTTTCAGATGATGAAACCCAAAATGGTTGCGAAACAGTTTATATTAATAACTATGACTATATCACAGTAAGCAATATTGATGTACTTAACGGATACATAAGCGATGAAAATTCTGCTGAATATTCCGATGACTTAAGTGATGTTATATATTCAATTCAGAATAATTCAGGTCAAAGCTTAAGCATTGAAGACGTAAAGAAAGGCGAAACCTTCCGTAAAATAAAATCTCTTGACGGCAAATTAGTTATCCTTCAACGGATTGGCGATACTATGGAAGGCGTAATTAACAAAATTGAAGATAGCTTAATTACAGTTGACAATACAGAGTATATTATTTCGGATTATTTTTACGATAACTATTTTGAAACTTTAAAATTAGGGGCAAAGTCAATCTTTGTTATAGATGAAGAGATACTTGTTTCTGCTGTTGTGGGAAAAACAGCTATGCAGTATGGATTTTTACTGGATTGTGCTCAAGATGGTATATTTCAAAATACGGTTATAGTTAAAATATACACATCTGCAGGAGAATTTGAAGAATACAAACTCCGTGAAAGATTAACCATTGACGGAGAAAACGGGAAAAATTCCGATACATTTGTAAATATGTTTAATCGTCAGCCACAGCTTATAAGATATGGTCTTGACGGCAACGGACAAATTGCTTACATTGATTTTGAAAGTGAAGAACTTCCTGAAAAACCCGGAATTTATCCTGATGAAAGAAACTGTTTGACCAAATATTCTTATTTTCCGTCAGGAATGAGATATAAAAGTTCAAACGCAACAATGCAGGGTTACTGTAATATGAATAATGCAATAATCTTTAGTATACCTAATGATATTAAAAAAGAGAAGTTGTTTGCGGTTCAGACAAAATCAGTTCTTGTAAACGATAAAACCTATACAGGTGAATTTTATAATATGGATGAAAATGGTGCTGTTTCTGTAATGGTTTACAGAAATGATAATCCGTTTAAAATTTCTGCTCGTCCCGTGCCGATGCTGGTTAAATCTGTTGCAATTGAGCAAAGTGATGACGGAGAAGAAGTATATGCAATATACGGCTATTATAACAATAACTATACAACAGTGTATATGCCGATGGATACCGAAGTTACAAAGGAAGTCATTTCAGGTACAACAAAAGAATCATCTCATCCTTTGTTGAGCAGCGGCGATGTAATAACGATTGGGCTAAACAGTAAAAATGAGGTAACGGAACTAAAGGTTATCTTTGATGCACGAAAAGATGTATTTTCCTTTAACACAGAAAAGGTAAATACGAATACTAATGCCAGTGAGATGTATTATTACGGAATGGTATATTCGGCAGGCGATAATCATATGGCAATTGCTACTAAAGAAAAACCGGGCGGCGGTTATGATTTTGCACAGGAGCATTTACGTTACTTAAACACAAACGTTAGTTTAATTGTCAGATACAATGTAAAAACAGGTGAAATAAGGCCGATGACAGCGGCAGATATAAAAACTTATAAAACAGAAGGTAATAATGCACATCTTGCCTTGGTGGGTCAGGATTCATATGTTACAAGGTCTATAATACTTTACGAAGATGCGGAGGTGCTTTTGGATGAATAAGAAGTTGTTTAAAAGATTAGTGTCCGCACTCATTACTGTAATCCTGTTAGGAAATACAGTATCAATTATCGCAACAGAAACTACAGACGACAATACCTTACTTAATCTTCAGTTTGATGATATTATTTCAAATCGTGGTATGGATAATAAAATAGTATCAGCAGGCGAGCCAAGAGTTATTGATGACGGAAAAAACAATAAAGCTTATTATTTTACCGAAGAATACGGTTCAATAGGTGCAGCTCTTTCCCAAATGCCTCAAAAGGTTACAATAAGTCTTGATGTTAAGGTAAATTCTCTTTCTGCTGATTTTGAAGTTGGTTTTTCAGCAGGAGAGGCAAAGTCAATAACAAATATAATTACTGTAAAAAACAGAGAGATTGTTACAAAAGAAGGAAAGTATTTAAGCGGTCTCGGCGGCAGTGGATACAATAATATAACTGCAGTTGTTGATAACAAAAGCTTAACATATGATTTATATATAAACGGCAAGCAGATTATAAGAAGATGGAAATTGTCTGCTGCATTGGGAACATATTTTAATTTTGTTAAATATACAGGGTCTGTAAGTCTTGATAATGTTGTTATAAAGGCAGGTGCAAGTACTGAAATTAAGGGGAAATCTGTAGCCTATAACAGTATTGCAGATGCACAAATAGATTATGACTATTTTACAAATTCCGATGTTGCACTGGTGGATACCGAAAACTTATATGATAAGACATGGCAACAAAGTAAGAATTACGAAGGCGGAACAAGAGCTCCAAAAACAAATAAAATTACGGTGAACCGTCTTGATTTGCGTAAAGACCCTAACAGAGAGAATGGTTATATCACAATAGAAAAGACAACCGCTGACGATGCATTTTATGATTTTAAATCTTTATATCAGCCCAAATATGGATTTTTCCCATATTATTGTTACACAGGCAGAATTAAAGTAGATAAATTCGGTGCTGAAATAGATTTTGCCTATTTTAGAGACACCATAACAACAGGGTCATATCAGAATATAATGCCGGTGCGGATTGACCCCTCAGGAAATGTTGTAACAGCAGGAGGAAAAACAGTTAAAACCTTATCTGCAGGTGAATGGTTTGAATATACGATTGTTTTGGATATACTAAACCATCAATCAAATTTTTATCTTGATGGCAAGCTTGTTGAAACATATAAGTATACTGAAAATTTCAAAAATCCCGAACTGCTTCGTATAAGCTTAAATACAGGAGGAGGGGAATGTACAGCGACCTTTGATAAGTTAAAGGTTGTTGGAATGAGAAATCCTTATAATCCTGAAAACCCTGATTCTCACCAACCCCTTTGGTCATCAGATGAACCTGTTGCTGAATTTCTTTCAGGAAAAACTGCATTTTACGGCTATAGCCAGAATGTTTTTGCAAATGGAAAAAAACATATAAATGTAGATGACCCTTATATGCAGAACGAGGATGTATTATTTGTAAGTGTAAATGCATTAAACCTTGGTTATAATCTTGACCTTGTTGTTAATTCAGCCTCAAAGTCAGCAAAAGGAAGTTCTTTAGAACTTTATGCAGACAGCAGTGAGGTAAGTTATAACGGGAAAAAGGTTGTAATGTCGGTTCCGTGTATATGGCACAATAACACGGTTTATGTTCCGGTTGAAGCCTTTGCTGCCGATATTTTGGGGCATTGTGTTAAAACCGATGGTGAGGGGCTTGTTATAACCGCTCCCGAAAAATTTGATTTATATACAGAGGATACAAAGCCTGAAGTGGATATAATGGCACATCATCGCTTTGAGTATGATTATTATACAAATATGACACCTTTAAGGGTTCTTAACTGGTATATGTCATTTGAACGTCCTACTGTTGAAAAATTAATAGAAGATTTTAACAACAAAAAGGAAAGCGGTGTGTCACATCCAAGAATTATTGCATCCAAGAAGGAGTTTGACACCATAAGAGAAAATAAGGATAAAGACCCACAGCTTAAGGAAATCGTAGATACACTTTTGGCAGATGCAGACAGAATATTAAATAATCCTTTTGAGGAATACGATGTTTATGACGACCAGAGAATATATGACATCACAAATGATTATAATAACAAATTTCAAAAGCATGGTTTTGCATATCAAATTACAGGTGATGAAAAATATGCAAAAAAGGTTTGGGAAGGTCTAAAGAAAATCCTTTCGTTCCCTGATTTGAATTATTCTCATTTGATTGATACAGGTGAGGGCTGTACAGCAATTGCAGTTGGTTACGATTGGACATACGATTGGATAGAAAATAATCTGACCAACGAAGAAAAAGAATATATTCGTACAAACGTTTCAAGATTAATTCTTGACCCAATGAAGGATATAATGCTTGACCTTTGCACAACACGAAACGAGATTGCAGGCGGTAACGATTATGTTACAAGTAAAGGTAATTTTAACGCAATTACCAATACAGGAACAATAACAGCATGTCTTGCTTATGCAGAGATTGAACCTGAAAAATGCTTTGAATTGTTAAGCTTGGCAATACGTTCTATGGAATATACAATGATGCAGTTCCGTCCTGACGGAATTTGGCCTGAAAGCCCTAATTATTGGACTATGACAGCAAGAGTTTTGTGTTTTTCAATGAATTCATTATATGCTTCTCTTGGTGATGATTACGGCTTGATGGAAGCTCAGGGGGTTAAGAAAACTGCACGGTGGATTGCACAGAACAACAGCTATAATTACTGTTATAGTTTCCACGATACAGGCAGAGTTCGCACGGCAAGCACCTTTATAAATTGGTTTGCATACTATTTTGGCGATGATGCTTTACAGGATTTATGTTATCAGCAGTTAGAGTATAAACAAAGACAGCCTGAGCTTACAGACGCACTGTATTATAATCCTGACTTGAAAGCCACAAAGGCAGATATGCCTCTTGATGCACACTATTACGGATTGGATACTGTATACAGCAGATCCTCACATTCCGATTTGAAGGGTTTCTATTTTGCAACCCATGCCGGACTTGTTAAAACCTATCATTCCCAATATGATGTTTCAACATTTGTCCTTGATAGTATGGGTGTTCGTTGGGCAGATGATTTAGGCTCGGAGGATTATAATCTTCAAGCGGGTAATGCAGGTGTTGCTTACAGAAATGTTGCAGAAGGTCATAACGTAATGGTATTTGAGCCAAGCGAAACAAATACAGTAGGTCAGCTTGCATCAACCGATATGCCTGATGGCACCACAAGAATGAATAAGGCATATATGACTAAATATGAAAGCAAAGACAGAGGCTCCATGGTAAGCTATAACTTATACGAACCATACAACAGTTGGGTAAACAGTTATAACAGAGGCTTTTATGTTGGCGATGACAGAAGCAGCCTGACTATTCAGGATAACTTTAATGTAGTTCGGGATATGAAGTCCTATTGGTTTATGACAACCGAGGCCGATGTTGAGATAACAGATAATCAAAACCTTATTCTGACAAAAAGCGGTAAAAAAATGAAAATGGAGATAAGGTGTGATGTTCCTGATTATGAGGTGTTTACAGGACCTGCTCAACAACTGGAAGAAACTGCTTCAAAGGCATTAAAGGGTCAAAATGAAAATAAAGGATTTACACGAATTGCAATCAGGATGCCGGCAAAAGCAAATACAGATTACAGAATTACGGTTAAACTCACTCCGGTGGATTTAGGACCTGTAACAACAATAGATGATATGAATATACCAATGGAGAATTGGCAAATTCCTGATGGTGAATATATTCCAAAACCGGAGCTTGATGTTGTTGATATTCGTGTTAACGGCAAACTGCTCAGCGAAATTTTGATTAATGGTAAAGTTACAAAGGTTGAAGGAGAGCCGATGCCTGTAATAACAGCCAAGGCGGTTAATTCTGATAATATTGTTGAAATCTTTAATAATCAGGATGAAACAGAAACAATAATCAGGGTTTGGAATCCTGATAAGAGTTATTATTCGGACACTGTTATCGGTTATGCAATTTCAAAGTCCGATAGTCTGGAGGATTATAATATACTTAATGTTAAGAGTTATGATGTAAGTTCAACCCTTGAAGCATTTAATCCAAAAGAAGGAATGTTTGATAATGACTTTACAACAAGATGGACCAGTAACAATAACCGAAAAGGTGAATATGCTGTATTTGATTTAGGCGAAATAGTACCTGTTGATGCAGTTGCAGCAGCGTTCTGGCAAGGTTATTCAAGAAATTATCAGTATAAAATCGAAGGCTCTGCTGATGGCGAAAATTGGGTAACACTTAACGAAGGTGCAAGCAATGGCGAATCTGAGGGTTATGAGATTTTCGGGTTCGAGAAAGGTATGTACAGATTTATAAAATTCAACGGATACGGAAATCAAGCAAACGGAATAACAAATATTCTTGAAATAAGAATGTTGCAGAAGAAGTAGTGAGATATTATCAGTGTATATATGGAATTATCTGCATATACACTGATAAATCAGCAGAAAGGAATGATTACAAATATGAAAAAATTATCAGTATTAATGCTTTGCTTTCTTCTAATCGGAAGCTTGACAGTTAATGCCGCATATTTTGATGAATGTGATATACAGCTTGCTTCTTATGCAGACGAATGGACATTTACAAATGCAGATATAAATAATGATGTTTTAACCCTTAACGCAACCGAGTATGACAAGTACGGTGAGTTGGTTTCAAGCGGCGGAAGAATTACAACGTCAACATTTGATGTATCTCAGAGAAGATTTGTAATCTCCTTTGAGGGACTGGCAGGTGAGGGTGAACAGTTTATCCGTGTTGCATCGTCATTACAGACTACAACAGAGATTTTTCGTATGTCTAACGGCAGTATCTCTGTTTTTGGTCAGGATAGCGTTAAAAATTGCGATTTAAATAAGAGCAATAAGATTACCCTTGCTGTAGATTTTAGTTTATCTGAGCCAAAAGCTTCTGCCTGGGTAAACGGTGAACTGGTTTTTAGCGGAGAATATGAAAGCTTATCAAAACTTGACACTGAGTTAACTTATATAGGAATTGGAAATGACGGAGATGAAAAATGGATAATATCAAACTTTTACGCAGATTGTGTAAACAGTGAATATTCATTTTCCTCTTCACCTGAAAACGGAAGTATAGCCGTAAACTCCGAAACGGTTGAAGAAATTCTGTTAGATTTCGGAACAGTTCCGGGAGATATAATGTATCAAAAGTCAAATTATGAATTGACAGAAAATAATATAGGTATTGATTTTGAAATTGTTCCAAACAAAACATCAGTAAAGATTATACCTGAAAATAAACTGACCTACAATGCAGATTATTCCATTAAAGCAAAAGAAACAGTTGATATATTCGGAGATTTGTTAGATGAAATTTCAGTTAATTTTTCAACCTTGCCAAAAGACTATCAACTGCCTGAAATAAGCTTAGGCTTTAATCCTGAAAAGCTTAATGTATACACAAAACAAACTGTACCTCTTGAATTTGTCAGTGATAAAAAGCTTGATAAAATGGAAATTTATATTGATGATATCCTTCAAGAAACATTAACAGCTGAGCCGTGGGTATATTTATTAAAAAAGGATAATGCTTGCACGGTCAAGCTTAAAGCTGTCGGTTATGATGAATATGGTGCACAGGGTTCTGTTTCAACAGAAATTGAGGTTGTTCATAATGATTCACCACTGCTGACAGTTGACGGGATTGCAGATGGTGCAAAATATCAGGCATCGAATTTACCAAGCGTTAAAATTTCGGCTGTTGATACAGACGGAATAAAAGAAATTATATATGATGTCGATGGCGTAGCAGAAACAATTAATGCTGACAACGCTGTGTTTTATCTTAATAATCTTACAGGCGGAAGCCATACAATTAAAGTAACGGCTGTTGACAGCTTGGGAATAGATACAACAAAAACATTTAACATCACCCTTGAAAGTCTGTTTGAAATTGGTGTTTATCAAAATGATTTTACAGATTACGAGGGTCAGGATACACTTCCTGAGTATATGGTTGGCGGACCTCAAAGAGGTTATTTAGACGCCGGAGTCGTTAAAGAAGATTTTGGCAAAAGCTTGTTGATTGGTATGGATACAGTAAACAATGCTTATCAGCCCAATAACTCTGCGTATGTTGGAGTTCCAATGAATGATTTATCAGGCAGAGCAAGGATAGAATTTGACTTTTACATAGAGGAAAAGCCAGGTTTTATGCCTGCTGATAAAAACGGAAACCGTGCAACAGACTATGCAATGATGTATTTTAAGAAAAACGGTTCGACTGAAACCCGTATTGCAACCTTTAATCATACAGGTGCAGTTATATTAGGGCAAAGCATAGAATACAGTGCAAAAATATGGTACCATTTCCTGATAGATGTAAATGTTGCAAAGGGTACTGTAGAACTTACAATGACAGGTAATGGTATAAACCGCACATTTACAAGTAGGTTAACTTCAGGACAGGATGTTATAAACTATCTTAGAATTTTCGGGCCTATATATGATGATGTAAAGACTTTTATCGCAATAGATAACTTAACTGTTAAGCAGATAAAGGGATTGCCTGAAATATCAGTGAAAGGTGAAATTTCATCAACCTCTGGAGAAATTAAATTTTCGGTTTCTGAGGCACTGATGCTTAAAGATTTAACAACCAAAAACATTACTTTGACAGATGAATTTGGCGGTGTGGTTGAGATTGACGAAATAAAAGGTGACACAACAAATATTACCCTCATCCCCTCAACAAAGCTTAAAAGTAATACTAATTATTATATAACTATCAGCTCCGACACAAGATATAAATCCGGTTCAAAATTAGGATTGGCAGTCAGAGGGATATTTAAAACTGCTATGGGAGATATGAATATTCTTGATGGTGAAATTGCAGATGATGTTTTAAGGCTAAATATCCTTAATCAAAGTGGAGCAGAGGTTAAAGTATATGCCGTTGCACAAATATGGTCAGGGTCGGATATCAGGCGTATGAAGATTATTCCATTTATAATAAGTGCGGATAATTCTGAAAAAGAATACAATTTGGATATGCCTAAAATACAGACCGGTGAGAAGCTGACTGTATATTTGTGGGACAGTATTATAAATTCAAATGCGATAACATCACAGATTTTCACAGCAACTAAATAATTTTTTACCTCTCATACAAATGATGAGATTTATAACATAAAGAAAAAAATAAAATTATATATAAAAAAGGATGGTAATTTATGAAAAAACTAATTTCCTTATTGGTAATCTTCTCAATCATATTCTCTATGGGAATGATTACAGTAAATGCAG
>JAZUMJ010000083.1:0-4447 GCA_045603605.1 Ructibacterium sp. | reverse complement strand
GTGTTGCATTCGCAACACCCTTTAGTTTACCAAATTTTTGGAAGTTGTGGAATTGCTTTTGCTTTAACAAGAGCTTTTCCTACTATGTATGAAATAATAAAGTCTACAACGTGATGAGCAAATGTTCCTACGATAGTTATAAGAACAAGCATTGAGATTGTATAATCTGCGTTTGGAGCGGATATTCCGCCAACGTAGAATATCATAACAACAACACCCTCAAAAATTGCGTGAACAACACCTGTTAAGACACAGATTAATGTTGCGTTCATTCTCTTTTTAATAAGTGCAGCACCCATAAGTGCAAAAACGATGTGAGATGCGGCACGAACAGCAACGATAATCGGTGCTGTAAAGAAAAAGCCAATGGTTGTACCGATTGTGGTGAAAAGTGCTGTCCAGGGTGAAATAAACATTGCAATTATTACGGGAACGTGAGCCATAAGTGTGGCAGAATAAGGTCCTACAATAATGCGGAATGGAGGTCCTGTGAATATCATAGGTATAAGAATTCCAATTGCAATCAATAATGCAGATACGACCATATCCTTGGTTTTTAAATTTGTTTTCAAAGAAACTTCCTCCTTAGTGCTATAATGCACATAAATGATATTCATCCATCTGTAAAAGCATAGACTTATTCTAATATACCACAAATTGAGAAAAATGTCAAATGTTAAGGGTTTACAAAAATTTAATAGGATTAATTTAGTATATAGTGAATTTTTTAACAAAAAATAGTTGAAAAACCCTTGATAAATTTTTGATTTTAATATAAAATGATATTGTATGCAAATTTGTAATAAGATTAGCCCTGTTTATCAGGGAGATATTAATATAATTTTTGGAGGTATTCTTCAATGAACAAAAAAACAATTGATGACATTCAGGTAAAAGGTAAAAAGGTATTGGTTCGCTGTGACTTTAATGTTCCTATTAAGGACGGCGTTATCACAGACGAAACAAGAATTGTAGGTGCACTTCCTACTATTAAAAAGTTAATAGCAGACGGCGGAAAGGTTATTCTTTGCTCACATATGGGTAAGCCAAAGGGCGAACCTAAGCCGGAGCTTTCTTTGGCTCCTGTTGCTGCAAGACTTTCAGAACACTTGGGCAAAGAGGTTGTATTCGCTGCTGACGATAACGTTGTTGGCGACAATGCAAAAGCAGCTGTTGCTGCAATGAATGAGGGCGATGTTGTTCTTCTTGAAAACACAAGATACCGTGCAGAAGAAACAAAGAATGGCGAAGCATTCAGCAAGGAGCTTGCTTCTTTGGCTGATGTATTCGTTAACGATGCATTCGGTACTGCTCACAGAGCACACTGCTCAAACGTTGGTGTAACAGAGTATATCGACACAGCTGTTGGCGGTTACCTCATCAACAAGGAAATCGAATATCTCGGAAACGCTGTTAACAATCCTGTAAGACCTTTGGTTGCAGTTCTTGGCGGTTCTAAGGTTTCTTCAAAGATTTCTGTTATCAACAATCTTCTTGAAAAGGTTGACACACTCATCATCGGTGGCGGTATGGCATATACATTTATGAACGCTCTTGGTGAAGAAGTTGGTGATTCATTGCTTGAAGCTGATTACCTTGATTATGCAAAGGAAATGATGGCAAAGGCAGAAGAAAAGGGCGTTAAGCTTTTAATCCCTGTTGACACAGTTGTTGCAACAGACTTTGATAATGATGCTGAAAGCAAGACAGTTGCACGCGGCGGTATCGAAAAGGGCTGGCAGGGTCTTGATATCGGTGAAAAGACAATCGAGCTTTATAAGGATGCATTAAAGGATGCAAAGACAATCGTTTGGAACGGACCTATGGGCGTATTTGAAATGCCTAACTTTGCAAAGGGTACAAACGCAATCGCTATGATGCTTGCTGATTTGGATGCAACAACAATCATCGGCGGCGGCGACAGTGTTGCAGCTGTTAATCAGGCGGGTCTTGGCGACAAGATGAGCCACATCTCAACAGGCGGCGGTGCTTCTCTCGAATTCTTAGAGGGTAAGGATTTGCCGGGTATCGTTGCACTTAACGATAAATAATAGTGATGTAAAAAAAGTGCAATTTTGATATTAATAAGGAACAGTCACGGACTGTTCCCTACAAATTTAATTATTATCTTGTAGGGAACGGTTCATAACCGTTCCTATGAAATGATTAATATAATGTGCATATGATAATTTTGAAAGGATTTTTTACAATGAGAAAAAAGATTATTGCAGGAAACTGGAAAATGAATAAAACTCCTTCTGAGGCAAAGGCTTTGGTTGCTGAGATGAAAGACAAGGTTGCAGGTGCTGCTTGTGATGTTGTTGTTTGCCCTACAGCTGTTTGTATCCCCGGCGTTCTTGACGAGGTTAAGGGTTCAAACATCGCAGTTGGTGCACAGAATGTTCACTTTAAGGAAAACGGTGCATACACAGGCGAGCTTGCAGGGAATATGCTCAAGGAAATCGGTGTTGAATATGTTATCATCGGTCACTCCGAACGCAGACAGTACTTCGGTGAAACAGATGAAACTGTTAACTTAAGAACAAAGGCTGCATTGGCGGCAGGTCTTATTCCTATTGTTTGTGTAGGTGAGAGCCTTACTGAACGTGAACAGGGTATCACTGACGATACAGTTCGCCGCCAGACAAAGGTTGCTTTCCTTGGCATTTCTGCAGAAGATGCAGCAAAGACAGTTATTGCTTACGAACCCGTTTGGGCAATCGGCACAGGTAAGACTGCAACTGCTGACCAGGCAGACGAGGTTTGCGGAATTATCCGTGAAACAATCGCTGCTCTTTACGGAACAGATACAGCAGAAGCTATCCGCATCCAGTATGGCGGAAGTATGAACGCAGGTAACGCTGCTGAACTTTTGGCAAAGCCAAATATTGACGGCGGACTTATCGGCGGTGCAAGCCTTAAGGCAGAGGATTTCTCTGTTATCGTTGCTGCTGCAAAATAGTATTTTAAAAGACATAGCCTCCCGAATGACATATAATGTCGTTGCAGAAGGGATAAATCCCTTCCCTAACAGAGGGAGGCTGTTTTACGCTTGAAGATAATACAAAGAAAGGATAAAAATTATGAGCAAAAAACCTTATGCATTAATTATATTAGACGGCTACGGCGTTAATGACCGCAACGAGGGTAATGCAATCTATTCTGCAAATACACCCAATATGGATAGGTATATGAACGAATGTTCACATTCTATTGTTCACGCATCAGGTATGGATGTTGGTCTGCCTGAGGGACAGATGGGTAACTCCGAGGTTGGTCATACAAATATCGGTGCAGGAAGAATTGTTTATCAGGAATTAACCAGAATTACAAAATCAATTGACGATGGTGATTTCTTTAAGAATTCCACACTTTTAGCTGCAATCGAGAACTGTAAGAAAAATAACAGTGCACTTCATCTGGCAGGACTTTTGTCAGACGGCGGTGTTCACAGCCATAACAAGCACCTTTACGGTCTTTTGCAGCTTGCCAAAAAAGAGGGAATTGAAAAGGTTCACGTTCACGGATTTCTGGACGGAAGAGATGTTCCACCCTCATCAGGTGCAGATTATGTAGAACAGTTGGTTGCAAAAATCAGAGAAATAGGTGTTGGCGATATTGCAACAGTTATGGGCAGATATTATGCAATGGACAGAGATAATCGTTGGGAACGTGTTCAAAAGGCGTATGACGCAATGGTTCTTGGGGTTGGTGAAACCTGTGAATCTGCTGTAACAGCTGTTAAGGAAAGCTATAACAATGACGTTACAGACGAATTTGTTGTTCCTACAGTTATCACAAAAGACGGACAGCCAATGGGCAAAATTCAGGAAAATGACTCTGTTATCTTCTTCAATTTCCGTCCTGACCGTGCCCGTGAAATAACCAGAACTATTGTTGACCCTGAGTTTGAGGGCTTTGAAAGAAAGTTCTTTAATACTTTCTATGTTTGTATGACACAGTACGATGCTACAATGCCAAATGTTGAGGTCGCATTTAAGCCTGAATCACTTACAAATACCTTTGGTGAATATATCAGTAAAAAAGGACTTCGCCAGTTGAGAATTGACGAAACAGAGAAGTATGCACACGTTACATTCTTCTTTAACGGCGGTGTTGAGAATGTATACGACGGTGAGGACAGAGCCTTGATTAACTCTCCTAAGGTTGCAACCTATGACCTGCAGCCTGAAATGAGTGCTCCTGAGGTAACAGAAGAGGTTGTAAAGAGAATTGAAAGCGGAGATTATGACGTTATCGTTCTTAACTTTGCAAACTGTGATATGGTTGGTCATACAGGCGTATTTGATGCGGCAGTTAAGGCGGTTGAAACAGTTGATACCTGCCTTGGTAAGGTTGTTGATGCAATCGAGAAGATGGGCGGTGTAGCGTTGATTACAGCTGACCATGGTAACGCTGACCAAATGGTTGATTATGAAAGCGGTGG
>JAZUMJ010000082.1:0-10022 GCA_045603605.1 Ructibacterium sp. | reverse complement strand
CGGTAATCAGCATGTTTCGGAGCCTCTTCCGACAGTCCGAGCAGAACATTTACTGCACTTCGGATTTCGGGGGAGGCTTTTTCGTATGCGTTTATCAATGCTTCCGTTTCGTCTTTCTCGGTCCTTCCGAGAAGGTAGTCGACAGAAACGTCAAGATAATCAGCGATTTTGGCAACGCTGTCGACTGCAGGCATTCTTCCGCTTGTCATATTACCGATAGCATTTACACCAAGCTTACAGTCTTCAAGCATATCCTTAAGGACAATTTTCTTGTTTTTAGCTATATTTTTTATCCTTTCAGCAATATTTGTTGAAATATACAAACTTTTCACCTCAATTTTAGTAATTTGCACAAATCTACTCAATTTAGTTGGAAACGTATTGACAACTACTAAATCGAGTGTTATTATATAACTGTCGCAGGGAGACCTGGACGCCACTGTGAAATGCAATCTGCGTCCTGAACGGATTGCTAACGCCGCATTCTTATCCATGGTGCGGCGTTTAATCAAAAGAGAAAAGCAACAAAGGTTACATTGAGAGGGCAAAAAAAATAGGTTCACCCGCGAACAATATTTACAATGTTCATTTTACCACTATATTTGAACATTGTCAACAAAAAGTAAATTTGAAAGGAGAAATGCTAAATGGCAACAAAGTATTTTATCAAGGAACGTTTGGAGAAGCTCGGAATAACGGGTGCCAAAATTATCAAGGAACTCAACGAGGCGAATATCGTTTGCGACAGAATACAGTTTTCACGAGCCATAAACGGCAAGGTCAATTCACCGCATGCAGAAATGATTTGTGAAAAAGCAAACGAGATTATTTCTGACAAAGAACGCAGGCTTTTGAGTAACCCCTCCAATTAAGAGCCTGACCGCAGCAATTACAGAAGTTCTGATAATCGTATTCCATACAAACATTACATCTGGGACAAACTGCGAAAGCGTTACCATCATGATAAACCTTAACAGTACATACTTTCATGGGAGTGCGGTAAGAAAGAGCTTCTTCAGGAGAGATTTTTACTTTATGCGACATTATTCCTTACCTCCTCGAAGAGTTTGCTGATATTGTCAATAACGGCAGTTGGATTATCGCTGTTAAGCAGAAAGAGAACGAAGGACAATGTGCCAAGTGTGTTTTTACCGGATTCAAAATAAGAATATGACCGAACATCCATACAGAGCAGTTCAGCCATATGTGCTTGAGTGATTTTATGTTGTTTGCGATATGTGACAACAAGGTCATGGAGATGGGTTTTGAGTTCATTAAAGTAGATTTTTCTCATGGTTTTTTACCTCTTTTCGTCAAAATATCACAAATTTTAACAAAAGAAGTGCCTATTTCCCATGAGGTGTGCTTCATGTATGACGGTTAATTATAACACAATTTACCAAACAAGTGAAATATAGCCAAAAAGAGGTATGAGGAATTCAGAAATTACAGAAAGGGTGATTTACATGCCAAGAGAAAAAGAGTTTTTCAGAGATGTGGTTGCAGACATTGTTGACACTACCGGGAAACGTTTACTTGGTGTAAACGACATAAAGAAATATCTGAACATAGGGCACAACAAAGCAGCCGCATACCTTGACGGCGAGAAAACAATAACGGCATTTCAGCTTGCAAGCAAGTTGCTATAAGCGAGGTGAAAACAAATTGACACACGAGGAAATATTAAAGCAAAAGAGCGAGAGGGCATACGTTCAAATCATGAGCAAACACGACTCTGAGAAGCTTGTGCCGGAATTCATTCGGAGAAACGTGGAACGGTACCACAGGAGCTATGTTAACATGGTTCTTTGCGGCGGCGAAGGTATTGAAATATTAAACGCCTTAGCCTTCCGTCAAGCATGGACAAGGGTTGCCGAGGAAAAGGGACTTGTGCTCGATTTTTCGGGGCGGTTTGTGAAAATCAAATAACACAAGGAAAAGGAAACAACATGTTAACACAAAAGAAAAAGCGTATCTTTTCAAGACACGCAGTTTTAAGATGTATGATGAAGTGTTGGATAATAACAAAGAATTTCAAGCGGTCAGATACAACGCTTACTCGGCCAGTTTACCTACTTTATCTAGCAATCGGTAAACTTTACCGTATACTACAATTTTTTGTTGATTCTACCACAAAGCAAAAGCAGTGTCAAGAAAAAGAAAGGAGGAAGATTGCAAGTGGGAAGTGAAAACTTAACTTACATAAACCGAGGACCTGCGAAAAACGGAAGCGGCTACATAATTGACCTGATAAAAGACGGATGGCAGAGGGCTATTACGTACACAGGATATGTAAATCCGAGAAATGACAACTGCTTTATTTTATATCCTCGTTTAATAGGTGAAGGCAGAGTGGACAAGCGTTACTACGAAAAGCACGAGGTTTGTATTTTTGACGGAAATTACAAAACAGCGTATTAGGAGGAAAATGAAATGACAGCAAATGAATTTAACAACGAACTAAAAACCATATTGGATGCCAATGACGAAAAGAAGGCTAAATCTCTTGTTGAGAAATTTATGCTTGAATTATCGGTAGAGATTTCTAACACGACTGCGCACAAAGTAACTGCTCTTACCGGAGGGCTTGTGTCGGGGCTGTTAAGACAATATGCAGATGCGATTGACAAGCATACTGACATACACGGAAAAATGCTTGCAACGGTATTTTTTGCGGGAGCGAAAACAACGGTATACAGTGCCAATGTTCCGCTTGGTATAGGAGAAGAAAAATGACAAACGTACAGAAAGAAAAGCATGTCTTCGTCAAAAGCGAACTTTCGATGTTACTCAGGCGATGCGACAGAAGCATTGACGAGGTTGACTATGTTGTTCTTGAGGACGGAACGGAGATAGTCAAGGTTATTTGGGAAAAAGGTTATTACAAGTGCGTTGATGTGACGTGTGACAGTCTGATGCAGATTGTGAAAGATGTATTAAAGGAGATAAAGGTATGATGGAAACAAAAAGAAAAACCGCTGTTGCGGTAACAACAACGGTTAAAAATATGCGTGAAAATGATACCACTCATGATTCACGCTTCGATTATAGCACATTTAAAGAAAAAATGCAAGAGGGAATAGCGAAATTTGTGTGTGCCGGTTCTTTCTGGCTTATGTATGGTATGGTGATGTATGCGTTATGTTACATATGCTTGGAGGTGAGGTGAGTGGGATGAAGATACTTAAATTCACCGTAGACGGAAAGTGCGAAGAAAAGGAAATTTCCGGAACGCTTGAGAGCTTACAAGCCGAAGTTGGCGGTTACATAGAAAATGTTCGCTTATTTGCTGACAAAGATATTACAGCTCTTGTTGACGAAGAAGGAAAATTAAAAGGTAAGCCTCGCAACAAATGTCTCAAGAGTCTCGTTGGTGACTTCATTATTGTAGGCATGAAGGGCGTCGAGTTCTGCGACGTTCCGAAAAAGAAAGTTGAAGACTTAAAGAATATATTTCGCCCGGAGGTAATGGAATGAGTGCTGTAGAAACAGTGTGCAAGGCGCATTTTGTGCCCGGAAGCAAGGACAGCTGCAAGGTTTGTCCGTTATATTACATATGTTGGCATTTTCAAGGGTTGCCAGAAGACCGTATGGAGATTATGGAAGAAAAGGCAAAGAAGTGGTTAAGTGACAAGGAAAAATGTGAGGTCTCTGATGAAAAATAGTACACAAGGTGTAAGCAAGGTTTCAATATGTGTGGACTGTGCAAAGAGCGTTGGGCTTTGTGCGTGGTCTACGAGTTTAAAGCCGGTTGAAGGTTGGAAGACCCAGCCTGTCAAACGACGGGGTGAGTGCGGAGTCAAGATTGACAGTGTGAGGGTTTTGGAGTGTCCTTTGTTTGAGGAGGAGCAGCGATGAACGCAATACTCAAATATCCCGGAGGGAAATGGCGTATTGCCGACTGGATATTATCATATTTTCCCAAACACAAAGTATATCTTGAACCTTTCTTTGGTTCGGGTGCACTCTTCTTTAAAAAAGAACCTGCATACATAGAAACAATAAACGATGTTGACGGAAATATTGTCAACCTGTTCCGTGTCTGCAGAGAGTATCCGGAAGAGCTTGCGGCAGCAATTAACCTTACGCCGTTTGCAAGGGAAGAGTTCTGCGACTGTTATGCGCAAGCTGACAACATGATTGAAAGAGCACGAAGAACGCTTGTCAGGTTTCATCAATCATTTGGCACGAGCAATTCATCAAGAAACAGTTGGCGTAATGTTCAGACTTACGGCGGTCCGAAATGTGCTACGATGTGGAACAATCTTCCCGACATTATTGTGTCATGCTGCGAACGTCTTAAGAACGCACAGATTGAGAACATAGATGCCGTAGAACTTATAAGGCGGTACAATGACGAGCAAACGCTTATTTACTGTGACCCGCCATATTTACAGGATTTACGAAAGAAAAACATGTATGCTTACGAATACGACAACGAGCAGCACGAACGCCTTCTTGACGTTTTACGTGAAACTCGGTCAAAGGTTATTCTAAGCGGATATGATAACGAATTATACAACAAACGTCTTGATGGTTGGTTTACGGCCGAAAAGAAAACGACGGTACAAATGGGGTTACACAGGGTTGAAAAGCTTTGGATGAATTTCGATGTGCAACTTAGGATTAGAGTGTAACAATGAGAAATTAGGAATGAGGAATGAAAAATGAAAGTATACGAACTTATGGAGCAATTATCAAGTGTTCCGGCAGGAGCTGAAGTGAGGGTTCACAGGCTTATGACATTAAAGGAATTTACGCAGCTTGAAATTATTGACGGCGGTACCGAGGAGGACTGTTATTTTGTAGACGGTAAAATATCGAGCGTTGAAGCTGACAAGTGTGTCGCTACGCTGTATATGGATTGAGGTGCAGAGGAATGACACCTGTTGACAGAGACACAAGCATTGAAATATTAAGGCATCGCAGGGCGTGTGATTTATGTCTTAAAGAAAAATGCAACAAGAAGTGTGAACACGCAAAAAACTATACGTACCAACAGATTAAAAAGGCTTATGATGAAGCGATTACTTGTATGGAAAGGTGTGTGGAGTGATGGCAACTTGTAAAGATTGTGTTCACATAGATGTATGCACGTTTCGCAATCCTGCGGAAGACGAAATAACTTGTGCGGAGTTCAAAAACAAAGCTGACTATGCGGAAGTGAAGCATGGATATTGGTTCGAAGTTGATAGCGACGTTGGTTGGAGTGTAGACGGTTGCTCTGTATGTGGCGAACAACATTGTTTTTATGAAGAAGAAAACAAAGCAAATTATTGCCCACATTGCGGTGCAAAAATGAATAGCCAATAAAATCGCAATTCAATGAATGAAAGAACGATTTTAAGGAGTGAGGAAAATGTCGATGTTTGGCAACAAGGAGTTAAAGCCATGTCCGGAATGCGGAGAAGTTCCGGTGATTGCATACGCTTGCGGAAAACACATCGTTCTGCCGATGTCGAGGCCGCTTGGAACTTGTTTCTGCAGTTCTTTCAAAGAAACATATTCAAGCGAAGATGCGGCGGTTAATGCATGGAACAGGAGTGTTGAGAATGAAAGCAAAGCTGAGAACGACATTTGATAAATACGGAAAATGCGTTATGGGTCATATTGAAGATGCTCAAACGTATAAAGATGTGAAAATCGGATATAAAAAATGGGTGGATACGGCGTATTCAAGAATTACACACATTAGAATACCTAAAGAAGTATTTGAAAGACTATTAGAACTTGATAGAAAGTACGGTGGTAGGTCATGAAATGTAGAATGGAAGTTGCGACAAGGAAGCAAAAGGATGCTGCACTTGCGTATGCAATGAACTGGTTAAAACAAGAAGCGATGCCTAAAGTCACGAGGAACGTGGAAGCAATTATCCTTTGGCAGCTACACAAGCAATTCGGTTTTGGAAAGAAGAGGTTACTCAAATTCCTCAAAGAAACTTCTCCGATGATACAGGGAATGCTTGATTACTACGATTTCTCGACGGATGCAGATGCTATATGGGTATGTGAGTACAAGCTAAAAACGGAGCTTGGAATTGATTTAAGTGAGATTGACAGTCCCTTTGGGGCAAATCTTGAAGTGAGGAAGAAGGCGTGAGGGATGAAACTAAAGAAAATCGAGAGCATATGCAAAAGCTCAAAGCAGATAATTGCGAAGCGTGACAATGACGGCCTATTATGGCTTGGAAACAGTTCGGCAAGCTATTTATACGGTGGACTTTCCTACATTGAAAAAGACCCTTTATTTATCATGTTTGACATTCAGAAAGACAAAAGAGAGAGCTTTTACTACAGCGATGCTCATGAGTTTGATGTTCCGGATGTTTTCAAGGGTGAAGAATTTGTTGAAAGGAGAAGCTGCTTTTCAATTCAGCATCACGGAGCAGACTTTGAACCAATATTTTATTCAAAAGGCTGTTTATTCATCAATACAAAGTATTTTGAGCCATTAGACGATGAAGAAGACTATGGAATATACATAAGGTCAAAGGAGCTTAAAGACGGCATTGTGGCCGACCACGTTGTTATAAAGAGAGGGCTTATTCCCATAGCAACAATTGCTCCTACAGTATTTTCAAGTGAACAACTCAAAGAAGAGATTTACAAAGTGTACAAGAGTTTAGGTTGATTACCTATTATTTATATTATATATGCCGTCTGCAAAAATGCAGGCGGCAAAGCTAAAAGAAGAAAACACGGCCGTGAGCCGTGTAAGGCTTGTATGGCTATATTAACTCAATGCACATTTACAGTGTTCTCTGTATGTGCATTGAGAATTAAAGTCTTTTTATTGTGTGTTCTGAATATAAGCGGCGGAAAAGGGGTTGTCAGGGGGAAAGGTGCCGCAAAGGGAAAGAATTCCTTTCCCCCTGACGCTTCTTGAAAGAAGCTTAGCAAGAACTTTTAATTAGTGAAATTGAAGTCTGAACAACTCCAATTTCACAGGAGTATGAAAAAGAGAGGTATTGCAAATGAGGTGCTATTATCGTGAAAAGAAATATATATGCGGTGACTACATGGACGTAATGGTATTCCCGGTATTTGCAAAGTCAAAGGTCCGCCGCAGCAGAGCAAAGCCTACAAGCGAAGTTCAGGAAAGGATAAACGCCGAGAACTCAAAGAAAAAGCTAACACGGCTCATCCATTGCAATTTCACGAAGAACGACAATGCGGTACATCTTACATACGCAGACGGAAACGAGCCGAAGGATGCAGACCAGGCGAGAAAAGATGCACAGAGTTTCATCAGAAAGTTAAAACGTCGTTTTGAAAAGCTCGGAATTGATTTCAAGTACATATGGGTTTGTGAAATAGGAGAACGTTCGGGAAGAATTCATCATCACCTTATCATTTCGGGCGGTCTTTCAAGAGATGCGATAGAAGAACTGTGGCAATTCGGATACGCGAACGTAAAGCGATTACAGTTTGGCGAAAACGGAGTTATAGGTCTTTCTGTTTATATGACAAAACAGAAGCTTTTATTTAAGCGTTGGAGTGCATCAAGAAACCTTACTCAGCCGAAGGTGATAACAGACGACTACAAGTATTCGCAGAAGGATATAAGGGACATTATTCAAAACGGAGATTTTAATATATTTTTACAGAACTACGCAGGATGTGGTCTTACCGACTACGAAGCTGTTGAAAACAAGTTATTTGGCGGCGGGTTTATACGGGCATCATTTTACGATGTCGAAAGGGTAAAAGTCTTTAAGAGAGACCCCGCTTCTTGAAAGAAGCTTGGCAAGAACTTTTAAATGGTGAAATGGAAGTCCAAACAACTTCAATTTCACGATACTGCAGATTGGAAAGAGGTGGGGATTTGTATTGCAAAACGTATGACGTGGACGTTACTGCAAAGAAGTGCACTAACAACTGTGCGGAATGTCTAAAGACTGCACTTGACAAGGTGGGTGCCTTCGAGCGTGACGAACAGAGTCTGCTTATTGAGTGGTGCGATATGATGTCAACAAGAGTGCCGGGGTTGAATTTGATATACCACATTCCGAACGGCGGGAGCAGGAACAAATTGGAAGCTGCAAATTTAAAGAAACAAGGGGTGAGACCGGGAGTGCCTGACCTCTGTTTACCTATTGCTTCACGAGGGTATCACGGGCTGTACATTGAAATGAAAACGAAGGACGGGGTTACAAGCAAGGACCAGAAGGAATGGATTATGTCGCTTAGAAAGCAAGGGTATGCTGCAAAGGTGTGCAGGGGTTTTGATGATGCTAAAGAGTTTATTTGCAGGTATTTAAAAGTGGAGGGGTGAGAGTTAAAAATGGCGTTTGAGGGAATATGTCCGTACTTTTTGCGTGAGCGTAAGGGGTATTTTTACTGTGAGTGCTGCCGTTTCAAATTCCCCGACGCTGTCGCAAGAAGAAAGTGGGTGTACAGGCTTTGTGCTCACCCTTCGGGTTGGAAAGAGTGCGAAATAAAAAAGCTAATAGATGATTTTTACAAGGAGGATGCAAACTATGAAGAAAAAAACAATCAGAAAGCAATTAGAGGACAGAATAAAGGTTTTGGAGAGTCTTGTGAAAGTGCGGGCGGAAAGCCTCAAACGAAAAGGCGAAACCATAAAGGCACTTGATGCACAGATAAACATTTTAAACGTATGGGTGATGTTACTTGTTGAAAAGTGTATCGAGCTTTCGGGCGATAAAGAACAGCGTTTTTCTCTTGCGGAGGTCACAAAACGTTTGAGTGAAAACGAGTGCTTATTCAGCTTTTCAAAAGACGTTGAAACGGGCGAATACGTGATACGCTCGGAAAAACCTGCTAACAGGGACGAATGTGGGAATAATAATTCAGAAGAAGCATTGGAAAGCATTGAAACATGCGGTGTTTCGGGTGAAAGTGGCACAGGAAAATAACAGGAGAGTTTTAAATTTTCAAAAAACGGCGGCATTATATGAGGGAAACTTAAAAATCGGCATGTGGGATTTTATGCCCATAAGGTGCCGATTTTTTTATTGTTTGGGAGTAAAATTTATGCGAAAGGAGATGAAAAGATGGAAAAACAAATAAAGGCGTTAGTGAGAGGGTCACGGCTCTCTGTTTCTATGCCGGAAATAAACGTAGGCGACAACACGACAGGTATACAGTTTGAGTTTGATTCTGGTTGGACAGGTTATGCTAAAGCTGTGAATTTTTTTAGGCTTCCCGACATTACCGTGCCCTGCAATCTTGAATCGGATTGCGTTTGCAAGATACCTCAGGAGATTTGGGGAGAGGGCGACGGCACTTTCTATTTCGGTGTTATTGGAACGATATTTGACGAAAACGGGGAGTTATCAAAACGCAAATCCACGAATGTCATAACGGCGAAGATATCAGAAGGTGCATTTATACCGAATGCCGGGATTACTGCGGCAGATTTGAATGAGAGATTTGAAGACGTAGCATCAAGAGCGACGCTTGCAAAGGAAGAGGCACAACAACAAGCTCTTATTGCAAAAGGATATGCTGAGGAGAGTAATGAGACAGCAGAAGAAATTAAAAATTTACTGCAAAACCAAAAAGAAGAAACCAGTGCCCGTTTAGAAGAGGCACAACAACAAGCTCTTATTGCAAAAGGATATGCTGAGGAGAGTGAGGACACTGCAGAAGAAATTAAAAATTTACTGCAAGACCAAAAAGAAGAAACCAGTGTCCGTTTAGAAGAAGCACAACAACAAGCCCTTATTGCAAAAGGATATGCTGAGGAGAGTAAGTCGACAGCAGGAGAAATTGCAACTTTACTGCAAGCCCACAAAGAAGAAACCAGTGTCCTTTTAGAAGAAAAGGCTGACAAAGACCACATTCACGATGCAGCGGGAGAGAACACAAACGGCTTTATGAGTGCATCTGACAAAGGAAAGCTTGACGGAATAGAAGAGGGAGCAAACAAGACAGAGATAACTCAAACAACCGGTGACAGTCAAACTGCAGTAATGAGTCAAAAGGCTGTTACAGACGAGATAAACAAGCATGTTTCAGACAAAGAAAATCCACACAATCTAACAGCTACACAGTTA
>JAZUMJ010000081.1:0-27996 GCA_045603605.1 Ructibacterium sp. | reverse complement strand
GCCCCTACGATAGGCGACTGAGGGAGTCCCCGTTTTCCGCAACATTGGGAAACTCCTCCCGTCACGGCTTCGCCGTGCCGCCCTCCTCAAAGAGGAAGGCTTATTAAATGGATTTATTTTAATTCACCTGCTCCGCAAAGGGGGTTTGGATTTGCAAAATCCTTAAACAATGCTGCTACAACTCTGTCAGCATCATTTGGAACTGCAAATGAAACCGCACCGTCTTCTGCTGAAACTTTTTTACATACAATATCTGCAAGCAAGCCGTCTTTAATGATGCTTATCATTGCCATAACTTCTGTATCTGTTTCAAATTCCGCTGTAACAGTTTTGCCTGCGGCATCGGATATATTGGAAATTTCAGTTCCGTTTACCGAAAAGCCTTCCATCACTGCTTTATAGTCTGCAATATACAGGCTTGTTTCCTCGGTCTTTATCTTTCCGCCGTATATATCAACAATCTCTGCATACACGCTATGACTTCCTTTAGCTTTTCCTGAAAGGGAAAGCTCGCCTTCCAATCTGTTATTGGCATATGTCATATCAGAGGCGTATTCACCATCAACATAAAGCTTTGCTGTTTCTACCGCATCTGCCGTTCTATTAACATTTACCCAAACATCCATTTTTGAATTTTCGCTGTTTGAATATACACCCATAGCGGAAAGCGTTGTGCTTTTGCCTGTGATTTCAGGGCTTTTAACCTTCTCTATTTTCAGGTTCAGGATACTAAGTGCATTTGCACCTTTGCCCCATATTGCAAGGTATCCGTTTTTCTTTGAAAGAGGAACTGTTCCGCCTTGAGTTAAATCGAAGGTTACCTCTCTTGTTTGTCCATTACATACAGAAGTGTAATTTACAACCCCTCTTTCATAGCTAAGCTGAAACTCTACGGGTTTATAATCAAAACCTGCCTCATAGGTTTTATCTGTCCAGCCTGTGGGAACACCATCCGTTGTTCCATCACCTGCTACCAATTGGATATGAGAGCTGTACTTATGTTCTCTGAACATATATCCGTTTGCAAACGAGAATGTTCCGTTGCTTTCACTATAAACAGGCTCATCAAGATTAAACATAAATCTGATATCGTTCCAGTCAAAGAAGTATTTACCTGAAACCTTGAAGTTTTCCCCTAAATCCTGTGGGAATACAATTGCTCCGCCGTAATTAACAACTGATGTTAAGGCTGTTCCGGCACCTGTTATATTTGCATTCGCACCTATCTGCATATCACTTAATTCAATACCTTCACAAGTTGCATCAGCCGTAGTAAAATCTTCCTCAAAAACTGTTACAAACTCAGCTCCGTCAATAGCAAAGCCTGTAGGAATTATTGTTACCGAAAGCAGAAACAAAGCCGTCAAAACTGCAAAAATTTTATTTTTCATTTAAGTTCACCCTTCCTTTCTGCTTTATACCGTTTCATCATAGATGATTATCTGGCGGTGCATCATATAATGATATCTTACCAATACCTTTGAACAGGAGTCTTTGGTTCCGAGATAGGATTTTAAATCCTTAACCGAGCCTGATGAAACCTCTATGTTATTGCCAACCTTACGAACAACAGCAATATTTGCTCCGGGAGCACCAATAACTACACCATTAGCTTTATTGAAATTAGCAAGCTCTTTCTTATCATTTACAGGTGCTAACATAAAGTAGTCACCAATCTTATCATATACATAGCCAAGTCTTAATGAATATTCGTCATTAGTAGAATTTGTGTTACCCATTGCTGAACCGTCGCTCTTTGTATCGGTTACAGCAGAATCGCTATAGTCAAATATTTTCTTGATTGCTCCGTTTAAAACCTTGCCTTCGATTGCGTCATAGCGAATTACGTCACCCTTGTCAATGGTATATCCTAAATCCTCATACTCAGACTTTTCGATTTCTACCGTGTTTATTCCTGCTCCTGATGTTGTTTCTATATATAATGTAGGTTCTTCCTCAGCATTAACACCTTCTATAACCTCGGACACAACGCTCCAGTCGACGCTTGATACTGCTCCTGCAACACTATCCATCTGGAACACCATTGCTTCTGCAAGGAATGAATGTTCATCTGTATAACCGGCACAAATATATGCCTTATCATTTCCTATTCCCGCTCCTGCCGTTGGAAGAACACGGTATTTGGACTTCTCATCTGTAGCTGACGGAATATATATAAAGAATTTAGTATTTGCATTCCAGAAGAAACTATCTGCAATATTTCCGCTTGCTTTATAATGAAGCTTTGTTGTAAAATCGTTTCCGCTTTCAAATCTCATAAGAGAACCATCTTCAGCCTCTGCGGATTTTTCCAGATAGGTTGTATCAATAACCGTCATTTCATTATTTTCATTTACGGCATATTTGATTATCTTATGGATACCAAGTCCATTATTAAGTGCCATCATTTGCTTATCAAAGGTGTCACGCTTAATTCCGTCTATTGAGCATCTGTCAGATAAGTCATATGTTTCAAACTCTCCGTCTTCGCTTAAAAGCTTAATGCCAACACCTTTATCAAATAAACTGCTGTTTTCGATATAATCTACCACATAACCGTATTTCATACCGCCGTCAGCAGAATCTTTTATTGCTGCAACCTTTCCTAATATATTAATGTAGAGAGAAACCTCTTTTCCTACCTTAACATATTTATCAAATCTTTCATAACACTCATCTGTTAAAACATAATCCTTACCGTTTACCGTTATAATGTATTCATCACTTAACTGAGTCTTTTCTATTACTCCTGCTACTGTTCCGGAAGAAACTACACCCTCTATACATTTTTTGTTTCCGCTTATCTTAACTGAGAGTACATCTTCTTCGTTCAAAAACGCTGCATATGTTCTCTTGCCCTGAGGATTTAATATCATTACATTTCCGTCGTTGCCGTCATCCTCAAAGCACACGCTCAAGTTACCGTCATACTTATCGTAAACGGTCTGGTTTGTTATATCAATTGCCCCTACAATTAAATCTACATAGTTTTCAATCAATACAACATCAAACTTTCCGTTTCCGTCATTATTAATCAATGTAACTGTTCCGTTTTGTGGAGTGTATAAATTCTCTATATCGCTTGTTGCGATTGTTCCGTTATACAATACTGATGCTCCGTCAACAATTCCAACCTTCTTCTCTTTGCCGTCAACTGTATAATATTTATACTCGTTATTTTCAAAGGTCAGGTTTGAGTTACCGTAAAGAACAATAACATCCTCTTCTTCTGTTATAGAACAAGCGTAAACCAGTTCCCTTTCTTCTTTGTTGTAATAATACTCTACTTCATATCCAATAAGGTCAATATATTCTTCATATACGCCTTTATATACATTGTCGCCAATCTGCACTCTGTCTTTTCCTACAGAATCATCCGAAAGAAGGTTGCTGATTCCAACTGCGTTAACAATACCTTCGCTTTCACAGATACCAAAGTGTTCTTCAAGCATTGTTATTACAGGTTTATTGCTGTAGGTTATTCCCTCATCGCTTATAGATTCAATTCTCATATAGGATTCACTTGTAAGGGCATTAACCAACATAACATATATATCGCCCTTTACAGCAGGTGCTGTATAATCGGAAACTGCAATATCATCCAGTATATCTGCATCCTTTGCGGTCTTAACAAAACCGTTAGGATATCCTCCTATATATTCAGCTTTTTTATCAAGTCCCATAACACGGATTAAAACAGATATTGCCTCGTTATATGTTATCTTGTCATCAGGATTGAAAAATCCGTTTGAACCTGATACATACTTCATTTCATATGCCGCATTAATATATGATGCATAGCTATGCTGTGTATCAACATCATAGAAATACTGCTTGCTTGCTATTCCGTCTGTTAAACCGATGCTACGCATTACAATTCCTGTAAACTCAGCTCTTGTAACACCTTCGCCGCCTAAATCACCAAGAACCACTCCAAATGCATTGAGCTTTGCCAATGCATCTGCATATATTTTTGGAGTCTTAACTGTTTCGCCGTTATTTTCTTCGCCGCCTGCAACAGGGGCTTCGCCGATAAGTGTATAATTATCATATATGTTTCCCATAACAGGCTGATTATGTATATCATATTCATCAAAGGTGTCAATATCTTCATCTGCGTAAATCGGCATTATACTTAATGCCATCATTAACGCAATTATCAACGCTGTAAGCTTATTGAATTTTTTCATCACTTATCCTCCCCCTTATCCTATAATTCCGCAGTGGAGCAAAAGTCCGTAAATAACCTTTGCCGCCTCTGCTCTTGTCGCTGATTTTAATGGTTCAAATCCATTTCCTGTTCCGTTTATAATCTTTGCTGATGCCATTGCCGCAACACTCTCGGTTGCATAATCGCTCACATCGCCTGCGTCTTTAAAGCCAAGCTTTGCCTCTTTGTTAAACTCTGCTCCACAAAGAGATGCCGCACGATATGCCATAACTGCCATATCCTGTCTTGAGATATTTTCCTCTGCACCGAATACATCTTCGCTTATTCCGTTTATGACACCACTCTTCTTTGCTGATGCAACCGCTTTATAGCTCCATCTTTCGGTAGGAACATCTATAAAATTACATTCTGCGTTTGCTTCTGCAAGACCAAAAGCTCTTACAATTATTGTTGCATATTCTTCACGGGTAATATTATCATTAGGAGCAAATAATGTAGGCTCTTTTCCTTTTATAATTCCATTGTCATATAAAAACAAAATTGCATTGTTTGCCCATTTAACATCCTCTATATCCGTAAAAGGCATTTCAATAGGCTCAATTTCTTCCTTGACAGTGGTTTCAGGCTCTTTATATGTGTATCCGCCGCCACCGCTGCTGCCGCCGCCACGGATTGAGGTTGAACCTCCGCCCTTGTCTGTGGAATAATACTTATCAACCAAATCATCAATCTCGTCTTTGATTTGAGATGCCTTGGTTATTGTTTCGTCTGCAATCAAGCCCTTAAAATCTGTAAATATACTCTTTAGCTGACTTGTGCTTGTAACCTTTGAAATCTTTGTGTCATCAATCTTTGTATCGTCCGGATATTTCTCTAAAATTCCTTCTTGCTCGTTCCAAAGGGCAAGGCTTAACTCTTTCATCAAAATTGCATCCTTTAAGGATTCTGATGTTTCCTCTGCTGAATATGATTTTGACATCAGTTTTTCCGCAACACTTTCTTGGTCATCAGTGCCAAAGCCATCCCATGCTTCTTTATATTTCACATTCTCAATACCAAGCTTTGTCCAGTTGGTATCAATTAATGTAACTGCTGTCGATTCATCTGCCGCCTCACTTATCTGCTGTGCAGAAATATTTGAAGAGATGCTCTTAACCAATTCCTCTTTATCAGTTTCTTCGGAAATTCCTGATATAACATTCTTACAGATGTCATTCTTTGACAACTTTTTAAAGCTATCGTAATCAACACCCATTCTGCCGTAATAGTCATCAATCAGTTTCTCAAGCTTTGCAGAGGTCTTATCTGCATCTTTCAAAAATCCGTCAATCGCAGTATTCATATCATTTTCGCTGTAGGTTGCAAAGCTGTCCGCAAGAGAAACACTGCCATCAAAGAAGGATATCCTTACAACGTGGTTACTCTGTCCCAATTCTTTACTCACTTCAAATTCAAAATTTCCATCTTTGTCCGCTGTTACCTGGTCAGCATAAAGATAATATTTTGAAATTTCTGTTAGGTCTGCGGACTTCAAATCGTCGAATACATATCCGTTTTCTAAAACTTCTATACGAACAGGCATATTACCATTATCCGCTTTACCTGTCACAACATATTTTCCGTTTTCATATCCGCTCTCGGTTATCTCATTTGCGTATACAGCAGATGAAACTGACATCACACCAACCAACGCAAGAGAAAATAATTTCTTATTCATAAGGTTAACTCCTCCCATTAACTACTACTGCTTTAAATCCAATACCTTTTTCAATACATATGCAACTTTGCCACGACTTACCTGAGCATCCTTGTCATAATCGCCTTCAACAATATTCCCATCAAAAATGCCATTTGCTACACACTTGTCGCCGGCATTTGCTGTATCTGTATCCTTGCCGTTTAACATTCTTAAAACAACAATTGCAACCTCATCATATGATGCCGCATCATCAGGTCTGAATGTTTGACCTCCTGTCATAATTCCGTTTTCCACAGCAGCGGCAACTGATTCATAATATTTATGTGTTTTATCTACATCGCTGAAATCACAAGTTTTATTTGCAGTTTCATAGCCCATTACGTTACAAACAAAATCTGCAAGTTCTGCTCTTGTAACCGCTCTGTCAGGATAGAAGTATCCATTTTCGTCATACTCTGCTATCCCTTTTTCGCCAAGCTCTTTAAGCGCATCATATGCAAAGTTCCCTTGGTTGTTGTCCATAAATCCGTGTTTTTTAATGGTGTTATATACACCGTATTCATATATCCAGGTACCGCTGCATCCGCCAATCCAAAGCTGGTCTTTTACAGGATTGAACTTAACATATCCCCCTGCTCTTCCAAATGCCGGTATTCTATCCCAACTATTACCGCCGTCATAGCTTTCCATCAAAAATTCTGCATCATAGTATAAATCCCTACAGGAAATTGCCAGATGATCCTTGTTCTTTGGGTTCTGGGCAAACTGTGATATCTGTAATGCCGCTCCGGAGTCACTCTTTATTCCGTTGCTCTCTGCCATAATTTTGAGATTACCGTTCTTTAAATCAAGTCTATACAATGTGGAATCCCAATGTTTTCCTATCCACAAAACATATGGTTCAAACTTATCTGCAAACACTGCACTTTGAACCACCGGGAAATCAAATCCTGTATCATTCCAGGTTTTAGCTCTGTCATAAGATATATAAAGGCTTTTTTCATCACCGTCAATACTGTATGCTATATCCCCGTCCTGATAAGAAACTGCCATAACACGTTTTTCAGTTTCTCTCCAGTTCTTGCCATTGTCTTCACTGACAAACCAACTGCTGTATACCACATTATCATCTGTTGAGCTGTATTCAAGGAAGGTTATTGCCTGACCTTTACCTATTCCTACATTTTCTGTTTTTCCTGCCTTACGGGCATCAAAAACATCTCTCATTCCCTTATATACACTTACGGTTTTAAAGTTATCAAAGGTTTCTGCAATAGTTGATGTTCCGCCGTAAGGTGCAATTCCTGTTATAACAAAAACGTGATTTGGGTCATTTGGGTCAACTGCTACCTTATCACAGGATTGGAAGGTATATCCTTCAGTTGGCATTAATGCAGGATAATCACCTGTATACCACTCATATTCCGGTATATGATATCTAAGCCCGTGGTCCATTACCAATGTATATACAACCTGACCTGTTTCAGGATGGAAATACCAGTCCATAGCCAATGCTCCTGATATTCCGTTATTTGCTCCGTAAAAACTGGTTCCGCAGTCATCAGAACGATACACAACACCAAGTCCTGCTATAACAAGCTTCGGATTTGCAGGTGTTACTGCCACAAGTTCAGAATACCAACCTGTTGAAACCGTTGCCAAAAAGTCATAAGACGTATCTCTTTCCGGGAAATGCCATGTTCTTCCGTTATCATCACTGTATCTAAATGGGAAGTTTACATAACAGCTTTGAGAATAAAGCCTTACCTTCTTTTCTCCTGTTTCTTCATCTACATAGGGATATCCGTATTTCAGCATTGTTATATCGGAAACGCCAAGAGATGTTGTATTATATCCTTTAAGCCTTTTTGCAGGATCCCAGAAACCGTCTCTTTTTCCCCCGCCTGTCCAGTCGGTTGTAAGAAGTTCCCAGTTTTCTCCACCGTCTGTTGTTTCATATAAACACTTTGAAACATCTATGTACCTTACAGGTTCTTGTCCGTATACAGATATCTCTTTAATAAAGGCTTCCTTTTCTTCAAGGGTTTTGTCTTTCCATGCATCCATTGAATTGAGGACTTCCATAAAGTAATCATACTTTTCTTCTTCTGTTAAGCTTCCCCACTGGTCGCCCGATGAAACAATCCAATGCTTGTCAGGGTCAAGAGGATCAACTGCTAATGAATGACCTGCGTATTCCATTCCGTTAGTTTTTGGAGTAAATGTTTTTCCGCCGTCAAAACTTACAAGCACTGCCTTGTCTTTATTCGCTGTTATTGCAATAACCAAGTCGAGGTTATCATAGGGACTTGAATATATGTCTTCAATCTCTACATCGGTTAAGTTTCCTATAGAATACCATGTTTCTCCCAAGTCATCGGAACGGAAAAGACCTGTTGCCCCTGCAATTGGATTATTTTTATCTAACCAAACAGGTGAAAATGTATATATAGGGCAAATTCCCGTTACAGGGTCTGCCTCACCAAAGCCAAAGCCTTTAGAACCTATATCCTTTTGGTCAGACTCTAAAAAGAAAACCTGCTCCCATGTATCACCGCCGTCTGTAGAACGGTAAATTCCGCCTGCCTTTGAAATAGAAGATATACTAACATGAGCAAAGGCATATCTGTCATCAAGAGGATAAAATTCCAAGGCGTTGATACATCCGTTAGGGCTCTTTGAACTTTTGCTCCAGCTAACTGTTCCGTTTGTGCTGTAATAAATTCCCGAGGTATCTGTTCCCATAAGAATCTTATCGGGGTTAGTATGGCTTATTGCTGCTGTGTAGGGTATCTGTCCCCCTTCACCGCCCTTAACTCCATCATTTATCTGTGCCTTTGTAACAGAATGATGATTTATCAGCCACGGATACAGCTTTGTTGAGGTTATCATCTCCAACTCCTCTGCCGTATCAACTTTATTCACTGTTTCATCTGCAAAAACACTAAAAGCCGATACCGTCAAAAAAACAGTCAGTAATAATGCTGCTACTCTTTTTTTCATATTTTATAATACCTCCTGATTTTGTAATAATCGGTTATATTAACCAAGTATAAAAAGTGTGCTGTTTTACTATTATAATTATATAATTTTTACAGAAAAGTAACAATACGTTTTTTTGGAAACGCTACTCCGTCTTTTTTCAATATTATCAAAAAAATGTGTTAAAAAAGTTTCCGCTTTGGGAACTTTATATAAATATTAATCCTCTTTTTGAAGGTTTTACCATCAAAATTGTACCTGATTTTGCTGTCTTGACAAAAGCTTTTCTTTACCTTATACTTGATTAGAAAGGAAATAAAACTTGAAAAAGGAGGCAGTTTTATGGTATATGTATTCATCTTCTTATTTATATTTTCCATATTTTGCACCTTTAAAAGTTTTATGAGCAAGTATTCCATCTTTTTCTTAATAATTATATGGTCTCTTATAGGATTACTTTATACTACGCTGTTGCGTGTAGCTATGAATGGTAACTATGCGGCATTTGACTGGTTTAATAATATGGATACAGCCTTTTTTATGTCCCTTATAAAGGGTAAGGTTTCATTTTTTACCTTAATCAGGTTGTTTAATATTTTTACAGCCTTATACGTTTTTACGACTATTATATTTATACAGGTTTACACCCCTAAGCTTACCGGTTCAGTAAAAAAGACTGTTTTTACATATGGTCTGATTTTTTTAGTGGCACTGTCATATATCATTTTTTATGACCCTGCCACAACCTATCGTTTCTACAGACTTGTTGTTGAAAACGGACATTCGTTTTTTCTTATACAATGTATTGATTTTTGCTTTTATGTATGTATTTATTCCGCAATGATTTTGCCAATTGTTTTCTTATTGAAAAAATATCGTATACTTACTTCGGTTTATGAGAAAAAGAGGTTAATCGGTGTTGGAGCATTCGTTATCTTAAGCGAAATTTTGTGGAGTATGCTGTATAAAATTAACTTTATTCGTTCTCCGTATTTCACACAGCCCACTTCAAATATAATTGTTCCGTATTCATCCTCTGTAGACTATAATAATACATACACAATTACCATTCTTTTATTGATAGTATGTATGTTTTTTATAATAATAAACTTTAATGTTATACGTCAGGACGGTCTTATTCATCGGCTTATAATACGCAAACAAACCCAGACAATGAATGAGAACTTCCAAAAAACCTTTCACAGTGTAAAAAATGTTATATTTTCTCATAAATTGTTACTTAACCGTGCCCAACAGGCAGAGGGGGAAGAGCGTGACGCTCTTTTAAATACTCTCAATGAAAAAATTGACAATTATCTTAACCATCTTTCGCTGATGTTTGCATCAGACAGTACCTTAGGAGATTTTTCCGAAGAGCTTGTATACGTCAGCGATATTCTTGACGATACTATAGACAGACTTGATATTCCGTCGGGAATTACTCTCAATCGTGATTACGCTCAAAAGGCAGAAGAAATTTACGCAGACTCTTTTTATTTAAATGACGCACTGCTTAATATTTTCCACAATGCAGTTCAGGCAATTGAAGCAACCGAACGAGGCGGCGGTGAAATAACTGTTTCTGCAAGCTATGAATTTGAATGGCTGTTAATCAGCATTGCAGACAACGGAGTTGGTATGACAAGAAAAGAACAAAAGTCAATCTTTACACCATTTTTTACCACAAAATCCCGTATTAACAATTGGGGCGTGGGGCTTGCATTTACCGCATCTATAATAAAATATCACAAAGGTAAAATCAGTTTTAAGAGCAAGAAAAACCACGGAACAACATTTTATATACTCTTGCCCGCAAAAAAACGTTAAATTTTTCTCTTTAATCAAGGAGGTAAACATATGCCAATTAATGTAATGATAGTAGACGATATCCCCGAAATATCCTCTCACTTTTCTTTTGTTTTGCAAAATGAAAAGGACATCAATGTTGTGGGCGTTGCATCTAAAGGCTCGGAAGCAGTTAAAATGGCAATTCAGCTCAAACCTGATGTTATTTTAATGGATATCCAGATGGAAACCGACGATGCCGGCTTGATTGCCACAAAACAAATTCTTGAAGAACTGCCCAACACCAAAATAATAATGCTTACAATTCACGATTCTATCCAGAATATCACAGAAGCATATATGCACGGTGCTGTTGATTATGTGCTTAAAACATCTTCTGTCCGTGAAATTATAGATGCTATTTTTGATGCAGTTAATCAGGTTAATTTTTCTAACTCTGTAAACAAGGCAATAATCAACGAGATGATTAAGCTTAAGAAGGCTCAGAGCGATATGATTTTATCCTTTAAATTGCTGTCAAATCTAAGTAACAGCGACCTTGAAATTATCGAGCTTTTATGTCAGGGAAAGAAATACAAAGAGATTGCAAAAGACCGATTTGTAGAGGAAGTAAGTATCCGAAGCAGAATTAATAAGATATCAAAAAAGCTCAACGGCACATCTATCCGAGAGCTTGTAAACCTATTAAATTCCTGTAACTTCTTTGAAGCCTACCACGAACATCAAACCGAAGAATAGTAAAACAAAGACGAAGTTTTCACAATGAAAACTTCGCCATTTTTTTATCCTTTTACTGCACCCGCTGTGAGTCCCTTAATGAAGTATTTATTAAATATTAAGAACACAATAATCATTGGGATTGCTGAAATCATACCGCCTGCCAAAATCAAATTCCATGCCGCTGCCGCATCTGCAGATGACTGCAGGGCAACAAGTCCTACGGACAAAGGTCTTTGCATTGGATTTGCAAGTGTAACCACCATTGGCATCAAATAATCGTTCCAGGCAGTGGTGAATGCAAATATTCCAACTGTTGCAATGATTGGTTTGAGCAATGGCAGAATAATTACAAAGAATGTTTTTATAAATGAACATCCGTCTATTTCTGCCGCCTCATCAAGTGACATAGGCAGAGAATTTACAAAGCCTCTTACAAGGAAAACATTTGTAATATTAATCCCAAAAAACTCTTTAACCAACAGACCAACAAGTGATGTGTTAAGCCCCAAAGTTTTCAAAATTTGTATCTGCGGATACATACTTGATGTTCCTAAAACAATAAACATAAGTGATGTAAATATTGCAAAGATTACGTTCTTTCCGCGGAATACACCTCTTGCAAAAACATAGCCGTTAATGGTTGATGTAAATATTGCAATTAATACGAACAACACTGAATACCAAGCACTGTTCCATGTATATGTAGCAAAATTTGCTTTTTCCCACGCTTGCACATAGTTATCAAAAACCCATTTCTCAGGTAAAAGATCACCCGATACCAACACCTCACGGCTGGTTTTAAACGATGAACAAAATGCACATATAAAAGGAAAAACAATCAATAATGCCAATATAGTCAGATATGCATATCCTGCAAAGGTGGCAATTAACTCGCCTTTGCTTTTACTTTTTATCCCTTTATTCTTCATACTAATACACCGAGTCTGCTTTCTTTGATATTTTAAGATATACAAAGGTTATAATTCCCAAAAGTATAGTTGTCACAACACCCATGGCTGATGCATAACCATACTGAGGTGTTCCCTGAGGTTCAAAATACATTTTATAAATCTGGAGCATTACAACGTTTGTACTGTTACCGGGTCCGCCATTTGTTAAAAGCAGAACATCGTTCATTATCTGCATACCATTAACCATGGCAAGCATCAAAACAACCTTTATAACCGGTGCCAGCATTGGAACTGTTATGTAGAAAAATTCCTGAAGCCTGTTTGCTCCATCAATCTTTGCCGCTTCCAAAACATCTTCGGAGATATTCTGAACACCTGCCATAAAATACAGCAGATTTGCCGCAAATCCTGCCCATATTGACCTGAGCATAATAACAGCCAGTGCCGACCATTTTTCCGAGAACCAGGCAATAGGGGCGTCAATCAGCCCTATTGCCATAAGTCCGTTATTAACCATTCCGTTCATTGTGGCAAACAAGAACGAGAATATCATACAGCTTACCGCAACACCCATAACTGTTGGAAGATAATACACAACCGAAAATATCTTCTTTACCTTTATCATATTACTGCTGAGAATTATTGCAGTAACAAAGGCAAGAGGTATTTCGATTATAAGTTTTCCGTAGGCAATAATCATGGTGTTAAGAACGCTCTGCCAGTACGACAAATCTCTGGTGAAAACACGCACGAAATTCTCAAGCCCTATAAATGTGGCTGTAATTCCGTCATAATCATAGAATGCATATCTAAACACCCACAAAATAGGATAAATGGAAAATACCAAAAAGCCTATTAACTGGGGAGCAATCATCATATACGCCTGACGCTCTTTCTGGCGAAAGCTTTTCGCCATTGCTCCGCCTCTTTTGTTATTAGTAGCTTGTTTTTGTCTGCTCATTCTTAAAGAACTCCAAATCTATTGTTTTTTCTTCAACGCCCTTTTTAAGTGCTGCTGTTGCTCTTTCGTTCATATCTGCAACTGCATCTTCAACGGTCATATTGCCGCTCCAAACCTTACCTAAAAGAACATCTATAGCGTCGCCCTCAATCTTAAGAGAAGGTCTGAGTCTTACAAGAGCTTCAGGATCAACTGTTTCTGCAAACTCACCAAACTGAGGAATATCGCAAGCTGTTCCTTCTTTAACAAGGCTCATATCATAAGGAAGAACCAAGCCTCTCTTATACATCTCGGTAACAACCTCGCCTGAATACATAAACTCGATTACTGCAGCAAGCTTTTCGCCCTTTTCTTTACCGTCTTTGGTTACAAAATAAGAACCGCCAACATCTGCATAACCGGGAAGAAGATTTGCTTCATCAACTACAGGATAAGGTGCAACACCCCAATCGCAGTCTGCAACAAACTGAGAAGTAAGAACACCAACATCCCAAAGCATACCGGGCATCATACCAATCTTACCCTCTGCAAAGTATGCTCTTGATGTATCATTATCCAAACTTTCTGCACCCGGGAAAAGGCTTCCGTCATCACGGAGATCCATCATAACTTTAAATCCTTCTCCAACACCGCTGTAGTCAACTGTTTGTTTGTCATAATCATACTTTATATCATTAAATGATCTCTTAAATGCCAAGTTAACAGTATAGTATGTAGCAAACTTTAATGGGAATGAATATCCATAAACACCGTTTGCTGTATCAGTAATCTTCTTTGCAGCATCACGCATTTCTTCAACTGTCTTTGGTGGCTTTGCTTCGCCGTTTTCATCAACAATTCCTGCAGCCTTGAATAAATCCTTATTGTAAATCAAGCCGCAAGCGTCAGCAGCATTAAGAAAAGCATAAAGCTTATCGTTATAAACATTCACGTTTTGAAGTTTAGGTGTGTTAAACTCTTCTGCATATTTCTCAAGTCCTGCAATTTCGTTCATAGGAACAATATCACCGGTGTTGGCAAAATCCTTTGCCTGAACATATGTAAGCTGGGAAATGTCAGGCATCTGGTCGCTCTGTCTTGCAACGTCCATATTTGTCATACAATCGGTTGAGAATGTCCATTCAACTTTAATTCCCTTTTCCTTACCTGTTGTTGCATTAAACTGTTCTGTAAGAACTGTCCAAGCCTCTTTTTTACTGGCATCACCCGACCATATATTAATAGTCGTAACTCCGGTTTCCTGAGCACTCTGCTGTCCGCAACCCGCTAAAAGAGAAGCTGACATTACAGATGCCATAACAATGGCAAATAAGCGTTTTCCAAATTTCATTTCCTTCTACCTCCAAAATTTATTTATATTTTATAGTATAAATATATTTACTTTATACTTATTCTTATTTATATTTTATAAAATTTTGTGCAATTTCGCAATAAGCTTTTTTGTAAACGTTTTGCCCTATTAAACAAATATAAAGCATTATTATGCGTAAAAATGTTTCCGATTAGGCAACTTTTTTACCAAAAAATAAAAAAAGGGCTATCCCACCAAGAAAGTGAGACAGCCCATTTATACCTTATAATGAAGCTATATATTCTTCTACATTAACAACAGTATCTGTTGCCCTTGCCTGTTCAGCTGCAAAAACTATCATATGGCTGTAACAAGATTCCTGAATTCCTGGAATAGATTTACCCTCATATGTTCCTGTAAGATACTTATAAAGAGTTAAAACTATTCCTCTGTCACCGCCGCCATGACCATTCTTTATACCATCACCTGCAACAATCGGAATAAACTCTGATTTCTGGGTTTCCAAATCAAAAAATTCTATGCCCTTTTCTCCGTCCATTGCCGCACGAAGTTCACCCTTTGTTCCCATAATATGTATAAATCTTCCGCCCTTATTAAAAGCGTTCATTGTAAATGTAACTGTTATATCATCCTCAAACAGCATATTAACTATCTGATGGTCAACAACATCGTTATTACATTTATATACACATTTTCCGTATTGAGTGTTTGTAATAGCATCCTTTACCTGCTCATCTGTGGGATCTACTATTTTTGTGGATGCATCTCTGAACCACTTGTTTTTCTTATCTTCAAGATAAAGCTTTACTGCATTATACGGACAGGTATCCCCTGCAGGACAGCCCTGAATACAATAATCAGGAGAACCCTCAGGTGCATTCTCTTCCTTGAAGTATGACAAGTTTCCAAAGGATTGAACCTTCAAACACTTCTTACCCAAAAGCCACTGAAGAATATCTGTATCATGGCAGGATTTCTGTAAGAACATCACTGAGCTTTCCTTTGAATTTCCCCAGTTACCTCTTACAAAGCTATGGCTCTGGTGAACGTTACCAACACATTCTTCGTGGTTGATTGACATAACCTTTCCTATTTTTCCGCTGTCGATAATTTCCTTTAACTGAATAAAGAAATCTGTGTAACGTAAAACAGTACAAATTACAACCTTAACACCATTCTCTTCCGCATAGTCAGCAATTTTTTTACATTCTTCTGCCTCAGGTGCAATAGGTTTTTCAAGTAGCAAATCATATTTTAAACCAATTGCCTCCATAGCAGGGTCAAAATGGTCTCTGTCCATTGTTGCAATTATGGCTACATCTGCAATTTTGCCTAATGCCAAAAGGGGTTTCCAGTCATCAAAGCACATATCATCAGGCAAATTGTGTTTTTCCTTAATGTAATTTCTTCTGCTCTCAATAGGTTCTGCAACACCAACAACCTCATAACAATCAGGCTCATCTGCCATAAAGTTTGTATATGTTGTTCCTCGATTTCCCGCACCTATAAGAATAACTTTTAACTTTTTCATAATCCTTCTCCTCTTTATTTTATTTCCGAGCTTTTTAGCTTATAATATAATATCATAAAGCATATATCTATATCATAATAGCTCATAAATATATGTTTTTAGTTCACACCTACTCTAAATCTTACGATATCTTAAAGGAGAAAGCCCTGTTTTGCTTTTAAACACATTGGAAAAATAATATTCATCAGCAAACTTTAGTCTATAGGCAATCTGTTTTACCGACATATTTGTATTCTTAAGCATCTGTTTTGCAAGATTAATTTTCTCGTTAAGCAGATATGCATAGGGAGTAATGCCATATGCAGATTTAAAAATCTGTATGCATCTTGACTCCGACTTACCTATATAATCGCAAAGTTCCTCCATTCTAAAACTTTCCAAAAGTCTGCCGTTTAAAAATTCTTTCATTCGCACAGCTGTGCTATCCTGATTTTTATTTGTTTTTACGCTGTTGTACATCTTCAAAAAAATTTCATTTAAAATTCCAATCAATTCTGCTGTACAATCAACGTCTTCTTTCTTTGCAATGTCAATCATCCGGCAAAGTTCATCCTTTATATCAAGTCCTTTAAAATGAAATTTATTGTTTAACCCATAACCCCCGATAAGGCTCTCCAACAATCTTCCCGATACATTCAAAAAATACTTTTTCCAAGGCTGATTGCCGTCCGACCAATAATGATGGTCCGGTCCAGTTTGCAAAAAATATGTATCTCCTTCAGACGGTGAAAAATCTTTATCTCCAATTTCCACCATTCCCGTTCCCTCTTCAATATACTCTATACAGGCAACCCTTGAGCTGTAGCGGATAATCTCATATCTTTTATCCGGATAGGTTATTCCGCATATTTGAAAGTGGATAATATCTTTATATTCCTCTCTTTGAAAAAAAGAATATACTTCTTCATTTTCCATAAGTGTTTTCCTCATCTTTATAACTGTATTTTCTATTGTTTTTAGAAAATTATATCAGTATAATACAATAAAGTCAATATATTCCAAGGAGGAAAAATTTATGAATTTCAGACCTGCGGCAGTTCCGCTGATAACAGTGGACCCATTTTTTTCAATCTGGTCCTGTGCCGACACTCTTTACGGCGATTGCACCCGAAACTGGACTCAAATCCCAAACCCCATTATGGTAGGCATTCTTAGAGAAGATGGCTATTATCATTCTGTGGGCACCACCGGCGAAGATTTTACACCTGTAAGAAGAACCATTAACCAAACCGATCTTTCAATTACTCCCCTTTCAAGCAAATACACCTTTGAAGATGAAGTGTTTAAAGTAACACTCACTTTTAGGACACCCCTTTTGCTTGACCGTCCTGACATTCTTACCCGTCCTGTAAGCTACATTGAATATGATGTTGAGAATAAAACTGACAAGCATATAGAATTTGTTTTCGGCATAAATGCCCGATGCTGTACCCGAACAAACAAGCAGACCGTTGCATTTAAAAAGACGGATTACTCCGTATGTTGCGGAAACACAGTTCAAAATCCTCTTGCTCAATCAGCAGATATGGATATGATAGATTGGGGATATATTCATCTTTGTGACAAAGATGCCTTTATTTCTACTGTAAACCACCATGGTAAAATTACAGACCACCCCCTTAACGAAATCTATAACGCTTATGTTGATATGCCATACGTCACCATAAAAACCCAAAAAACTCAAGGGGTTATAACTCTCGCATATGATGAAATCAACCCTATTGAATATTTCGGCAAGCCCCTTAAAGAATACTACACAAATTATTTTGACAGCTTTGACGATATGGTAAAAACAGCAATTGCAGAATACGAAGATGTTAAAAAACTTTGTGATGAGTTTGATGAAAAATTTATGACGGAAGCAAGAGCCTTTGGCGAAAACTATATGAACATCACATCTCTGGCATATCGTCAGGCAATCTCTGCACATAAGCTCGTTGCGGATGAGGATGGAAATATTTTGTTCTTGTCAAAAGAATGTGAGTCAAACGGATGTATTGGTACTTTAGATGTTACATATCCGTCAATTCCTCTGTTTTTAAAATATAATCCTGAGCTTGTTGCAGGTATGCTAAGACCTATCATCAAATACGCAAAATCTGATGAATGGATTTATGAATTTGCTCCTCACGATGTGGGCCGTTATCCTCTTGCAAACGGTCAGGTCTACGGAATGCAATACAGAACTCCTGAAGCACGTCTTAACCGACAGATGCCTGTTGAGGAATCAGGAAATATGCTTCTATGTCTTGCCGCAATTGCAAAATATTCAGGCAAATCTCCTGAATTGTACCGGGAAAACAAAGAACTTATAAAGTCCTGGGCTGATTATCTTGTTAAGTTTGGTCTTGACCCCGGAAATCAGCTTTGTACCGATGATTTTGCAGGACATCTTGCTCATAACTGCAACTTAAGCCTTAAAGCGATTTTGGGTATTGCCTCATATTCTGCTCTTTCAGGTGATACTTCATATCTTGAAATTGCAAAAGAATATGCTAAAAAATGGGAAGTTTCAGCAAAATCCAAAAACGGTGGCACACGTTTAACCTTTGACAGTGAAGATGGTTGGAGCCTTAAATATAATATAGTATGGGACAGCTTACTGGACTTTAATATATTCTCGGAAGAAATTAAGAAAAACGAGATTGAATTATATAAGACAAAGCTAAACAGATACGGTGTTCCTCTTGATTCACGCTCAGACTATACCAAGCTTGATTGGCTTATGTGGTCAACCTGTATACACAAAGACAAGGAATACTTTGATTTAGTCTGCCAAAGCATTGTTAATATGATTAATGAAACCCGTGACAGAGTTCCTCTTACCGATTGGTATTATACCTCTACTGCAAAGCACAAAGAATTCCAGAACAGGTCTGTTGTAGGCGGATTATATATAAATATGTTATAAAGATAAAAGAACCGGGGATATATCCTCGGTTCTTTTCTCAAGATTTGTTTCGCAACAATCAGAGTTTCCACACAAAAAATGCGTGGCCTGAGCCACGCATGAAAAATGCACGGCTCATTGCTGCGAAACAACTTTCATATATTTACTAATGAATGCATATGAAAAAGAGCCTGCCTTTTTACCTAAAAAGATAAAATGCACACATTAGTAAAAAATTATTAAGTTGTTTCGCATTTAACATTTTAACATATAAATGCGAATTTGTAAAGGAAAATATTAGATTGTAAAATCTCACCTCATATGATATAATTATAATGAGGTGATGTTTATGCCTAATATTGAACCAATAGGTTATATTAAGACCGACTTCAAAGATAAATTCGGTGTGCCAAGGCAGGGCGGCCGTGCACCGTCTTTAAAAGGGAAGATTATCTTTTATCCAAAATACCGAATTGCCGAGGCAATCAATGGACTTGAAGAATTCTCGCATATATGGTTGTTGTTTGATTTTTCAAAAGCACACAGAGAAGAATGGTCGCCTACTGTCCGTCCGCCAAGGCTTGGAGGAAACAAGCGGATTGGGGTTTTTGCAAGCCGCTCCCCTTTTAGACCTAACTCAATCGGGCTTTCTTCTGTTGTTCTTGAAAAAATTGAAAAAACCAAGGAATATGGCAATGTTTTAATTGTATCAGGTGTGGATTTAATTGACGGAACTCCTATATATGACGTAAAACCATATCTACCCTATACCGATTGCCATCCCGAAGCAAAGGGAAGCTATGGTCAGGCAATGAAGGATTATACCTTAGAAGTTGATTTTCCCCTTTCTATATTGGAAATCATTCCTGAAGAAAAACGCACCTCCCTGATAGAGTGTTTAAAAGATGACCCACGTCCATCATACATTGAAGATCCCAAGCGAATTTATAAAATGCAGTTTTCTGATTTTGACATACATTTTAAGGTTTCAGGAAATATATTAACAGTGATAGAGTGTTGTAAAAACAACTGAAAAGGTGTGTCTCAATAAGTGACTTTTCACTAAATTGAGGCACACCCTCTTTTCATTTTGCTTCAACTGCTTTTTTATCTTCCAACCGCATCAAGTTTTGATATACGCATAGTTGTTACTTTATTGGTATCTTTGCTGAACATAAAATCTTGCATATATATATTATTGGTATCCCCGGCTTTTGTTTCAGCATCAAGTTTAGTTCCTATAAACTCAACCTTTCTGCCGTCCACTCTAAAATATCTGATTGCATTCGCCGGAGTTTCATAGGGGGCTTCGCCCTCTTTTGCATCTGTTGTTTTTCCCTCATTAAACTGGTCGCCATATGCTTTTACAAAGTCTTCAAAGGTTGAACCCAGTGCAACACCTCTGCTTGATTTAAAGCGTGTAGCCTGGTTTTCATCAGGAAATAATCCGCTTGAAACAATCAAAGACTCTGCTGTGTCATCTTCGCCATAGAGAATAATTATACCGTTATAAATTCTGTGTTGCTGATTAACTGTCATAGCGGTTCCTGTAATCTGTTCTATGTCATTTATACTCATTCCCACAGAAATTATTTTTCCGCTTACTGTATCAACCAAGGATAAATCGTTCATATCATACTGATATTTTGCATCTTCATCTCTTTCATCCAGCAAAACATCATACTTCTTTTCGGGAACTACAGAATTTTCTTCCTGAGTCACTTCTGCATCTGTACCGGCATCTGTTTTTTCTGTTTCCTTTTCGGTTACTTGCTCCTTTGGAACAATATTGGGGCCTGTTGAGTTTGTCGTTTCTTTCTTATCACCGCAAGCAGAAAACAATGTGACTATAACCGAAACTACCGCAATAACTGCAAATATTTTTTTTATATTATCTTTCATAATGAAAAATCTCCTTTCTGCTAATCAGCCTTTAAGATATATCATCAAAACCGTTATATCCGCAGGGGAAACTCCTGAAATTCTGGACGCCTGTCCTAAAGATTTAGGTCTGATTTTATCAAGTTTCTGTCTTGCCTCAAGGCGAAGACCCTCTATGCCTGAATAATCAATATCCTCAGGAAGAAGTTTTCCCTCAAGCTTTTTAAACTGTTCAGCCTGCAACATCTGTCTTTTTATATATCCCTCATATTTTATTGAAATTTCAGCCTGTTCACAGACCTGAGAAGAAAGCTGAGGACGATTTACATCAAATACAGCCAAATCACTATAACTCACCTGAGGACGTTTCAATAATTCAGCCATTTTAATTCCAGATTTTAAAGGTGTGCTTCCTATACTCTCCAGATAGCTTTGAATTTCTTCTGTAGGTGAGAGAGTTACCGAATACAACCTCTCGATTTCCTCTTCTATCTGTTGTTTTTTCGTTAAGAACCTTTGATATCTTTCCTCGGATATCAGCCCTATTTCATATCCCAAGGGAGTTAATCTTAAATCTGCATTATCCTGACGCAATAATAATCTGTACTCAGAACGGGATGTCATCATTCTATACGGCTCATTCGTTCCCTTTGTAACAAGGTCATCAATTAGTGTGCCAATATATGCTTCCGAGCGATCTATTACCACCGCATCTTTTCCCTGAAGTTTTCTTGATGCGTTTATTCCTGCAATTAATCCCTGTGCAGCCGCCTCTTCATAGCCTGATGTTCCGTTAAACTGTCCTGCACCATAAAGACCATCTATTTCCTTAAACTCCAAAGAGGGTTTTAGCTGAAGAGGATTGGCACAATCATATTCAATTGCATATGCATTCCTCATAACCTGAGCATTCTCAAATCCCGGCAATGAGTGAATCATCTCTATCTGCACATCCTCCGGCATACTGCTTGAAAATCCCTGAAGATACATCTCTTCAGTGTTAATTCCCATTGGTTCAACAAAAAGCTGATGCCTTTCCTTATCTGCAAAACGAACTATTTTATCCTCTATAGACGGACAATATCTTGGACCGATACCTTTTATATCTCCGCCGTATAATGGAGAACGATGAAGATTATCCATAATTATTTTGTGAGTATTTTCATTTGTATAGGTAATATGGCAATTAACCTGATTTTCAAGCTTTTCATCTGTTTCAAAGGAAAACGGAGTAATTTCTTCATCACCCTCCTGAACCTCAAGAACAGAAAAGTCTATACTTCTTCTGTTAATTCTTGGGGGAGTTCCTGTTTTAAATCTGACAAGCTCTACTCCTATTCTTTGTAAATTTGCAGATAACCCATTGGCAGGGAAAACCCCGTCCGGTCCGCTTTCCATACTGAATTCACCTATTATAATTCGGGATTTCAGATATGTTCCTGTGCATATAATTGCCGCTCTGCAGAGATATTCCGCTCCGCTTCTTGCAATAACCGAACGAACAGAACCATCTTCATTCAATGTTATGTCAACAATTTCTGCCTGACGCACATCAAGATTTTCCTGAAGCTCCAGCCTATGTTTCATCTCTGTTTGATAGTCACGTCTGTCAATCTGTGCACGAAGAGAATGTACCGCCGGACCTTTGCCCCTGTTTAATATCCTTGACTGAATAAAGGTGGCATCTGCCGCCTTACCCATCTCTCCTCCTAAGGCATCTATCTCACGGACAAGATGTCCTTTTGCGGTGCCGCCGATACTGGGATTGCAAGGGAGATTTGCAACACTGTCCAATGAAATTGAAAACAAACATGTTTTCATCCCAAGTCTTGCTGCCGCAAACGCCGCCTCTATCCCCGCATGACCGCCGCCAACAACGGCTATATCATAAGTATCTGCAATAAACAAATTTTTCACTCCTTAAATTTTAGAAAAGCCCTGTAATTTTTCCGTTTTCGTCAATATCCATATTGTTAGCTGCCGGAACCTTTGGAAGTCCGGGCATAGTCATAACATCACCTGTAAGAGCAACAATAAATCCGGCTCCTGCTGAAACTTTTATCTCACGCACTGTCATTGTAAAGCCTGACGGGCGTCCCAAAAGTGCAGGATTGTCAGACAATGAATACTGAGTTTTTGCCATACACACTGGTGTCTTATCAAAACCAAGTTCGGTAAGGCGTTTTATCTCGCTATTTGCCTTTGTTGTATAAACAACATCATCTGCACCGTATATCTCTTTTGCAATAATACCAATCTTTTCCTTAATAGGAAGATTTTCATCATATATAGGTGCAAAGTTTGTTTGGCAACCCTCACATTTTTCTATTGTTTCAACCACCTTGTTTGCCAAATCAATTCCGCCTTCGCCGCCCTTTGCGAACACCTCGCAAAGAGAAACAGTTACACCCTTTTCATTACAATAGTCTTCAATAATCTTAATTTCTGCATCTGTATCTGTATGGAAACGGTTTATTGCAACCACAACAGGCAAGCCGAATTTGTGCATATTCTCAATGTGTGCGCCAAGGTTAACAATACCCTTTTTAAGTGCATCAAGATTTTCTTCTGCCAAATCAGCCTTTGCCACCCCGCCATTATATTTAAGTGCTCTTATTGTTGCAACAAGAACAACAAGGCTGGGTTTTAATCCGCCAAAACGGCATTTAATATCAAAGAATTTCTCTGCACCAAGGTCGGAGCCAAAGCCTGCTTCTGTTATACAGTAATCTGCAAGCTTCATACCAAGCTTTGTTGCCTGGACAGAGTTACAACCGTGAGCAATATTTGCAAATGGACCGCCGTGCATAAGACAAGGTGTGTTTTCCAAAGTCTGCACAAGGTTTGGCTTTATCGCATCATGGAGCAATAAGGTCATTGCACCATCAACCTCAAGCTGTTTTGCGGTTACGGGCATATTATTATAGTCATAGCCTATAACTATTCTGCCTAAACGCACTCTTAAATCCTCAATATCATTTGCAAGACATAAAATTGCCATAATTTCACTGGCAACCGTAATCATAAACCCATCTTCTCTTGGGAAACCATTAACCTTTCCTCCAAGGCCTACCACAACCTGACGAAGGGCTCTGTCATTCATATCAAGACAACGTTTCCATGTAACACGTCTTGGATCAATACCAAGAGCATTTCCCTGATGAATGTGGTTATCAATCGCTGCTGACAAAAGGTTATTTGCCGCAGTGATTGCGTGCATATCTCCTGTGAAATGCAGATTAATATCCTCCATAGGAACAACCTGAGCATAACCGCCGCCGGCAGCACCGCCCTTAACACCCATAACAGGGCCCATCGATGGTTCACGCAATGCTATAATTGCATTTTTGTTTATCTTTGCCATTGCCTGACCAAGACCTACTGTTGTGGTTGTTTTACCTTCACCTGCAGGTGTTGGATTAATTGCTGTTACAAGAATTAATTTTCCGTCTGCCTTATCCTTAACAGCATTTTGAACATCTCCGCCAAGCTTCGCTTTGTATTTTCCGTAATACTCCAACGAATCTTCATTTAGACCCAAGTCCATGGCAATTTCACGAATTGGCTTCATTTTAGCTTCTTGAGCTATTTCGATATCTGTTTTCAAAATAATTCCTCCCCATAATAATTTTTCAAGCCGTAAAAATAATCTGATTTTATTCTAACATATTTCAACAAGATTGTAAATGTTTTAATAAAATTTTTTACAAAACATACATCTCCTGTTCATAAAAAGGGGGTTGACGCTGTGCGTCCCCCCCTGATATAAACCACATAACGTAGCCCAAGCCATCAAGGTTTCGCTCCCCGACGGCCTCCGTGATTATGCAATTCAAAATTACTCTGTCCTTTTGCACGAAATTAAAGGGCAACTTCGCATAAGGCAGATTTGTGCCCTAAGGCACAAGCTAAAAAGATAGTTTAGATTTCCTCTGCAGGAGCTTCTTCTAAAACTTCCTGATACTTCTGCAAGATGCTGCTGTGAAGCAGTTCTCTTGTTTCAGCATTAATAGGATGAGCAATGTCTTTAAACTCACCCTCAGGAGTTTTACGGCTTGGCATAGCAATGAAAAGCTTGTCCTGACCTTCGATAACTTTGATATCATGGATAACAAACGCATCATCAAAAGTAACGGAAACAACCGCTTTCATTCTTCCCTCCGTATTAATCTTTCTAACTCTAATGTCAGTAATCTGCATAAGATTACCCTCCTTCTTGCTAACTTTTCTGTCAGCTTCTGTATTTTTAATTAATTTTTTACACAATTACTAATAAACCATTGAAAATCATTCTTTCTTGTGTTAAAATACAGTTATAGCATAGCTAAACTTTATGAAAGAAGGTTTTCTCGATGCAAGAATTTTCTATGTCAACGATAAAAGCCAATGCCAATATTCATATGATAGGTATCGGCGGAATAAGTATGAGTGCTCTGGCACATATGTTAATGGATGCCGGCTACAGCATCTCAGGTTCTGATTCAAAATCAAGCAACCTCACAGATGACCTTGCCGCAAAAGGTGCTCAAATATACATTGGGCAATCAACGGACAACATCAAATCACCTGACTTGGTTTGTTATACTGCTGCAATTTCAAATGATAACCCCGAGCTTAAAAAAGCAAGAACTTTGGGCGTACCTGTAATTGAAAGAGCCGAACTTCTGGGGGAACTTATGACTTTTTATAAGTACCCCATTGCAATTGCCGGAACACACGGCAAAACCACTACCACGTCAATGATGTCTCTCGTTCTGCTGGCAGCAGATCTTGACCCGACAATTCTGGTCGGCGGCGAGCTTCCGCAAATCGGAGGAAATCTCCGCATAGGCAAAAAGGATTATCTTTCCTTTGAAGCCTGTGAATATGTAGAAAGCTTTTTACACTTCAAACCATTTTTGTCTATCATTACAAACGTGGAAGAGGACCATTTAGATTATTTTAGTGATATTAACCATATTATATCATCTTTTCAAAAATTTGCAAGCCTAACTTCACCTTCCGGATGCATAATTGTATGTTTAGACAATAACCACATACCAAGTGTTGTGCAAAATGTAGATAAAAAAGTCATTTCTTACGGCTTAAATAATAAGGCGGCAGATTACACGGCTGAAAATGTTTCATACAATAATAAGGGTCTTCCCACCTTCGATGTATATCACAATGGAGAATTTGTTATCAACTTATCAATGAATGTTGGTGGAGAACATAATATTCAAAACGCCCTTGCCATAACAGCTGCATCTGAATTTTTGAATATACCCAAAGATGCAATCAAAAAGGGTCTTGAAGAATTTACCGGAACCAAACGTAGATTTGAAAAATTAGGCAAAGTGAATGGTTGTGAAATTGTTGATGATTATGCTCATCATCCAACAGAAATAGAGGTTACACTCAAGGCGGCAAAAGCAATGAATTATAAGAAAATTACCGTTGTATTTCAACCCCACACCTACAGCCGCACAAAAGCACTCCTTAATGATTTTGCAAAGGTTCTTCCTCTTGCAGACCAAGTACTGATTGCGGATGTATATCCGGCACGGGAAAAGTATGACGGAACAATTCATTCCTGTGATTTGGCATCACTTATCCCCAATTCAATTTATATGAGTGATATGAATGCTATCGCAAGATATTTGAAAGAAAATTTAAAAGACGGAGAGCTTCTCATAACTATGGGTGCAGGAGATGTTAATAAAATAGGCTATCAATTATGCGAATAACAACAAGGAGGACTTGACGTGAAAAAAATATTTATATTCCTTTTTCTAATGGCAATCATTATGATTAAACCATCTGTTTTTGCAACAGATGAATATACATATGGTTTTATTGAAATTATCAGCAGTGATATAAATGAAGCCGGGGATGAATATATTGTTTTCTCAGCTTACGACACATCAGGAAACGAAAATGAATATAGTTGTGCCAATACTGTTATGGTTAACGGAAGAAGTTACAATGATGCATCTGAAATCTTTGATGCTTTGGCTGAAAACTCATATGCAAGATTTGTTACTGAGAATGAAAAGATTATTTCTATAGATTGGGATATCACCCCTAATACTCTCATCAATGTATCATATGATACTGAAAACAATAAATTTGTTGATATTGAGGCAAATCCGATATATTACACAAATATTTATAATGAATATATTGATCCATATCTTGATGGCAATCACAAGTATGATATTAAGGTTTATGATTACGGAATACAAATATTTAATATGACAGCTTCTGATAAAAGTGAAACAATTAAATACATAGACAAATTTTCCGGAATTAATTCTAATTTTGAACAATTTATGGAAATAGGCTGTTATGTCACTGGTGGAAAAACCTTGAAACTTCAGTTATATGACGAGAATAATCTTCTTATTAAAGAGCAAGCCATTGAAGCAGTTGCCGGCGAGTGGTCAGTGGGAGAATTTTACGGCTTACCCAACGAAACCAACCGCTATATATTTAAAATATGGCTTGAAGATATTCAAGGAATCATTGTTTCCCCTGTTTATACAAAGGAATACTTAACAAACGAAATCTATGTCAGAGAAGTAACCTTTAAAAATAAAGTAATTGAATCTGACCCGTGGGGTAATAACGATACCATTATTGTACAAATAGAGGATGCGGATGGCGAAATATATGTAGTAAATTGTGCGGAACAAACCTATGTAAACGGAGAGATTTACTCTTTGTTTAATGGAGATGCACCGGCTTTATATAACATAATTCCCAAAGGATTTTCCGCGCGAATTGCTGTAATTAATAACGAGATATCGGCAATTAACTTTATTCCCGTACAGGTTAAGTCTGCAAAATCAATCCTTGAAAATGAACAAAACAAGGCAGAAATTGAATTTGATTATGTAAAAACTGATGGTGTATTATTTGTTGCAATTTATGATGAAAATCATTGTCTTGCAGAGATAAAACAGCTTGATTTAGTTGCCAACACTTTAAAATACTATACTCCTGTCAGCTTTGAAATAGACAATAAAAATTATACTGCTCGGCTGTTTATATTTTATGATGATATAACACCGATAGTAGAATCTATTCCAATCATATAACACAACAAACGGGGGAATTTTTTTCTATGAAACATTCGCTGTTTTTTTTTCCC
>JAZUMJ010000080.1:0-4779 GCA_045603605.1 Ructibacterium sp. | reverse complement strand
CATACAAATGATGAGATTTATAACATAAAGAAAAAAATAAAATTATATATAAAAAAGGATGGTAATTTATGAAAAAACTAATTTCCTTATTGGTAATCTTCTCAATCATATTCTCTATGGGAATGATTACAGTAAATGCAGATGCGTTAGGTAATTTTGTGACTATGGATAGCCTGACAACTTCTTCAGGTTTACCCGGTGGGTGGACAAAAGCTGGTCAAACTGATGAAAGAACTGTTAAAATTGGTAATCTTACAGATACAGATAAAGTTTTAATCTTATCTAACATGAATAATTCCGATGGGACACTTTTTAGTATATATAACAAAGAAAGAAATCTTTCATCTAATGATAGAAGAATACATGTCACGGCTATGCTTTCTGCCTTAGAAACAAATTTTACAAAAATTGGACTTAAGTTAAATAAGGCCCGTTTAGCAGTTGATGGTAAAGAGGCTTCTTCAGATGTTATATTAAGTAACTCTGATTTGGTTATGTTTGAGAAACAGAGCGATGGAACAATTTCTTTAACATCATGGGGAGAAACAGTTCAAGAAAATTTCCCCTTTGAAACAAATAAAATGTATAAACTTGACTGTATAATCCTTGGACAGAGCAATAAAATGGAACTCTATATTGATAATGTTTGGTACAAAACTGTTGATTATAGTTCGATTATTAAAAATAGTGCCGGTGATGCAACATCATATTACATGAGTAAAGCAGTTAATTTTATTTTAACAATTAATACTTCAACGTTGAATGATACCTTTTTAGCAGATAACGTAGGTGAGATTTTATATTATAATTCATTTACACAACCTGCATTTAGCACACCGAATGAATCAACATTGGAAATAGCCGAAGATGATAATTATATTGCTGAAAATAAAACTATTACATTATCAACAGATGCAAGTATCACTGTTGATACTCTTCTTGAAAATATATCAGGAATAAAACCATCATCTCAGTTAGTTGTTATCGGTTCTGATGGTTTATATAAAACAGGAACAGAAAATGTTACAAAAGGTGATAAAGTTGTTGAAGTAATTCCTGTTTCTGCAACTACAGATAACAAGGGTAAAACCATAATTACTGATGAAAAAATAACTGTTACACAGTTTACAGTAAAGAAGGAAGAAGTTAATTGTGTAAATGTTGAACGTAAAAATACGATAGATAATGCAACTTGGGATAGCAGTTGGACAGGTTCGCCTACCGATACATTGTCAACACCTATCAAAACATTGAATAATCATTCTATGGGATTTTGGCAGCTTGATAATAAAGATTATACGATAAACAAAGAAAGTGGTTTATTTGGCAAGGCTGAAGATGATTATGCTCTCAAGCTCAGTGTAAAAGATAAATCGCCTGCAGATGCATACTTCCTTTTATCTGCATCCGGTAATATGATAGTAAATACAGGTGCGTATTTGCACGTATCTGCCGAAATAGCCGCTGAAGAAGAAAAATTTAACAATCTTGGTATTACCGCAAGATTTACAGATATAGGTGATTTTAAAGTATTTTCTTTTGCTAAAGATGAAAATAACAATAACAATGTAATCTTAACAAGTTTCGGTGATAAGATTTCGGGTACAGATAGTTTTGTATTTAAAACAAATCAGTTCTATAAGATAGATCTCTTGTTTGACTGCAAAGACACAAAGGTTAAAATTTATTTAAATGGTGAGTATTTAGACGAAAAAGATTATGCTGAAAAGATAGAAGATAAAACCGTCACAAAGCTTTCGCATATTTTCTTTAATTGCGGATACACAGAACATAGTTATTGGTATTGCGATAATATGTATGTTGATAAATATACACAAGGTATGCCTTCTTTCTTAAAAAGAACAGCAGAGGCAACACTTTCTGATGATTACAAAGCAAATTACAACAATGGTGCTGTTTATTTAGCTTCTCACGGAGCAACGGTTGAAAAGGTTCTCAGAAACTTTAACACAACCAAGACATTAGCTGTATTTGACAGAGATTATAATGTTTTGAAATCAACAGATTGCATTACAAACGGTGCAAAGATAGTTGAAACTGCAAAAGACGGAGAAACCTTGCATTACACAGAAATCCGTATGCCTTATGATTGTATAACCTTAACTCAGACATCTAAAGAAGAAGATGGGGTTACAACATATACGGTTAATGCTTCATCACTCTTTGCAAATTCAGGTGAGAAAGCTGAATATATGTTGTTAATTGCTCAATATGGAGAAAATTCTCTTGAAAATGCAGAGCTTGTACACATTGACCTTACAGAAGGATATGGCGAGGAGTTTATAAAAGAGGTTAATTTAACAAGTACAACAGACCCCACAGAAAATATTAAAGCATTCATCTGGGGCGAAGATGGTCTTAAGCCTTTGGAAATTAAGGTTCAATAGATAAACAAAAGGAGGAACAAAGATGAAATATATTACAGCAAGAAAACTGAGTACGTTCCTTTTAACAATTGTAATGTTGGTATCTGCATTCGGAACGGTTGCATTTGCAAAAATCGAACCAAACAGCAGTTTGTCATTTGATGGTTTAAATCCTGAATTAACGGATGTTGAACTTATGACCCAGATATATAATCAATATCCCACAGACTTTATATTTGACAGATCACATTTACCCACGCCAACGGTTGGAGAAACCGTTGGCGAAGGGGTTGCCGGCAGACATATAAAGGCTGAAGGCGGTATATTTGGAAAAGCCAACGATGATATTGCATTAAATATCAATACAGACGGAACAAAAGTAGCTGACAATGGCGGTTCAATTTCGGCTGAAACAATTTTTTCAACAAACGAGGGAAACTATACAGATGTTGAAGTTTATATGGCATGGGACGGCACTGCAAAGGATATGAAAGGTGTTGTTGCCTATTATAACCTTGACACCAATATTAATTTTAATTCTCCCAATGCCGGAAAAGACTACACGGAAACAGAAGCAAGCCAGGTTATAAAAATAGATAAAAACGGTTATGTTTATGCTTTTGGAAACAAGGTTCAGGATAATCCTTTAACAGCCGGAAAATGGTATAAATTTAATTTGGTTGTTAAAGGCGGAAAGGGTGGTATAACCAATGAAAATAACGGAAATACCATAGATTCTGCAGGAAATTATCCTGTTACCGATTCATCCAACACAAATACATATTCATTCTATATTGATAACAAGGCTGTTGTAACAGATAAGGTATTTACCCCTCGGGCAAGAATTGCGGATTCAGGTACTTGGGCTGACCGTTTTCAATGGCAGGATAGCTTTTTAGGTTTTAGAAAGCTTGCACTTGAACTCAGAACCTCATCGGCTACAACAAAAACAACCGGTGTTTGGTTTGACGACTTCTCTCTTGCACAGAATTTAACAACCAAGCCAAGTTATGAACCCATCTCATTTGATATAGCAGGAACCAATCCTGTTGCCGAATTATACAAAGGTGCAGTTGACGGCGATGGAGTTCAATATGTTGATGAACGTGTTGATTTAAGTAATTTTAAATACGGCACTAAGGTTTTGGAATCCGGAGTTTTGAAATCAGGCGAAACAAAGAATGTTATGGGAACAACACAAGACGGCGAAAAGCTTTTTGGTGCTGTTAAGAATTACTATAAACGTAATTGGGACCACAAATTTGTTGATAATACAGGCAATGCTGTACTTGATAATAGTTGGGCTTGCACTGTAACCTCTCCAATTTCATCTGTTTCATATCAAAAAACACCGATTGCAGGAAGTAATGACGGCGACGGATATATTAAATATGAAATCTTAGATACCACAGCACAAACCGCAACGGGAACAGGAAAAGAAGCTGCATTTCAAACAAATGGCGGACAAAGCAAAACAGGAATGGCTCCCACATTGCCGTTTACCTATGAAGTTTCTCTTTGTCCTAAGGGAAATTTCCCCAATATTGATATAAGCTTAATTACTGATAAGTGGTTCAGGGTTTCACTTATGAATGATGAAACAATAAAGGTTGACGGAACTGTTTGCGGAAGGTATACTAAAGGACAGTGGATAAGAGTTGCAATGACTGCTTATCCTGCAGTAAATTTATGTGAGGTATATATTAACGGCGTATTAATAGGTTCATATCCTTACGCAAAAACCTTAGATAATGCACAAAAAATTCAAAGAGTAAAAATTGCTCAGGTGCTAAGCGTTAAGGATGAAACACATTATAATTCCGCATCACTTTTACTTGATAACATTCACGTTACTACCGGTTCAAGACCTGATAATGAGCTTGCAACAAACCTTTCAAGCACAACAATGACGGTTGGCAAAAGAATAATATTTGTTCCTAAAAATAAAACTTCTCAAGAAGATTTTTACGGAGCACTTAATATTACCGGAAAGTATGATGCAAATGATATAAAGATTTATAGCGATGATACATTTACAGCTATAAATAATTCAAACATTAAAACAGGTAATATCCTTGTAATTCCAAAAACACTGGATTACTCAGGTGAAATTGCATATTCTTATTATTATCTTGTAAGAGGAAAGGCAAAGGATATTGGAGTTGCTTCACTGACGGATAAATTAACAGATGAGGATAATTCTGTTAAGGCAATAATAAATTATTTTAAACCTCTTAATAAAACAGCAAAGCTTGCAATTGCTCAATATAACGGAGATGACATCTTAGTTGATTTTGACGTTGTTGATATTGATGCAACAGAAGAAATAGCAGGTCATTCTGTTAATAATTACGAATATCCGTATTTGCTGAAAACTAAGGAATTTACCATT
>JAZUMJ010000079.1:0-13715 GCA_045603605.1 Ructibacterium sp. | reverse complement strand
TGGGAACTTGCAGAACCTATTGCTGTGCAGGAAGATTGCTTTATTTATGATATTGAATATGTAAAAGAAGGCGGAGTTTGGTTTCTTCGTGTGTATATTGACAAAGATGGTGGAGTTTCTCTTGACGAATGTGAGGTTGTGAGCCGAGCACTCAGCACAGTTCTTGATGAGGCTGACCCAATTCAGCAAAACTACTATCTTGAAGTTTCATCACCGGGAATTGAGAGGAAACTTAAAACCAAAGAGCATTTTGACAGATATATTGGTGAAACAATAGATATCGGTCTATATAAGGCAATTAACAAAAGCAAACAGCTTACAGGAAAGCTTATCAGCTTTGAAGATGATATTATAACTGTGGAGGTTGACGGCGAAAGCTTTGAACTGTCTTTAAAGGAAACAACAGGAGTAAAGCTTCATTTTGAATTTTAATTTGTAATTAATGAATATGTTTATATATAGAAAGGAATGGTAGAAAAAATGAGTTCAGAATTATTTGAATCCTTAGAGCTTATCGAGGAGGAAAAAGGTATAAGCAGAGATGTTATCTTAGATGCACTGGAGAGCGCAATGATTGCGGCATATCGTAAGAATTACGGTGCAGCACAGGATGTAGGCGTTATTTTTGACGAAAAGTCAGGTGCAATAAGAATTGTTGCACGCAAGAATGTTGTTGAGGTTGTTACTGATAAGGAAAATGAAATTACTTTGGAAGAAGCAAAAAATATCAACAGTAAATACGAAATTGGCGATGTAGCTGAATTTGAGGTTACTCCCAAGTCGTTCGGAAGAATTGCGGCTCAAACTGCCCGTCAGGTTGTTTTCCAGAGAATGCACGAGGCTGAGCGTGAAAAGATGGTCAGCGAATATTCAGAGCGTGAAAATGACATCGCTGCAGCAGTTGTTCGCAGAATTGAAAAAAGAAATGTTATGCTGGAGATTGACAATGCTGAATCTGTATTGATGCCAAACGAACAGGTAAGAGCTGATAATTACAAGGTTGGCGAAAGATACAAGGTGTTTGTTGTTGAGGTTGCAGACTCGGTTAAGGGTGTTCATCTTGTGGTATCACGTTCACATCCGGGTTTGGTTCGACGTCTTATTGAACTTGAGGTTCCTGAGGTTGAACAGGGGATAATCGAGATTAAGGCAATTTCCCGTGAAGCAGGTTCAAGAAGTAAGCTTGCAGTTCATTCAACAAAGGAAAATGTTGACCCGGTTGGAACTTGTATTGGTCCTAAGGGAATGCGTATTCAGGAGGTTATCCGTGAACTGAGAGGCGAAAAAATTGATATAATTAAGTATAGTGACGACCCTGCAGAATATGTTTCAAATGCATTAAGTCCTGCAGACGTTCTTTCAATTGAGGTTGACGAAGAAAACAGAATGTGTAAGGTTGTTGTTCCTGATAGTCAGTTGTCATTGGCAATCGGCAGAGAGGGTCAGAATGTTCGTCTTGCGGCAAGACTTACCGGTTGGAAGATTGATTTAACATCTGCCCCCGATACAAAGAAAGAAGAGCAGGAGATTGAGGAATAATGAAACCCCTGCGTATGTGTATGGTCTGCAGAGAACGTAAGGAAAAATCACAGCTTATTCGTCTTGTGAAAAAGGCACCTGACGGAGCAGCATTGGATTTGAGCGGCAAGGCAGAGGGCAGAGGTGTTTATTTCTGCAAGGATGGAGATTGCATAAATCAAGCAGAGAAAAGAAGATGCCTGGAGAGAGCCTTTTCAAGCCGAATTAACCCATCTGTTTATGCAGAGCTTTTGCAGACAAAGGAGAATACAAATGAATAACAAATTTTGGGGAATGTTAGGCCTTGCAATGCGTGCCGGAAAACTGCAGGTAGGCGAAGGCAGAGCATTCGGTGCAATAACATCCAATGAAGCAAAGCTGATTTTGGTTGCCAATGATGCATCAGCCAATACAGCAAAAAAGGTTTCAGATAAAGGCAGTTACAGAAACATTCCAATCATCAGCCCTGCTGACCGTTTTCAAATGGGAGCGGCAGTTGGCAAGAAGATTGCAGTTGTTATGGCTGTTACGGAGGATGGTTTTGCACAGCAGCTTTTAAAGCTTGCCGAAAATTAAAATAATTGACTTGGCTTTATGCCAAGAATAATTTGGAAGGAGTGTAGTCTATATGGAAAAAATCAGAGCATATGAGCTTTCAAAGGCTTTTGGTATTCCAAGCAAGGAAATCGTTAAAGTCTTGCACGATTATGAGGTTTCAACCAAAAATCATATGAGTGCTCTTGATGAGAAAGAGTTAGACGTAATTTTTGAATATTATACACAGAAAAATCAGGTTGAGGACTTCTCTATATATGAACCTAAGAAAGAGGAGAAGAATACCGAAGAAGTTGTACCTGAAGAAACTCAGGATGATGCTCCAATGGAGGAAATCGAGATTGTCAGAAAGACCAGAACGGTTGATACAAGAGTAAATACTGTTGATTTGGACAGAATAGACGATGAAAAGATTGAAGAGCTTATTCCTGAAAATGTCAGAGATGACAGTTCAAGCAAGAAACAAAAGATAAACCAAAAGAAAAAGAATAAAAATCAGGGAACAAAACAGAAACAGCGTCCTGAGGATATGCTTAAAAAGACTGAAAAGAAAGAGAAAAAGCCTGAAATTGTTCATGTTCTTATTCCTGATGAAATCACGGTTGCAGAATTGGCTCAAAGAATGAAAAAGCCTGTAACCGAGCTTATCAAAAAGTTGATGCTTTTGGGAATTATGGCGTCAATGAATGAAACTCTTGACTTTGATACAGCCTCATTGATTGCAGAAGAACTTGGCTGTACCTTTGAGAAAGAGATTATTCTTACAGATGAAGAAAAACTGTTTAAGGATGTTGAGGATGCACCTGAAACATTGAAACCACGTTCACCGGTTGTTGTTGTTATGGGTCACGTTGACCATGGTAAGACCTCCCTTTTGGACACAATTAGAAATACCAATGTAACAGAGGGTGAGTTTGGCGGAATTACACAGCATATCGGTGCTCACCGTGTTCGTGTGGGAGATAAAAAGATTACCTTCCTTGATACACCGGGTCACGAGGCGTTTACTGCAATGCGTGCAAGAGGTGCATTGGTAACAGATATTGCAATTTTGGTTGTTGCCGCAGATGATGGTATTATGCCCCAGACAATTGAGGCTATTAACCACGCCCGTGCAGCAGAGGTTTCTATAATTGTTGCAATCAACAAGATTGATAAAGAGGGGGCAAACCCTGACCGTGTTCGTCAGGAACTGACAGAGCATAATTTGGTTCCGGAAGAATGGGGCGGCGATACAATCTGTGTTGAAGTATCTGCAAAACAGGGAACAAATATTGACCAGCTCTTGGATATGGTTCTTCTTGTTGCAGAGATGAAAGAACTTAAAGCAAATCCAGACCGTGCTGCAAAGGGAACGGTTATAGAGGCTAAGCTTGATAAAGGCAGAGGTCCTGTTGCATCAGTTCTTGTTCAAAAGGGTACACTTAGAGTAGGGGATATTGTTGTTGCAGGTTCAACCGTTGGACGTGTTCGTGCTATGAACGATGACAAGGGTAAGAGCGTTAAGAAGGCCGGGCCTTCAATCCCTGTTGAAATTCTCGGTCTTTCAGAAGTTCCCGAGGGCGGCGATGTATTCTATGCAGTTGATGACGAAAGAAAAGCAAGAGAGGTTGTTGAAGCAAGAAAGTTCAAGGAAAAACAGGAAAGACAGAAGAAAGCTACAGCAATTTCACTTGATAACCTCTTTGAGCATATTGAAGCCGGTAAGATGAAGGATTTGAATATTATCGTAAAAGCTGATGTTCAGGGTAGCGTTGAGGCTGTTCGTCAATCGTTGGAACGCATTACAAACGAAGAAGTCAGAGTTAATGTTATCCATGGTGCAGTTGGTGCTGTTAATGAATCGGATATTATGCTTGCAAGTGCATCAAACGCGATTATTGTTGGTTTTAATGTTCGTCCTACAAGCGGTGCAACAGTTGCGGCAGAAGATGCAGACGTTGATGTACGTCTTTACAGAGTTATATATGACGCAATCGAAGATATTGAAAAAGCTATGAAGGGTATGCTTGCTCCTACATTCCGTGAGGCTGTTACAGGTCATGTTGAGATAAGAACAACCTTTAAGGTTTCAGGAATAGGAACAATCGGCGGTGCTTATGTTCAGGATGGTAAAATCCAGAGAAACAGCAGTGTCCGTGTGGTTCGTGACGGCATTGTTATCCACGAGGGTGAACTTGGTTCACTTAAACGTTTTAAGGATGACGTAAAAGAGGTTGCGGCAGGCTACGAATGCGGTATTTCAATTGATAAGTTTAATGACATTAAAGACGGAGATATTATCGAAGCTTATGTAATGGAGCAGGTTGAAGTATAAGCCTGATGGAGGAATTATGGCAAATTTTAGCAGAATAGACCGAATTTCCGAAGAGGTAAAGCGTGAACTCAGTATGGTTATTCGTGACCTTAAAGACCCAAGACTTCCTGTTATGGTGTCTGTAGTGGCAGTTAAGGTTACAAAAGACCTTAAATTTGCAAAAGCTCATATAAGTTTTATGGGCGGTGAAAATGCTGAAAAAGACGGGCTTGCTGCACTTAAGAGTGCAAGCGGATTTATCCGCAAGGAAATCGGCAGAAGATTAAATCTCAGAAATACACCCGAGTTTACTTTTGTTGCAGACGACTCAATTTCATATGGTGCACATATTAATGAGATTTTGAGGGAGCTTTAATTGAAATATGTTTGAAAAAATTATTAAAAGGATTGAAAATGCCGAGAAAATCGGCATTTTCAGCCATATAAACCCTGATGGAGATGCAATGGGCAGTAGTTATTCACTAAAGCTTGCCCTTGAGGATATGAACAAAAAAGCAGAAGTTTTTCTTTTGCCAAATCCCGACAGAGGTGCAGAGGAAATAATCCTCGGCAAGGAAAGTGCAAATATTAAGCTTGAAGATTGTGACCTTTTAATATCTGTTGATTGTGCGGATATAAAACGCCTTGGAGAATTTGAGGGATTTTTCAATAATCATAATAATACCATTGCAATTGACCATCACATAACCCATCATGAATTTGCAAATGAAACAGTGGTTCGTGACTTATCATCCTGCTGTGAGCTTATGATGGACTTGTATGACCAAATGAATGTTAAGCTGACAAAAGAAATTGCTCATAATCTTTATATTGGTATTGTAAGTGATACGGGAAACTTCAAATATTCCTGCGTAACTGCCGATACAATGAGAGCTGCAGCTGTGCTTAAGGAAACCGGCATTGATGGTGCGGCGATTTCAAAGAGAATGTTTGACACGAAATCTTTGGAATACTATAAACTGATGCGTACAGCACTGGATAATATCAAGACATATGAGGATGGAAAAATAGCGGTACTTTATTTATCGGAAGATGATTTTAATAATGCAAACATTGATGAAGGCGGTGCCGTTGGTATTGTTGCACTTCCAACCAGTATAGAGGGTGTCCAGGCAGGTGTGTATATAAGGGAGAGAAACAAGGGCGAATTTAAGGTTAGCTTGCGTTCCGTTGATTTAATTGACGTTGCTTTGATTGCTGAAAATCTTGGTGGCGGCGGACATATTCGTGCCAGTGGATATAGTGTGACAGGAAAGAGCGTTGATGAAATCGTTCAAGAAGTTTTAGCGGAAATTAAGAAACAGCTTTAGGAGTGGTGAAGAATGAACGGCATTATAAACATAAATAAACCAAAAGGCTTTACCTCTCACGATGTTGTTGCAAAGCTTAGAGGAATTTTGTCCACCAAAAAAATCGGACATACCGGAACTCTTGACCCTGATGCGGTTGGGGTTCTTCCCATTTGTGTGGGAAAAGCCACGAAGACTGCTGATATGCTTACTGCTGCGGATAAGCAGTATATTGCAAAGGTTGCATTGGGCACAGAAACCGACACTCAGGATGCATCCGGAACTGTGGTAAAGTCCGCTAAAGTAGATATCACAGAAGAAGATATTCAAAAAGCAGTAAGAAACTTTATTGGAGAAATAGAACAGATACCGCCTATGTATTCGGCTATTAAGGTTGACGGGAAAAAGCTTTATGAACTTGCAAGAGAGGGCAAAGAGATAGAAAGAGAACCTCGTAAGATTTTCATAAAGGAAATTCAAATTCAGGAAATTAATCTCGAAGAGAAATATTTTACAATGAAAGTCGATTGTTCAAAGGGAACATACATACGAACCCTTTGCACCGATATAGGCAGAGATTTAGGTTGCTATGCTCATATGGCGGAACTTTGCAGAACGAAATCGGGCAGGTTTATTCTTGAAACAGCCGTAACCCTTGAAGAGGTAGAAACACGGGTAAAGAACGAAGATTTTTCGTTTTTTCAGGAGATTGACAAAGTTTTTGAGGAATTTGACCCTCTTTATGTTTCAGAGAGAAAAGCCCAAAAGGTGAGAAACGGAATACAGATTTCCACCCCTGGTTTGGTTGAGGGAAAAACCTATCGTGTTTATGACGAACAAGGAGAATTTTTGACAATCTCTAAGGCTAAAGATAACAGATTAATAATTTTAAAGACCTTTTTTGCATAATAGGAGATAGAAACGTGAAAGTTTATACTGTTGATAACAGAGAAGAAAGTCTTTTTGACGGCAGATTAAAACTGAATAATACAGCTGTGGCGCTGGGCGGATTTGATGCAATTCATATGGGACACAAAACCGTTATATCAACAGCTGTTGAGTATGCTAAAAAGAATAATCTTGCATCTGTTGTTTATATGTTTAAAAATCAGCCAAGGTCTGTTCTTACTGAAACCGCTGAGGCTGATGTAAATTCTTTTGAAAAGCGTCTTGAAATTCTAGAGGATTTAGGCGTCGATATTGTTGTTGCAGAGTGGTTTCTGCCAAAATACAGAGAAATAACGGCCGAGGATTTTGTGAAAGAACATTTAAGAAATTATCTGGATGCAAAATTTGTTGTAGCGGGATTTAATTACAGGTTTGGAAAAGGCGGTCAAGGAGATGTAAAGACCCTTTGTGAGCTTGGTGAAAAATATGAAATAGCCGTTAAGGTTATGCCGAAAGTTGATTTGGAAAATGAAAGAATTTCAAGTTCCGGAATAAGAGAATATATAAAAAACGGAGAAATGGAAAAGGCGAGAAAGCGTCTTGGCAGAGGATATTCTGTTAAAGGTAAGGTGTTTAAAGGAAATCAACTTGGAAGAACGATAGATTTTCCTACGGTGAATTTAAGTATTCCTGAAAATGTTGTTACCCCTAAATATGGTGTATATATTACAAAAACAAAAGTGGCAGGAAAAGAATATCCTTCTATAACCAATGTGGGCGAAAAACCCACTGTTGAAAACGGAACTCCGTGTATAGAATCCCATATAATTGGATTTTCAGGTGATTTGTACGAAAGTGACATAGAGATAGAGTTCTATTCTTTTCATAGAGAGATAACAAAATTTGAGGATTTAAACGCCTTGAAAAACCAACTGGATATGGATAAAGAAAAAGCGGTTGAATATTTTAAAAAAAACGTTGAATGAATTACGTTCATCCAACGTTTTTTATCTATAATGCTCTGAAACGATAACCTGCACCCCATACGGTTTCGATAAATTTAGTATTTTCCGATTCTATTTTTTCTCGAATACGCTGAATATGCACTGTTACAGTGTTTATATCACCCATAGCATCAATCCCCCAAAGACGGTCAAAAAGCCGTTCTTTGCTAAAAACAATATTTGGGTTCTCAGCAAGGAACAATAAAAGTTCAAATTCACGAACAGGCATAGATATTTCTTTGTTGCCAATAAAAACTCTGTGTCCGTTTTTGTCGATGGTTAAATCATTTATACGAATTATATCAGGTTTTTTCTCTTGTGAACGTTCAGTTAATCTTTTGTATCTGGATATATGTGATTTAACCCTTGCTATAAATTCCATTGCAGAAAAAGGTTTGGTAATATAGTCATCTGCACCAAGCCCCAAACCCCGTACAATATCTATATCATCGCTGCGATTTGAAACAAAAATAATGGGGGTTTCTTTTATCTTTCGTATTTCACGACATACAGAAAAGCCATCACGTTTGGGAAGTGAAACTTCAAGGATTATAGCCCCATAATCATCTTCAATAGCGGCAGATATCACATCCTCGCCATCTGTAATTATATCACATTCCATATTCTCAATCATAAAATAATCCCGCTCAAGTTCTGCAATCTGCAAGTCGGGTTCTGCAATTAAAATTTTCATATTCCCCACCTCAAAAATATTATATATAAACTTTTTAGATTTGTCCATAGAAATATAAATAAAATATAAAAAAATTATTAACAACAGATAACAGCAAAATAATCACAAGAAAGTGTTGAAAGTATAGCGGAATGGCTTGACAAATCTTTGGGTTTAGAGTATTATAAGATAGTTAAGCCCCTGTAGTAAAGAGGATATTACAAGCCCCTCCTAAGGGTTAGTCATCGGTTCGATTCCGGTCGGGGGTGCCACCAAAAAAGACATCCGAGCGGATGTCTTTTTTGTATTTGTGTTCGTAGGACACAACATCATTACGAGCGGCAATGAGTACATCGTTTGATTGCTTGCGGTCAACATCATTCCGTTTTTCAATGAAATATGCTTTCAGCATATGAAAAGTGTATTTCATTAAAACAACAGAAATCATAAATTATGTTGTTCATTTTAATCTTAATTTGATTTATACTCAAAGTGTAAATTAAGGAGGAATCATTATGAACACAGATAAAATTTTAGCAGAGGCAATCGCAAAGGAATATGCACCAAAGGATAATTCAAAGATAGTTGCTCTTAAAAAGCTTGATCAGAAAGCAAATATTTTAATACTGCCAAAAAGATGGACAAGGCACTTATATCCCTTCTTGAAGAAAAGTCTTTTGAGTATATTACAGTTAGCGAGATATACAAAAAGGCGAATGTTAATCGTTCAACATTTTATTTGCATTATGAGAACACAGTTGATTTGCTTAATGAAACAGCAAGGTTTCTGCTTGATGATTTTATGGAATATTTTAATGATGAACGAAAGAGTATAGCAAAAAAACTTGAGAAATGCACACTTGATGAGTTGAATTTTATTTCAGATGAGTATTTGCATCCGTATTTGTCATATATCAAAGAAAACAGACGATATATAAGCTATTCAAAACTATTATGTGAAAATTCTCTTGCAAAATATGAAAATTTATGACGCAAGGGAAATTTTTATTTAATATTATGGTTATTCCCGATGCAATAGTATTTCCTTCTGTTACAACACAGTATTTATAAAAGTAAATGTCAACGGTTATTTAGATTTTTTTCTAAATATCTGTTGACATTATATATTTATTGTTATATAATCTATTTAGAAATATTTCTAAATAGATTTAAGGAAGTGGTGTTAATGGGGATAAACGAAACCTTGAAAGCTATATCCGACCCGGTAAGGCGTGAAATTTTATCGATGCTTAAAGACGGGAAAAAAACAGCAGGAGAAATTGGGGAGCGTTTTAATTTGACAGGGGCGACGGTTTCGTATCATTTAGCAAAGCTAAAAAATGCCGACCTTATTGCTGAGGAAAAGTGTAAAAATTTTATATATTATGAACTTAACACCTCTGTCTTTGAGGATGTTCTTAACTGGATTTATACATTAGGAGGTAATAAATAGTGAAATTTTTTAAGTGGAAAATTTTTATTGTTACAGCTGTGATATGCTTGTTGCCTATATTACCGGGAATTTTATTATGGAATATGTTGCCTGATACAATGGCGATTCATTTTGATGTTTATGGAACACCGGATAATTATGCATCAAAGGAATTTGTAGTCTTTGCCCTCCCTGTAATGATGGTAATAATGCAGGCTTTTTGTTGTTTTGTAAATGATATAAACGCAAAGAAGAACGGAGAGAGAAAAAAGTTTGAAAGGGTTACAAAATGGATTATTCCATTTCTAACGATAGTGTTGCAGATTATAACAGTTGGATACGGACTTGGCTGGAATTTAGATATAAGAAAGGCTGTAGCAATTATTGTAGGGATAATTTTTCTTGTAATAGGAAACTATCTGCCAAAGTTTGATTATATAAAAAACTATAATGTTGACACTGAAAAAGCCAGAAAAATTAATAGATTTATAGGTTATGAAACAGTTGTTATGGGATTGTTGTTTTTTATCAGTATTTTTCTGCCACCGGTTTACACTGCTGTATGTATAGGATTATTGATACCCTATGCTGTTATAGCTGTTGTTTATGGAATAATAAGAGGTCGGAAATAAGAAAAGAAAATTTAGATATAGTCAGCGGAATTGAGTTTTCGTTGACTTTTTTTTATGTTTATTGTATAATAAAATTTAATGAAAAATGAGAGGTGTGAGCGTGGTGGATTTTGCATCTGTATGTGTGCACGGCGCAAATCAGGAAAATAATGATTATATTGGAATATTAGAGGAATACTATTGCACTTGTTTTGCTGTAGCTGATGGAAAGTCCGACCCTGAAAGCTCGGAAGTTGCAATTAAGACAATTCTGGAAGACTTTAAAAATCAAAATGAAATCACTACAGCCACAATGCCGAATTTCTTTGATGATGCAAATGCGGCAGTTTGTCAGGCACAGGAAATGAAGACAGAAACCAAGGGTTGTGCTGCTGCGGTATTGCTTACTGATGGTGAGTTGGCTGTATGGGCTCATATCGGCGATTGCAGAGTGTATCATCTTCAGGATAATCTTTTATATGAAATTACAGCGGACCATAGTGAGGCATATAAAAGATATGAGGCAGGGGAGATAAGATATCCTAAAATCCGTCTTGACAGAAAGAGGAAAAATCTTTTGCATCTTATGGGAAAAGACCAGGATTATAAGCCTGATTACGCAAAGCCTACAGTTGTAAAAAAGAATGACAGTTTTTTGGTTTGCACAGATGGTTTTTGGGAAAATATACATGAGAGACAGATTGAAAAGACCTTAAAAAAGTCAAAAACCGCAAAGCTTTGGCTTGAGAAAATGCAGAAAATTGTGGATAAAAATAGGAAGAAACATAAGTATTCAAGTTCCACAGATGACTATAGTGCAATTGTTATTAAGTTGTAAATATATTACGAGAAAGGCTATAATATTATGAAAAAACAAATTTTTTCCTTTATATGTGGGTTAATATTGATGTCAAGTATGAACGTGTTTGCAGATAGCGTGGGGCTTAATTTACTTGACGGAAGTTTGTCGCTTTTAGATTCGCTCTTTCTAATTGCAACAGGAATTACAATTATAGGTGTTGCGTTGATTTGTATTGCATTCTTAAAGCCTGAAAAGCAGGAAATAGAAACTAAGAATGACGAAGAAGTATCTGTATTTAATCAAGCTAAGGCAGAGGCAGAGAAAAAAGAGTTTTCTGTTTTCGATCTTCCTCAGGAGCCTGCAACAATAAGTCCAAAGCAAGAGGCCGTTTTGGAAGAAACACCTGATATACAGCCGAAACCGGCAGAAGAACCTGATACTGTTACAGTTGGCGATGAGGAAATACCTGAGCCTGTTGCAGTTGAAGAAGAACAAGAAAAAGAAATAGAAGAACCTGTGGAAACTATAGAAGAAGAGAATTTAGCTAAGCTTTCACTTACAGGTCTTAATAACGAGGAAGTAAAGATAATTCCTCTTAAAAGTCAGGTGCTTATCGGAAGAAAGGGAAGCTGTGATGTTGTAATTTCTGATTCTGCAATATCAGGAGAACATTGTTTGATTATAACAGATAATGAGGCTATTTTTGTTGAGGACAAGAAATCAACAAACGGCACGTTTGTTAACGGTGAGCGAATAACAGAAAAGACAGAGATTAAAAAGGGTGATATTCTCGCCTTGGGTCATATGAAATTTAAGATAGGATTATAATTTGCGAGGTATAAGAAATGGTTGACGTAGATAGATTATGTACAGCCTGTATGAGTGACAGGGGAGATAATAGCATTTGCCCTAATTGCGGATATAACGGAAAGGGCGAATGTTCACCTCATCATTTAAAGCCCGGAACAATTCTTGCAGGGAAATATTGGTTAGGAAATGCTCTTGGTCAGGGCGGATTTGGTATTACATATATCGGTTATGATTTGAATTTAGAGATACCGGTTGCCATTAAAGAATTTTTCCCAATGGGATATGCAACCAGAGATTCAAATACGGCAGACAGTATAAGTATTGTATCGGGACAGGCTCAGGAAATTTATGAAAAGGCAAAGGACAAATTTATAAATGAAGCCAAAGCCTTGGCAAAATTTGATGACCTTAGCGGAATTGTTTCGGTTAAGGATTTCTTTCAGGAAAACGGAACTGCATATATTGTAATGGAATACTTAGAGGGCGAAACCTTTAAGGCTTATCTTGAAAGAAACGGCGGAAGTATTTCTGCTGATAAGGCTATCACTATGCTTTTGCCCGTGATGAAATCATTGAGCGAGGTTCACGGCTATGGCGTGATACATAGAGATATAAGCCCCGACAATATAATGATAAGCAAGAAAGGAAAAATTAAGCTTTTGGATTTTGGGGCGGCAAGAGATGCAAGTCCTAACGGAAGCAGAAGCCTTTCAGTTCAGCTTAAAATGGGTTATGCTCCCGAGGAACAATACAGAACCCACGGAAAACAAGGTCCATGGACAGATGTTTATGCAATGTCTGCAACTATATATCGGGCAATTACAGGTGGAGTTCCCATAGAGGCATTGGAGCGGATTATGGATGATATTCTTCAGCCACCGTCAAAGCTTGGGGTTAAGATTGAACCTGAATTGGAACAGGTTTTGATGAAAGGGTTGTCCGTTAAGGCTGAAAATAGATATCAGGATATGAACAGTTTCTGCGTAGCCATAGAACGTGCATATAACAGAAATGTTGCGGATGAGGTTTATCAAACAGGCACTGTTACTCAAAAAAAGACAGAACAGGTTCCGCTCAAAAGGGAGAGTGTTCCTAAGAATAATAAACAATTTGATATAAAATTAGATGGTGCAAAGGATGCTTTTGGCGGTTCTCAAAAGAAAGTGCAGCAGAATATAAACCAAACCGAAACAAAAAAGAAAACAGCACAAAGAACGAACTATGAAGAACAGTTTACGCCGAAGTTTCAGCCCAAGCCACCTAAGCAAGAGAAAACAAAGTGTCCTGTTGCAGGCAAGATTTTAATATTTATCAGTGTAATTTTTATAATCGGTGCCGGTGGCAGTTTTATGGATAAAATGATACCGTTGGCATTAAGTGAATTGCTTGTTGCATTTGGATATGTTGTTCTGGGGTCAATTTTAATGAATAAGCATATACGTGGCTATGGTTGGCTTATAGCAATAATTTTAGTTGCAGGACTTGCATCGGAGGATTTGTTCAGTGGCTTTAAGTCTTATGATACAGCATGGCAAGGTTCATTAGTCGTAATTATTATGTGCATAGTGGGCTTTGCTGGAACAAGAAAAAAGAAGAAGTAAAAATTCATCAGCTAAGCCGATGAATTTTTTATGGGATAATTTATAAAATTTGCATCTGATTATACAGTTAAGTTTAGCGTTTGTAGTTATACATACCTTTGGCTGTTGGTTAAATGATTTTGTGTATATTGATAAATTCTTTAGTATTAGTTATACACCGGTAGATTGTTTCACAAAATATTTAATTTTAGTTGATCCTCTTATATTAATAATCT
>JAZUMJ010000078.1:0-2754 GCA_045603605.1 Ructibacterium sp. | reverse complement strand
TATACTTTATTCTGCTGATTTAGATTTTTTTTGAAAATTTCTGAATTTTATAATTGCCAGCATAGGGTTGTCATTTTCTGTAATTGAATTAAAATATAATTTAAGACTGTCAGGTATTTCTTTATAGAACTTTTCTCGATTATCATAAGTATAATACATACAAAGCAAATTTATGGATAGTATCTTTATATGATTTTTTTGGTAAAGAATAATCCTATTTAAAACAAAGTCATCTTCATTATTGGTGCTGTAGGAAAGGATGTAGAATGATCCGTTGAAGGTATCAATTAGTCTTGCTTTTCCTATTGTGCTGTATGGATATTTGGCAACGGGCTCTTTCGGTTTACTGCAATCATAAATTGCAAAGTATTTTCCACTGTCTGCATATTTTATGTTTTCACCCAGTTTCCCTTCCAGTGTCATCAGATAGAAATTTTTTTTTAGTAACAGACCCAATGTTAGAGAGTTGTCTCCAAGTACCTGCCGCCCGCCATTAGCATCGTTATATTGCACTTCGTTTATCCCTTTTTCCACAATAAATGTTTTGGATTCAAAAGACAATAATTCATCACAGCTGCCATTTTCTGAGTTATATCCGTATATCTTTAACTTGTCTTTTGGAGAGAAGTAGAATTTGCCATTCTCACTTGCCATTGGTGCAACAGAATAAAACTTATTCATGAATATATGCTCGTCATTTGCATTTATAAGCCTCTCAACTGTTTTATTGCCAGGTAATTCTATAACATCAATGATATAATCATCAGCCTTTCCTGCAGTGTACACATAAATGTTCCGGTTATCTACCAAAAAATCACTTATTGCTGAATTGTACGGATATCCATTTATATAATTTCCATCCAGGTCATATACTAAAAAGGATAAACTTCCCGCACTCCAGACATAAATGTGACCGTTGTTGTATCTTACAGTCATCGGTAGGATATACTCACCTTGAGCGCGCCCAGAATGGCTGATTTTCTTTATTCGGGCTGCTTGAATATCATACAAATAAACAGATTGCATATCGGATATGACAAACCTGTTTTCATCAATAATATCAATTGATTGTACATCCGAAATCACTTTGTCATTATCTTTTATGACACATATCTCTTCAAAATTTGGGACCTGCATGGCAGATTCCGCGTTGTTGCTGCAAGAGTGCAATAACACAGAAATGAATACGGCTGATGCTGCCAATAGGATTGTGAACAATACTTTTTTCATTAGATTACCATTGTTTGATTTGTCCATATCCCAAATTTACAACATAGTGCGTATGGTTTTTCCCGCCTGAGGAAATGTTGCTCCCTTTATTGTGGCAATTCTACTGGTTAACAGAGGTTTCCCACAGGCGAGTTGCGGGGCTGTCAGCACCTCGCCATCGCGTCCTACATTATATTGCCCAAGTTTGATAGCATTGTTCAGGGGATAAACATTCTTATTCTTCAATGCCGTTCTCAGACTCTTTGTCTTGCCAGACTTTGCTTTGACTTCAAGCACTACGCATTTACCCTTATAGCGTGCAAGGAAGTCCAATTCAAGACCACTTTCCTTGGGGAATAAACAAGATTTTCGGAACGAAATGGTGTCAAAGTGTTAAAACTTCATTACCATCAGAACCGGGTTGTCGTCTGAAGAGGAGGCATCTGTGATGCGCTTGAGTTTGTCGGGAAGAAGGTTGTAGTTTTCTTTGAGGAATGAGATTGCCAGTACTGAAACCAAAGTGTTAGGGTTTTTTGTAAGGTAATAATCTTGAAGCAAGAATTCATCTTTCCATAGAATTTCTTCATTATTCTTGGGAAAATGGTTACTGCAAGGGAGCTGGTATATCTGCTTTTCCCTTTTCATATAGATGTAATTTGCATTTTTGAATCTTTTATCCCGTTCCGACTTGCTGTCCTGACTGTTGCAGAAAAGGATATAATCTTCTGTTTCCGCTAAAGGGCAGATCAGATTTACTGCATCCTCACAGTGTTGCACACTTAGGAATTTGGGGGTAATCTCAATTTTCCTGTTTATGTGGTAAACTGTATCTGTTCTGGATGTTGTTATGTATATACCGTTGGCAGTATGTGTAAGGATGGTTGGTAAATAAATATCATTGAGTCCATACGGTTTGGCAAAGTGCAATCCTTTATGCGGAATGAATTGGCCTGTATTAATATTGAATAATCTCATAGTTGCACCTTGGTCCCTCAACTCTCCATTGAAAATTATAATTTGTGAATACGGGTTCAACAGCACAAGTGTATCACCAAACAGTTTTGTGTGTTTAATTTCTCCTCTTGTAATTGTATTGCTGTTGGCAAGGATATCTCCGTTATAGTTAAATGTGCGTATAAATCTGCTGTATCCGGAATAGGCATATATCTCTTCCTTTTCAGTATCAATTTCATACGGGGTATCTACCCCAAACGTTATTTGTTCATTTTCATTTTGTGCCTTAAAAACTGTTTTCAAATGTTTTCCTTCAATATCAAACAGCTCAAGTTTTCCTTTTTGAGGACTGAATCTGTGCCATTTTCCATCTTTCATATATGGAGAAAAGTCTCCTACAAAAATATGTTCTTCATCTATATGTATATGTTTTTGCAATGAAGAGCCATGAGACAGCAGTTTTGCAGAATCCTTCCCCTGCAGAGGTATGTAGGAGATGTCAGCAATATCTGAAAGTTTGAGGTCAAGCAAGGGATAATCCTGTGAAAAGTCCACAACAATAAGGTCAGGGGCCTTTTCAGATGTTCTGCA
>JAZUMJ010000077.1:0-2070 GCA_045603605.1 Ructibacterium sp. | reverse complement strand
TGTACGGAGGGAAATACCCTTGGAGTTAGGTGACTGTCCCATACCGATACAAGGACCGCAGGCACTTTCAAGAATTCTTGCACCTGCATCTATAAGAGTTGCCAGTGCACCGTTTTCAGCCATCATATTGAGAACCTGCTTAGAGCCGGGAGCAATAGCAAGTGATACGTCTGGGTGAACTGTCTTGCCCTTTAAGATGTGAGCAACCTTGAGCATATCAAGGAGTGATGAGTTTGTACACGAACCGATACAAACCTGATCTATTTTAAGTCTGCCGATTTCCTCAACGCTCTTTACGTTGTCGGGAGAGTGAGGACAAGCAGCAAGGGGAACAAGCTCGCTGAGGTTGATGTTCAGTTCTTCGTCGTATACAGCGTCCTCGTCAGCAGCAAGGGGAACCCATACTTCCTCACGCTTCTGAGGCTTGAGAAACTGCTTTGTGATTTCGTCAGAGGGGAATATTGAAGTTGTAGCGCCAAGCTCTGCACCCATGTTTGTGATAGTTGCACGCTCAGGAACGGAGAGAGTCTTTACGCCCTCGCCTACGTACTCAATAACCTTGCCTACGCCGCCCTTAACGGACATACGTCTGAGAACTTCAAGGATAACGTCCTTAGCAGCAACCCAGGGACGAAGCTTACCTGTCAGGTTTACCTTAACAACCTTAGGGCAGGTTATGTAGTATGCGCCGCCGCCCATAGCAACAGCTACGTCAAGACCGCCTGCACCGATAGCAATCATACCGATACCGCCGCCTGTGGGAGTATGGCTGTCAGAACCGATGAGAGTCTTGCCGGGGATTCCGAATCTTTCAAGGTGAACCTGATGACAGATACCATTTCCGGGACGGGAAAAGTAAATACCATGCTTCTTTGCAACTGAACCGATAAAACGATGGTCGTCGGCATTTTCAAATCCGCTCTGGAGAGTATTGTGGTCAATATATGCAACGGAACGCTCTGTTTTTACTCTCGGTACACCCATAGCCTCAAATTCGAGATATGCCATAGTACCTGTAGCGTCCTGTGTAAGAGTCTGGTCAATCTTTATACCGATTTCCTGACCTTTGATATACTCACCGTCAACGAGATGAGCCTTCAGAATTTTTTCTGTAAGTGTTAAACCCATTTTTAATCATTTCTTTCCGGCGGACGATGCCGCTGTCACTGCTCCGAATCATAAATTCAGAGTTTCCCTTTATATTTTACACTATTTCAAAATTTTTGTCAAGAAATAAACAATGTAAAATAAAGCTATAAAATTCTTTTTGTTAGCACATCAAAACAATAGAAATAAAATTGTTCGGTAAAAAAGAAATCCCCGAAAAATCAAATCTTCAGGGATTATTATGTAATATTCAGTTTTGTATATCGGAATTTGATGATATTTAATTATCTCAACAAAATGGAATTAGCTATTGTAGTTTAGCTTTGAACTCATATTTAAATAATCAAAAATGCAACACATATACCAGAAAACAAGTTGGAAATAGTATGTATAATCCAACTTGGAATTATCGAACCATTCGAATACTTCTCATTAATATATCCCATAAACCATGCTATAACACCAGTAAATATGATTATCAAAATAGCTTTTACTACACCTACGAGCAAAAAGAACATTGCTCCATGCAACACACCAAATAATAATGCTTGAATAATATTTGCTATATTAAATCCAAACTTATTTGCCAATCTCTTTAATAAGAATCCTCTAAATAACAATTCTTCCGGAAATGCAGTATTAAAAGCAGCATAAACAACTATTGCCGGAATTGCCATGATTCCAAGTCCTGTAAATTCAGAAGTCGCTGTTTCAACCCCTTTTATCACATATAGGGTTAACACTCCCACCAATAAAAAAGCAACAGAAACAATAATAATTGCAGCTAATGTTTTCTTGCCGCCCTTAATTTTCTTCAATCCCATCCACTCAGCAAATTTTTGTTGTTTTCTTGCAGTTGCCAACCACCAAATAAATGGTATAATCGCAAACAAAATTATTTGCACTATACTACTCACCACTTTGCTGATAAATAAATTCATATGACACCTCCAAATTTTCTTT
>JAZUMJ010000076.1:0-3315 GCA_045603605.1 Ructibacterium sp. | reverse complement strand
ATGAGTACCTGAATGAGCGTATGGCGGAATATCAGGTGGGCTCCCCTATTTCAGGGGAGCGCATTTGGGACTTACCCATCATTAATAGGCTTAAGGCACAAATTGAAAAGCCACAAGGGCAAGAAGTGACTCAATCTTTATTTTGGAAACTTGTTCAAACAAGCGAGGGACAGTCTTTATACAGAAATCTTCCGGGATTTGAGGATATAGTTTCTGCAAGAATTGATTTTAATAAAAACGGTGCAGATATATCTGTTTTAAAACATCCAAATCCTGAAATGGTAGAGATTGATGATGAAAGGATGTTTCGTTTTTCAGGACATTCCTTTGGACATATATTACTCAATCATAACAGACTTGTTCTTCATGGTTCTTGTATAAGAGTAAATGGCAAATCCATCGTATTTTCTGCCCCATCAGGAACAGGAAAAAGCACCCACACAAATCTTTGGATGGAGAATGTTGATGGAGTTGAATTTATTAATGATGATACTCCTGTTATTCGTCTTGATAAGGATGATGCGGTCTATGCCTGCGGCAGCCCTTGGAGTGGCAAAACAAAATTAAATTCCAATATTTCAGCACCTCTTGCGGCGATTGTTTTATTGGAACGCGGAGTTGAAAATAAGATTGAGAGAGTAGGCAATATTTAGGCTTTTGCAAGAGTTTTGGGAGAAATCAGAAAATTTGCATTCAAGGAGTCGATTGAAGCTTCTGTTTCTCTTTGCGAAAAGCTTATTACAAGAGTTCCTGTCTATAAACTCAGTTGTAATATTTCATCACAGGCGGTAGAAACCGTCAGAGAGGAGTTAATGCTATGAATTTAAAAAAGATTAGTATTGCTTTATTACTTTGTATAACAATGCTGTCAACAACAGTTTTGGCGGCAGTTTTCCCGGATATGCCCGAAAACCATTGGTCATATTCCGCAGTTGATAAAATGGTTAATGACGGACGTGTCAACGGCTTTCCTGATGGAACCTTTAAGCCGGACGAGCTTGTAACCCGTTGGCAGTTTGTTAAAATGTCAGGCGGAAACCCTGATGAAACTTCAAATCCTGACAGAGATGCAACTCGTGATGAGGCTGCATTCATCCTTTGGGAACGTGCAGGTAAGCCTTCTGCAATTGCCCCCGGTGCTGTAACACTTGACAGTAAGAACCCTGAGGCTGTTGCCTGGGCATATGCCAACGGTGTTATGAAGGGTGAAGATGGCTTAAACCTTAGACTTCAGGATACATTAACAAGAGCAGAGGCTGCAACAATGATTGTAAGAGCTGAGCAAGAGCTTACCACTCAGCATTTTATTTCAACTGTTGACCCAATTATCTTAGAACGTGTTTGGATGTCTGTTCAGAAAAAGCTTGCATATGAGCCAACTGCAACCATAACAAACGGCTATCTTGCAAGATTAGCACTTCAAATTGCATATAACAGAGAAGACCCAACATACTTTGGTATGAAGGCTCAGCCAGCATTTGAGGGAGAATATGCAAAAGATATTCAGTTTGTTGCAGAGGAATGTCTTGGCGTTGAAAATGCAACGGCAGAATTTATGAATAAGAATGCATCAATGGAGGATATGGTTGCAGTTTTAAGTTTTTATACAATGAAGCAAGCAATCGGTTCAATTCCGTATAGTGAAAATTACATTTATAATGATGTAAATGTAGACGGAATGCCTTCAATGAAAGCGATGGGACTTAGATTTGCCCGTCATAACGGCATCTTCTTTACAGCAGAGGATAAAATTAATGCGGCAGCAGAAGCTACAATCAAGGATGCAGCTTGTGTTATTCTTCAGCTTGATGAGATTATTGGTCTTACCAAGGCATACGGCAAGGAACACGCAACAAGATATTTAAAAACAAACGGTTACTGGCCTGATAACGCCAATGATTGCGCTTTTGTTTTAAGCGAAGTTCCTGCATGGACATACGAAACACCTATAATTGACGGAAAACGCCCCGTAGATTACTACGAGTTCATTCGTAGCTATGGTTCAACCTTTGTTGGATTTTTAGATAAGATTACAGGTACCTTCCCTAAGGGTGTTAAGGGCGAATGGACATTCTATCCGTCGCTTGTTGCAGACGGAGGCTCAGAGTCGGTTGTTCGTGCAAAGCTTAAGATAACAGCTAATCCTGAAAATCTGCCGTTAAATCAGATTTTGACAAGAAACACATTCCCTGAAATTTATTTTGGAGATGAGTTTATGGTTGATATTGCAACCGGCACACTTGTAATGGACGTTATTTTAGATGCAGATAACTATTGTGCAGTAAGAGCATTTGACATTTAATTGAAAGGATAAAGGGATAATGAGTGAAGAATTTAGCATAAATCGAATTATAACGCTGTTATTGCCAAAATGGCCTATAATTCTTATAAGTTCGATTATATTTGGTATTGGAGCATTTTTAATTTCAACATTTTTAATTCAGCCAACCTATGTTGCCAGCGGTACTCTTTATGTAACCGGTGAGGTTATGACATTTGTTGCAACACCTGAACAAGAAGATACAACCCTCAGTGATGTTGTTTTATCTCAGGAGCTTGCAAAAACATATGGTCATATTCTAAGCAGTAATACATTTTTCAAGGGTGTTGCTGAAAACAGCAGAACAGGATATAATTTTAAACAGCTTCAAAGAATGACATCAATCAGCAATATTGAAGAAACAGGTATTTTGACGGTTAATGTATCAAATTCTAATCCAAAGGTTGCTGCGGATGTTGTTAATGCAATATTGGAGCTTGCACCCGAAGAGATTGCCAGAGTTGTTGTTGCCGGAAGTGCAGTAACAATTGATAAGGCTGAAGTTCCCGGTGCACCATCATCACCGGACATTCCAAAGAATACGCTTATAGGAATTCTTCTTGGATTTGTTTGTGCTGTTGGTATTATCTTCTTAATTGATTTGCTTGATGATACAATGAAGAGAACAGAAGAAGTAGAAAGAGTGTTTGGATTCCCTGTTTTAGGTATGATTCCATATGTTGACACACGTTCTAAATCACAATCTTCATCTTCATATTCATCATATGCAACAGTAACAAATTAGACTTAAAAAGGGATTGTAGCAAAATGATTTTTTCGGGACGGCGAGGACGCCATTACCTAGTATTATTTTATTTCACGTTTTCTATAGACCGACTTTTTTGATAGTCTAAGGGGTATACCGAATGGTATACCCCTCATTAATTTATTTCGGTTCTTTGTCAATAGTTGGGGTAAAAAAGTTAAAACAGAATTTTGATGAGCAGTCGCAATTATGCGGCTGCTTGTTTGTTTCTAAGTGATTGATGAGAAAA
>JAZUMJ010000075.1:0-49213 GCA_045603605.1 Ructibacterium sp. | reverse complement strand
AATTTTAATAGATTTAGAAATCGTATTTTACATATATTTTCTCATCAATCACTTAGAAACAAACAAGCAGCCGCATAATTGCGACTGCTCATCAAAATTCTGTTTTAACTTTTTTACCCCAACTATTGACAAAGAACCTTTTTATTTTCTGGAGCGAAGGGTTTTCACAAATTGGTGAAAGCCCTCTCTTTTTTTCTTAAAAGAGTATGGCAAATTGAAAATCGCCGTGCTTTTTTTAATATTCTTGTAAAATATCAGAAATTTTTCTATCAATAAGTCAAATGCTGAAAAATCTAAAAAATTCAAGAAAAAAGGCGTATATTAAACGAAAAATCTATCGCAAAAAATCGAATGGAAGAAAATACCATAATAATTTGTGAAAAAAATTTAAAAAAATTTTAAAAAAACACTTGCATTATTTGAATAAATATATTAGAATGTAATAGAAGTGGGGCGAAGTGGATTTAAATGGATTGAAATCCCATAAAAATTATATGCACTTCCCACTGAAGAATATGCATTGAAAAGGAGGCGGCAAAGGTGCTTATCGGCGAGTATAATCAAAATCTTGATGCTAAGGGTCGACTGAACATTCCTTCAAAATTCAGGAATGATTTAGGCGAGGCTTTTGTCGTGTCCAAGGGTCTTGATAACAGTGTATGGATTTATCCTAAAGAAGAATGGTTAAGATTTACCCAGGAGTTGGAGTCTGCACCCGCTGACAGACGCAGAAAGCTACAACGGTTTTTCTGTAGCGGTGCAGAGGAATGTAGTATAGACAGCCAGGGACGTGTGGTTTTGCCTGCTAAAATCAGAGAGTATGCCAATATCACAAAAGAGGTTGTTGTTGTGGGTGTTTCTAACAAGGTTGAAGTTTGGAACAGTTCGGCTTGGGAGTCATATATGGATGACCCGCAGTTTGATGCAGATGAGATTGCAAAGGTAATGGAAGAGATAGGAATTTAGTCTTTGCAGAGGAAAGATTATGGATTTTCATCATATTTCGGTTTTACTTAATGAAAGTGTAGAAATGCTGAAGGTTAAGCCTGACGGTGTATATGTTGACGGAACTTTAGGTGGTGGCGGTCATTCTTCGTTAATCTGCCAAAGCTTAAGCGATGAAGGACTTCTTATAGGAATTGACAGAGATACAACCGCTTTGACCGCTGCAGGGGAAAGGCTTTCGGAATATAATTGCAAAAAGCAGTTGGTGCATCAAAACTTTTTTGAAGTAAAATCAATATTAAATCAACTTAATATATCCCAGATAGACGGAGCAATTTTGGATTTAGGTGTATCATCTCCCCAACTTGATGATGGAGAGAGAGGGTTTAGTTACCGCAAGGATGCCCGCCTTGATATGAGAATGAACCGTGACGCTGAACTTGATGGGTGGACGGTGGTAAACACTTATGATGAAAAAAGACTTGCCGATATCATATTTAAGTATGGCGAAGAAAGATATGCAAGGCGTATTGCTTCGGCAATAGTAAGAGAAAGAGAAACGGCTCCTATTGATACAACAATCCAACTTGCAGAACTTATAAAGAGTGCATTTCCTGCATCTGCAGGTTATGGGGACAAGCATCCGGCAAAAAGAACATTTCAGGCAATCCGAATTGAAGTAAACGGCGAGCTTGAGGGTCTTGATGAGGCGGTAAAGGATTTTGTAAATTCCTTGAAAAAAGGCGGAAGATTGGCTGTGATAACCTTCCATTCTTTAGAAGACAGAATTGTTAAAAACGCCTTTGCTGATTTGACCAAGGGTTGTACTTGCCCAAAGGATTTTCCAATATGTGTTTGCAATAACAAACCTAAAGCCAAGTTGGTAAATAAGAAACCGATTTTGGCAAATACAGAAGAACTTGAAAAAAATAACAGAGCTCACAGTGCAAAGCTGAGAGTAATCGAAAAATTATAGAAAGGAATGAATGCTGTGCCGACAACAACACAACGCAGAAACAATACACCACAAAGAAATACAATGGTTAGTAATTCTCGTGGCAGATATGACAGATATAGTGCATACAGCCATAACAGTTCGGCAGCAGCCTATGATTACCGCACAGCATATCCTAATTACAGAGAACTTGAAACTCCTCGGGTAAGACCGGAAACAGTTCAGACTGACAGAAAAAATAAACCTGTTCAGGAAAGAAAAAAGGTAAGTATTAACAGCCGTGCAGGAGCATTCAAACTCTTTTTGAAAATAGCTTGTGTTTTCACATTATGTTTTTTGATGATATACAGATATACAGTTATATTAGAGTCAAATAATAAGATTACAGAGCTTACAAAACAATTGGCAGAACTTGAGGCTCAAAATCAAGCCATATCCACTAAGATAGAAAGAAGTTTAGAACTTGGCCCTCTTGAAGAATATGCCACAGGAGAGTTAGGGATGGTAAGACCTGATAATTCTCAGATTTTCTATATTGATATGCAGCTTGGAGATGCAACGCAGTCCGAAACCCAGGAGGACGTGGAGGGAAATAATGCCCTTAGGGGTACACCGGGAGCATTAGTTCATGCAATCCGAGTTTTAAAGTAAGGAAAGAATGAATATACTCCAAATAGGATGAATTGAATTTATAGTTCAATTCCTGAGACAGAGATCCGTTTGGTGAGTTGATAGAGCGGAGATTTCTTGGAAGAAAGCTCCGTTTTTTTCACATTTGCCATATCATTTAAGGAGGTAAAAAAGCGTTATGATGAAGAAGAGCAGATTACAGCAGAACAAGCGTGCAATGCTTGTTCTTAAGTTGTTTATAATATTCTTTTTGGCGTTGATTGTCAGAACCGCATGGATACAGATAGTTGACGGGGAATGGCTTTCAAGAGAGGCTTTAGAGCAGCAAACCAGTGACAATACCGTAAGCGCAAAGAGAGGGAAAATCTTTGACAGAAACTATAAGGTTCTTGCGGCAAATTCATCTGTGGAAACAGTGAGCATTTCTCCTGCAGAATTCAGAAAAAGCATAGAAGACGGAAAGAACACCATTTCTCAGGTGGCAGAAGATATTGCCAAATGCCTTGAACTTGATGAAGAAACGGTGAAGAATAAAATTTACAGAGAGAGCAGCTTTGAGTACATCAAGAAGAAGGTTGAAAAAGACGTTGCAGACGAACTGAGAAAATACATAGAAGATAATGACCTTAGAGGAATCAGTTTTGTTGAGGATGTGAAAAGAGTTTATCCTTATAACAACCTTGCCTCACACGTTATAGGCTTTGTTGGTAACGATAACCAAGGATTGGAAGGGATTGAAAGTATATACGATGATGACCTTAGCGGTGTTCCGGGAAGAGTTGTAACAACCAGACAGGCAACAGGACTTGATTCAGGAACAAGCTATGAAAACTATATTGCAGCACAGGACGGTTGCAGTGTGGTATTGACTATTGATGAGGTAATTCAGGGCTATGTTGAAAAGCATCTTGAAAATGCCAGAGTTTCCAACAAGCTTGAACAGGGAGCGGCGGCAATAGTTATGGATGTTAAGACAGGCGAAATTCTTGCAATGTCATCAAAGCCTGATTATGACTTAAACGAGCCATTTGCCATAACACAGCCTATCCGTGAAAAATATGCAGGAATTGATGACGAGTTAAAGGCACTTGAAGGAACTGATTATACAGAAAGATTTAACGAAGTTATTCAGTTGGTCAGAAGAAACAAAGCGGTTGTTGACTCTTATGAACCGGGTTCAACATTTAAAGCAATGGTTGCATCTGTGGGATTGGAAAGCGGAACTGTAAAAACTGAGGATAAATATGTCTGCACAGGTGTGCAGAAGGTATTAACAGAGGATATCCACTGTGCTAACCGTAACGGTCACGGAACTCAAACATTTGCTCAGGCAGTTTGTAATTCCTGTAACCCTGCTTTCATTCAGATGGGACAGAAGATAGGTAAAAGCGATTTCCTAAAGGGTGCAAGAGCCTTTGGCTTTTTTGAAGAAACCGGAATAGAACTTCCGGGCGAAACTGCCGGTGTTGGATTTACCGAAGGAAACTTCACTGATGTAGACCTTGCAACCTCATCTTTCGGTCAGTCAATAACAGTAACACCTCTTCAAATGATAACGGCGGTAAGTGCAATTGCCAACGGCGGAACATTGTATAAACCCCACCTTGTAAAGGAAATAATTAATTCTGATAATATTGTTGTTGAAGAAAATGAACCCGAACCCGTTCGACAGGTTATATCCAAGGAAACAAGCAGAGTAATGTGCAGTGTTCTTGAATCTGTTGTATCAGAGGGCGGAGGTAAGAACGCATATCTTGCCGGCTATCGTGTGGCAGGAAAAACAGGTACATCCGAGAAATTGCCCAGAGGTAACGCAAAATATATAGCATCATTTTTATCCTTTGCTCCATCAGATGACCCGCAGATTGCCTGTCTTGTTATTCTTGATCAGCCACCTGTTGGTATGCCTTACTATGGCGGAACGATTGCGGCTCCTGTTGTTAAGAATATAATGGAAGAAACATTACAGTATTTAAGTGTAGAGCCTATGTATAATGAGGATGAAAAAGCATTTGTTGATATAGAAGTTCCTGACCTTTCAGGGAAAACCAAACAGGAAGCGGCAAATGTTCTCAAAGAGGCAGGCTTTGAAATTCGGTTTAAGGGTTCAGGCGATGTAATTGTTGACCAAATTCCAAAGGCTCATACAAGACTTACAGCTAACTCAACAGTTGTAGCTTATATGAATGGTGCAAAGGCAGAAAGAACCGTAACAGTACCAAGTGTTGTTGGAATGGGTGCATCAGGTGCGTCTTCAACCTTGATTGGTGAAGGCTTAAACGTTAAAATCAGGGGTATTCCGGGTGAGGGAAATTCGGTATGCTCATCTCAATCACCTGCATCGGGGACAATAGTAGAACCCGGAACGGTGGTAACAGTAGATTTTAAATATCAGGGTGCTAATGATTAGTCAGACATATGGAATGTGATTTTCTAATGTTCAAGGAGGAAAACAGTATGAAACTTTCGGAGTTATTAAAAAATGTTGAAGTTAAAGAACTGATTGGCAGTGACCAGATGTCAATAGGCGGAATATCATTTGATTCAAGGACAGTTAAGCCCGGAGATGTGTTCATTTGTATAAGCGGATTTCAGACAGACGGACATAAATTTGCTCCTATGGCAGTTGAAAAGGGAGCTGTGGCGGTTATTGCAGAACGTGATATAAGTGAATTAGGAGTTACCTGTGTTGTTGTGGATAACGCAAGGAAAGCAATGGCACTTGTCTCGGCTGAATTTTATGGCCATCCACAAAAAAAATTCTGCCTGATTGGTATAACAGGAACAAACGGAAAGACTACAACAACATATCTTGTAAAATCCGTTCTTGAGGCAATGGGGAAAAAGGTTGGTTTGATTGGAACAAATCAGAATATGATAGGCACCGAAATAATTCCATCAAAGCATACAACCCCGGACTCTCTTGAACTTATGAAACTGTTTGCTAAAATGGCAGACAGGAAGGTTGATTATGTTGTTATGGAGGTTTCCTCTCATTCGCTGGCACTTGACCGTGTTGCTGCATGCAGATTTGATGTGGGAGCATTTACAAATATAACTCAGGATCATCTTGATTTTCATAATACAATGGAAGAATACTTGGCGGCGAAAGGGATTTTATTCAAAAACTCTGTGGTTGGAGCAATAAATGCTGACGATAGCGGAGCAGAATATTTAATAGAAAATGCAACCTGTGATAAAATGCTGACATACGGCGTAGAAAAGGATTGCGACCTTAGAGCATCAAAGGTTGAACTTACAGAAAACGGAGTTTTATTTGACCTTAGTTATGAGGGGAAAGAATACAGCGTAGAGCTTGGAATACCCGGTCAGTTCTCTGTATATAACGCATTAACTGCCCTTTCTTGTTTGGCGGCAGCAGGTGTTTCAGTTGATGATGCAGTTAAGTATTTAAAGGTTGCAAGAGGGGTTAAGGGCCGTGTTGAGGTTGTGGAAACCGGAAAAGATTTCACAGTTATAATAGACTATGCGCACACTCCTGACGGACTTTATAACGTAATAGAAACAATTCGTGGCTTTGCCAAAGGCAGGGTTATAACTGTATTTGGTTGCGGCGGTGACAGAGATAAGACCAAACGCCCCAAGATGGGTAAGATATCATCCGAAATGTCTGATTTGTCTGTTGTTACCAGTGATAACCCACGTTCTGAAAATCCTGATTCGATTATAGATGATATTTTGGTTGGTGTTAAAGAAGGCGGCGGAGAATATGTGGTTGTTCCAAACCGCTTTGAGGCAATTGAATATGCCTTGGATAATGCAAAGGAAAATGATATTGTACTCTTGGCAGGCAAGGGCCACGAAACATACCAGATATTGGCTGACAGAACAATTTCCTTTGATGAAAGAGAGATTGTCCGTAAATTATTGGATGCACCCTTTATGGGATAGGGAGGAATAAGTCTTGGAATGGTTATTTAATATTACAGGAGCGGCATCGGCGATGAATGGCAGTGTGCAAAACTGTAATGGAGATGAAATTGTAAAGTCTGTGTCAACAGATACCAGAAAGATAGAAGAAGGAGCACTTTTTATTGCACTTAGCGGTGAAAGATTTGATGGTCATAAATTTGTAAAAGATGCCATTGACGGGGGTGCGGTTTGTGCTGTTGTAAACAAATCTGCCGGAGATTTTGGAAACCTTCCTATTATTGAGGTTGAAGATACTCATAAGGCATTAAGAGATTTGGCGGAAGGATACCGAATGAAATTTAATATTCCCGTTGTAGGAATTACAGGAAGTGTAGGCAAAACCTCCACAAAGGAAATGATTGGTTCGGTTTTAAAACAGAACTTTAAAACTCATATGACCCAAGGGAATTTCAATAATGAAATCGGTCTGCCTTTGACAGTATTCAATTTAATGAAGGAAGACCAAATGATGGTTCTTGAAATGGGAATGAGTGCTTTTGGCGAGATTTCCAATCTTACAAAGGTGGCAAGACCCAATGTTGCGGTTATAACCAACATAGGTGTATCCCATATTGAACATTTGGGGAGCCGTGAGGGGATAAGAAAGGCTAAGTTTGAAATTTTTGAGGGACTTCGTCCTGAGGGAATTGCCATAATGAACGGTGACGACGATTTGCTTTGGGGTGCAAGGAGCAGTTTGGATTTTGAAACCCTCTATTATGGTATTGACAATAAGGAATGTGATATCTGTGCATACGATGTGAAAACATATTCAGACAGCAGTGAATTTTCTTGTAAAATTTACGGTAAGGAATACAGATTTGCAGTAACAGTTCCGGGGGTTCATCATATATATAACGCCTTGGCGGCAATCCTTGTGGGAATAAACTACGGAATAGATATTGATTTAATTAAAAAGGGCGTCAAAGAATTTACACCAAGTGGATTAAGACAAACGCTTATTGAACTTGAGGATTATAAGATAATAAGGGATTGCTACAATGCCAGCCCGGCTTCTATGAAGTCAGGACTTGAGGTTTTATCACTTACGGAAACTAAGGGCAGACGTGTAGCTTGTCTTGCGGATATGCTTGAGCTTGGTGAAATATCCGAAACTGCACATCAAGGTGTTGGTGAACTTGTGGTTAAGTATAAGATTGATTGTTTGATAACAGTTGGAAAATTCGGACATTTTATTGCAAGAGGAGCCGAAACGGCAGGAATGAACACTGCTGATATTTATGAGTTTGACAGCAACGATGAATTAAAGGAAAAGCTTTCATTTATCTTGAAGAAGAATGATGTGATATTGGTTAAGGGTTCAAGAGGAATGAAGTTGGAAGAAATAGCTGATGCTGTTGAACAGCTTTAGGAATAACAAAGGAAGAGGAGGATTATACATATGTGGCAATTATTGATAGGGTTGGTTGCGGCGTTTTTGGTTGCAGCTGTGTGTGGTAAGTTTTTTATACCCATACTTCATAAACTTAAATTTGGTCAGGAAATCAGGGAAGAAGGTCCTAAGTGGCACGAGAAGAAATCAGGAACACCAACAATGGGCGGCTTTATATTCATTGCGGGAATACTCGGGGCTTTGGTTATTGCGTGTGTTGTATCTCCCCTTTTGGGAATTGAAATACCAAATCTTCTGCAGATTGGTATGATGGTTGTTGTTATGCTGGCTTATGGTGCGATTGGTTTTATTGATGATTACATTAAGGTAATCCTTAAACGAAACCTTGGCCTTACAGCGGCACAGAAGTTTGGTCTGCAGCTTCTTGTTGCAGTTGCATTTGTTGCCTGGGCAGTTTTTAGCGGAAGCATTGAAACTGTGGTAAGAATACCGTTTGCAGGCTTTGAATGGAATATGGGATGGTTCTTTATTCCCTTTGCAGTCCTTGTAATTCTTGCAACAGTAAATAGTGTGAATTTAACAGACGGGCTTGACGGGCTTGCAACCTGTGTAACAATTGTTGTTGCAGTATTTTTCCTTATGCTCTCAACAGTTGGCAGAGTTGAAAACAGTGCTGTTGCATTATTTGCATCAACAGTTCTTGGAGGACTTATCGGATTTTTGATTTATAACAAATATCCTGCAAAGGTATTTATGGGAGATACAGGTTCTCTTTGTCTTGGCGGAGCAGTTTGTGCAATGGCAATCCTTCTTGAAGAACCCCTTACTCTTTTAATTGTTGGGTTTGTTTATGTTATGGAAACTCTTTCGGTAATTATGCAGGTTACATCATTTAAGCTTACAGGAAAACGTATATTTAAGATGAGCCCTATACATCATCACTTTGAAATGTGCGGATGGAGCGAAAAGAAGATTGTTGCTGTATTTTCCGCAGTGACAGCAGTACTTTGTGTTATAATGTATTATTTTGGATAATAGAAAAGGAATGGAGGAGACGGCGTGGATTACAACAGAAATTACAGAAACAGTGGCAGAATTCAGCCGAACTCATACAACAGAAAATCTCCCGCAGCTCATAGCCGTATGGAAGAAAAGAGCGGGATAGAAAAGTTTTTGGATTGGTTTAAGGCTGTAAAAGGAAGTATGGACTATCCCTTTTTGATGGCGGTTGCACTGCTTCTTGCATTTGGTATTATAATGTTATTCAGTGCGGGAAGTGCAAGAGCCTTTGCAAGCTTTGGAGATAGCCTGTGGTATTTGAAAAAACAGCTTTCAGGTGTTCTTTTGGGTACCATTGGTATGGTGTTTTTCTCAAAATTTGATTATCACAGACTTGGCAAGTTATCCTTTGGTCTTTTGGTTGGAAGTGCAGTTTTGTTGGTGCTTGTTATCATTCCAGGCGTTGGGACAACAATGAATGGTGCAACAAGATGGCTGTTTGGTTTTCAGCCCTCAGAGGTTGCCAAATTTGCAATAATTCTGTTTTTCTCTTTCAGCTTGTCGAAGAACCAAAAGTTTTTACCGGACTTTAAAAGAGGGTTTTTACCATACTTAGCGGTTTTAGGTGTATTTATTTTATTACTTGCCCTTGAACCACACTTCTCTTGTATAATATTAATGGGTCTTACTGCCTTTTTAATACTCTTTATTGCAGGGGCAGAAATAAAGCATTTCGTTATTGTTGCAATTCCTGCGGTAATTGGTGCTGTATTTATGGTAATAAAAGCCCCGTATAGAATGGCAAGAGTTGTGTCCTTTTTAGACCCCTTTGCTGATAAACAGGGGGATGGTTGGCAGATAGTTCAGTCTTTATATGCCATAGGCTCAGGCGGAATTTTTGGAGTTGGGCTTGGTCAAAGCAGACAGAAATATCAATCACTTCCCGAACCCCAGAACGATTTTATTTATTCGGTTCTGGCAGAGGAACTTGGTTTATTAGGTGCAATAGTTGTAATAGGCTTGTTTATCTTCCTTATTATAAGAGGAACAAAGATTGCCGCAAAAGCCCCCGATTTGTTTGGAACACTTCTTGTTACTGGCATTGTTGGAATTGTGGCTTTTCAGGCACTTATTAACATTGCAGTTGTTACATCATCTATTCCGGTAACAGGTATGCCTCTTCCGTTCTTCAGTTTCGGAAGTACGGCACTTTCAATAACTATGGCAGAAATGGGAATTGTATTGAACGTGTCAAGACAATCCAATACCTTAATTTAGAAAGAAGGAAATTAAATTGAAGCTTTTGTTTGCAGGCGGCGGAACGGCAGGGCATATTAATCCGGCTGTTGCCATTGCTAATTATTTTTGTGAACACGAAGAGAATTGTTCCGCAACCTTTGTAGGAACAGCGGCAGGACTTGAGGTCAGCCTTGTTCCAAACAGTGGTTATCATCTGGATTTGATTAAGGTTCACGGATTAGAAAGAAGCCTTAGTTTAAAGAATATAAGGAATATATGTGAACTGCCTTTTGCAATTGGCAGTGCAAAAAAATTAATCAAAAAGTATAAGCCTGATGCGGTTATAGGAACAGGCGGATATGTTTGTGCCCCTGTCCTCTATGCGGCAGCTAAGATGGGAATACCCACGCTTATCCACGAATCCAATGCCTTTCCGGGGGTCACAACAAGATTGCTGACAAAATATGTTGATATAACTGCTCTCGGTGTCGAGGAGGCTGAAAAATTTTTGGTAAATCCCAAAAAGGTTATGGTCACAGGAACCCCTTTGCGAGAATCCTTAATGTCGATGCCAAAGGCAGAGGCAAGGGCAAAGCTTAATCTTGACAGCAGACCGTTTTTGGTTATCTTTGGCGGAAGCCTTGGAGCAAGGGATTTTAATAAAACTGTTGCCAACTGGATATGCGATGTAGCTAAAACAGGCAAATACCAGATAATGATGGGAACAGGGAAGAACAATCAGTATGATGATGTTATGGCTCTCTTTAAAGAAAGAGGTGTCGACCCTGAAAAAATAGAGGGAATTACGGTTTCTGAATATATTTATAATATGGATGTTGTAATGAGTGCAGCAGACTTGGTTATCAGCAGAGCAGGTGCAAGCACTCTTTGTGAGCTGACGGCTTTGGGTAAACCCTCAATTCTTGTTCCGTCACCTTATGTAACAGGAAATCATCAGGAGCATAATGCCCGTGCTGTTGAAAAGGGCGGCGGAGCAAAGGTTATATTGGAAAAGGATTTCACACCTGATATGCTCAATGAAACAGTTACAGATATAGTAAGCTCATCTGCCCAAATTTCAAAGATGGCAGAATCAGCAAGAAAACTTGGTAAACCCGATGCAATAAAGACTCTTTATAAGGAGATAAAAGGTATAATGAAATAGGCGGTCAGGCACCGAAACCGATTTTATGCATAGAATATGTGTGTAGATAGGAGGTGCTGATTGTGAAAAAAATTTGCATTAACGGAGGGAAACCTCTTTATGGTGAAACGGTAGTTCAGGGGTCAAAAAATTCGGTGCTTCCCATTCTGGCGGCGTCATTTTTAACAGAGGAAGCCTGTGTTATAGAAAACTGTCCCGATTTATCCGATGTCCATGTGGCTTTAGAGATTTTAGAGGGCTTAGGTTGCAGTGCAGAGTATTCCGATAATAAGGTTTATTTATATCCAACTGTTAGCCCCAATTACACAATTTCCGATGATTTAATGCGAAGAATGAGATCTTCGGTTATGTTTTTAGGGGCAATTTTGGGAAGATGCAAAAAAGCCCGAATAAGCTATCCCGGAGGTTGCGAACTGGGTGCAAGACCAATTGATATCCATCTAAGAGCATTACGGGAATTGGGCGTCAAGGTGGTCGAAGACGGTGGATACATAGATTGTCAGGTTGAGAAGTTTACACCAAAAACTTTAACCCTGATGTTCCCGAGCGTAGGTGCAACTGAAAATATTATATTAATGTCAGCGGTGTCACAGGGGGAAACTGTAATTATTAATCCGGCAAGAGAACCGGAGGTTGTAGATTTACAGAACTTTCTTAATACAATGGGTGCAAATATTTGCGGTGCAGGTTCTGATTACATAAGAATAAAGGGCGTAAAAAAACTTCAGGGCTGCCGTTATTCGGTTATTCCCGACAGAGTGGTTGCAGCAACATATGCTTGCGGAGTTACTGCCTGTGGCGGTAAAATTCTTTTAAAAAATGTTGAACCTTGTCATATGCAGATGCTTTTAGCACAGCTTTTAGATATGGGTGCAGATGTCAAATGTGAAGACAGTACCATTTTAGTTGAAATGAATAAACGCCCATTGCCTGTACCAATGATAAAAACATTACCTTATCCCGGCTTTCCGACAGATATGCAGGCACCGCTTATGGCGGCTTTGCTCAGGGCAAAAGGAAGCTCGGTTGTAAGCGAAACAATTTTTGAAAACCGATTTAAGCATGTGGGTGAATTTCTCAGGATGGGAGCAGATATCCGTGTTGAAGGGATGAATGCATATATCAGAGGTGTATCCCATATTCATGGTGCAGATGTGGAGGCGGCAGACCTTAGGGGCGGAGCCGCACTTACGGTTGCAGGTTTGTCTGCCAGAGGAAGAACCACTGTTTCTAAAATTCATTATATTGACAGAGGGTATGAGGATATTGTCAGGGATTTTAAAAATCTTGGCGGCGATATAGATATAATATAAGGGCGGATAAGTTCCGCCCCTCAAAACAATAACGGAGATACAATGATGAAAAAAGGAATTGATTTTAAGGGAAGAAAATGGATTTTAATTGGTGTTGGAGTTTGTGTTGCAGTTTGTGCAGCCTTGCTCTTTACGCCGATTTTTAATGTTGAAAATGTGGTCTGCCAAGGAAATGTAAGGATTGCCTATGAGGAAATCGAAGCGGCGGCAAAGGTAGAAAAAGGGAAAAATGTTCTTCTGCAAAATATGGGTGACATTGAAAAAAGAGTGAAAGAAATTCCTTTGGTAGAAGATGCTCAAATCAGACGTATTTTTCCTGACGGAATAAAAATTTCTATTAAAGAATGTGTTCCTGCTGCATATATCCAGATTGGCGACGGCAGAGCTGTTCTTACTGATATGGACGGAAAGGCTCTCGAAATTCTGGATAAGGAGGCGGCCGATAAATTAGCAGAAACAAATGTTCCCGTTAAGGTTGAAAAATATAAGGAGAAAAAAAAGGAAGAGAAGAACGGGGAGGAGAAGAAAGAGGGAGAACCTACACCGAGTGAAACTCCAAAACCAACCGAAACTCCAAAGCCGACAGAAACTCCTAAACCCACAGATGAAAATGGTGAAGAAATTCAGGAAGAGAATAAGACCGAGTATGAGTTTCCTCTTGTTGTGGGAATAGGCTTGAAAAATCCTGAGGTTGGCAAAGAAATTAAAAGTGACGAAAAGGAAAAGCTTAAAACACTTATGGAGCTTTTTAACCATATGGAAAATACGGAATTGCTCACAAGATGCAGTTATATTGATATAACTGATATAAACGATGTTACAATTGTGATAGAAAAGCGTCTTGAAATATTAATAGGCAAGCCCGAAAATTTGGAATACAGGATGTCATTCTTAGAAAAAATTATAAATGAAAAGATTTCATCAACAGAAAAAGCTGTAATGGACTACAGAGGAAATGATATATATGTTCGCTCTCCCGAGGATGGAAAGGCAAGAATGGTTCCAAAACCATCGCCAACCCCCGAACCAACAGCAACAATAAATCCCGATGGAGATACGGCTGAAAAACCCACATCTTCCCCAAAGCCCACACAATCTTCAAAGCCTGCTGCATCGGACAAGCCTGAAAATTAGCAGAAAAAAAGAAAATGAAACATTTTGACAAGAAAAAGTTCGATTCTTGTAACATAAATGTAATATTATTTTAAAAAATTTGAAAAATTATCTTTACAAATAAAAAATCCGTGGTATAATATATTTATAACTTATGGAAAATTTGATGCATGGTATATAGTAAGGAGGAAAAAACGTGTTTCAATTTGATACGGAAAATGTGAACCCCGCTCAGATTAAGGTTATTGGTGTCGGTGGCGGAGGTAATAATGCGGTTAACAGAATGATAGAGGCTCAGGTGCAGTGTGTTGAGTTTATTGCTGTTAATACAGATAAGCAGGATTTAACACTTTCTGCGGCTTCTCAGAAAATACAGATTGGTGAAAAGATTACTAAAGGTTTGGGAGCAGGTGCTGTTCCTGAAATCGGTAAAAAGGCGGCAGAGGAAAGCCGTGACGAGATTGCACAGGCAATTAAGGGTGCAGATATGGTATTCGTTACAGCCGGTATGGGCGGCGGTACAGGTACCGGTGCTGCTCCTATAGTTGCAGAGGTTGCAAAGGAGATGGGCGTTCTTACTGTAGGTATAGTTACAAAACCTTTCTGGTTTGAGGGAAAAACCCGTCAGGCAAACAGTAATGAGGGTATTAAAAACCTTATGGGCGCTGTTGATACATTGGTTGTTATTCCTAATGATAAGTTGTTGGAGGTTGCTGAAAACAGAACTCCGTTGCTTGAATCATTCAAGATGGCAGATGATATTCTTCGTCAGGGTGTTCAGGGTATATCAGATTTGATTTCACGTCCCGGTCTTATCAGCCTTGACTTTGCAGATATTAAGACTATTATGAAGGATACAGGCTTTGCACATATGGGAATTGGTCGTGCAAGCGGCGAAACCCGTGCCGAAGAAGCTGCAAAGAAGGCTATACATAGTCCTCTTCTTGAAACAACTATTGAAGGTGCAAAAGGTATTATTCTTAATGTTACCGGCGGCAGTGATTTGGGTATTTTGGAAGTTAAAACTGCAGCAGAATTGGTTGAGGAAGCTGCTGATAAGGATGCAAACATTATCATTGGTGCAATCATTGACGAAACAATGGGCGATGAAATCCAGATTACAGTTATTGCAACAGGATTTAAAGGCAATGCTCCTTATGAGGCTCAGGAAACAGATAGTCCTTTTGACAGCTTTTTAAGCAGATTTGGTAACGGCGGAAATGTTAACAGAGGAACAGCCTCCACTGCAGGTACCGCAACAACTGCATCATCAAGCAGACCTGTTGAGAAGGTTCCTTCTTCAACAAATTTGTTCAGTAAGTTCGGTGAGGATGACGGAATTGATGTTCCTGTTTTCCTTCGTGACAGAAACAAATAAATGTTTACAAAGGGGTGCGGCAGATTTAATTTGCTGTGCCCTTTTATTCGTATGAAAGGATGTTTAGCCAATGAAAAAAGCCCAAAATAAAACTAAGACATTATTAATTTTATTGGTGTTGCTGATTACCTCCGCAGTGCTGTGCAGTTGCAGTGGTAGTAAGGAGAAGGAAGATAAGGTTGTAAAAATCGGAATTGTGGGTTCATACAAGTCGATTATGGAAAAAAGTGCAGAGTTTTTATGGGGAATAGACCTTGCTATAAATGACTTGGAAAGAGCCTATGAAAAATATGGATACACAGTAGAAACAGAGTTCTTTGATGACCAATCTGTGTTGGATGAAACCCCAAAAAAGGCAACGGAAGCTTTAAATCGTGATGATATAGATGTGGTCTTTGTCTATGGTGCAGAGGGGGATTTAGAAAGTGCAGCCAAGAAATTGAATAAGGGCAGTAAGGTTGTTTTTTGGATGGATGAAAAGGGACAAAATTACAGACTGATAGAAGAAAAAAATCAATTCTATCCTGTATACAGACTTAAAGCCCAGGCAGAGGCAGTGATGAAAACCCTCTCGGATGAAGGGGTTTACAGTATGGCAATGGTATATAAGGACGAAGATTATTCTGCTCATATTTATAATACTATGACCCTTGCCGCAAAGAAATTTGGTATTCAGGTAATAAAGACTGTGGATTTAAAGAGACAATCATCGGAAGAAGTTATAGACAGCCTTTTGATTGCTGAACCTCAGGCAGTGGCACTTCTTTGCAATGATGGTGAAAAAAACGCAGAATTGGTGGGAGAAGTAAAAAAACAAATACCTGATGCATATATCTTGTCGGATTATTCTATTGACAGCTCAAAAATCATAGATGACTATGGAACTTCACTTGACGGAACTATTATCCCTTGTAATGTTCAAACCAAATGGGAAGAGGAAAGACTTAAAACAGTTATTGAAAGATATGAGGGGATTTATAACGGAAAATCTCAGCTTGGAAAGGTTACTCACGGATATTTTTCAACTATGGCGGTTGTTGACGGAATTATAACCTGCGGAACCTCAGATGCAAAGCTTTTAGGTGAATATTTCAGGAGTGAACGCTCTAATATATATAAGTTTGATGAATTTGGAGATTTGATTTATGATGAAATACCGGTTCTTCAGGCAAAGAATGGCGTTTTTGAGATAATGGATACGGTTGAATTTGAATTGGTAGAAGAAAGCGAATAGGGATACCTATTCGCTCTTTTCATCTATTTGGGTTCGGAGCTTTGAAAGCAGTTTTTTTTCAATTCTTGATACCTGAACTTGGGATACACCAACCATTTCGGCAATTTGTGCCTGTGTTTTTTGCTTAAAATATCTCATAATCAGTATCTTGCGGTCACGTTCGCTAAGCTCTTTTAAAAGCTGTTGGAGAGTGAGTCTGTCAACAATCTCGCTTTCATAATCTCTTTCGTTTTCCAATCTTTCTATAAGAGGTCGGTTTTCTCGGTTCCCATCATCTGTTGCGGCATATAGTGATTCAGGTTTTATACCGGCTTCCAGTGCAACAGATAATTCTGCTGTGGATATACCAAGTCTTGAGGCGATTTCCATAAGAGTTGGTTCTCTCCCCTCTTTTGTTGTAAGCTCTTCCTTGATAGCCAGTGCTTTTATAGATATCTCCTTTAAACTTCTGCTTACCTTAATAATTCCGTCATCTCGAATAAATCTTTTAATTTCACCAATTATCATAGGTACGGCATAGGTAGAAAATTTCACACCATATTTCATGTCGAAGTTATGAACTGCCTTAATCAACCCTATACAGCCAATCTGGAAAAGGTCGTCTGTTTCATGACCCCGTCCTGAAAAACGTTTAACGACGCTATGTACTAACCCTGTATTCTGTGATATCAGTGTTTCCTTTGCAAGATTATCTCCTTGAGCGGCAAGAGTAAGAAGTTCCTCGTTACTGCGTTCAGGATTATACATAAGGTTCAAATCCAATCCTTTTCGTCATGGTAACACAAGTTCCTTCACCAACTGTTGAATCGACCTTTAAGGAGTTCATAAAGCTTTCCATAACAGTAAATCCCATTCCGCTTCTCTCCTCATCGGGTGAACCTGAATACAAGGGCTGCATTGCAAGATTTACATCTTCTATTCCCTTGCCCCTGTCCTTTACCACGATTATTATTTGATTACCGCAAATTTTACACATAATTTCAATAACGCCATTTGCATCTCCGTAACCATGTATTATTGAATTTGTTACCGCCTCGGAAACGGCAGTTTTTATATCAGCCAGGTCTTCGCAGGTTAAATCCAACTGGGTTGCAAAAGCACCAACTGCTGCACGGGCAAAGCTTTCATTTCGGCTTTTTGATGGTATTTCAAGTTTCATATAGTTTTCCATAATTTTATAATTCCTTTCTGCAATATTTAGTTAACTGCAATCCATTATCTTTTTAAGTCCCGACAACTCCAGAATTTTATCAACCTGAGGCTGAGGCCTTACAATCATTGTTTTTCCGCCACGGGCCTTTATCTGTTTGTATCTGCCAAGAATTACGCCAATTCCTGAACTATCCATAAAGGTAACTCCGCCAAAGTCAAATATAAGATTTTTAACATTTTTTAACTGAATTTCCCTGTCTATGTCCGAACGAATTTCGCTTGCACAGCTTTGGTCAATTTCTCCGCTAAGCTTGACAACAAGGGTAGTGTCGATATAATCAATTCGTATATTCATATATTTCCTCCTTGAAATTATTGTTCTTTTATAATATCATAAAAGAATTATTTCCCAATTATTTCCAAAAATATTTTTGTAAAATCAATCGCATAGTTTTATAAAAATTTGCATTTTATATAAAAAGTTTGTCGTATAAAATAAAATGGACTTGAAATAAGTCTATTTATAGAAAATAATGTAAATATGAACTTAAAATAGACTTGAATAAAGTTTAGGGGGTTGTACCATGGAAAAGGAAAAACATTTAGGGCTTAGAATAAGTAACGAGATGCACAGAAAGTTAAAAAGTCTTGCAGAGTATGACGGAAGGTCGATTAATGCAGAAATAAGATACCTGATAAGAATTGCAATTGAGGAGCACGAAAAAGAAAATGGTAAGATTTAAGAACATTATTTTTATGGTATTAAATACTGTAAGGAATTTTATGTTTACACCAAAGTGTATATTCTGCCGTGAAATTATGGGGTTGCAAACACAGAATATGCTGTGTACAGAATGTAGGAATAAGCTGCCATATACATTGGCTCATTCAAGATGTAAAAAATGCGGAAAGCCTGTTGCTATGGGGGAAGAATATTGTGAGCATTGTATGCAGTATACAAAAGACTGGTATACACGGATAACAGCGTCCTATATATACGAAAATAGAGTACGGGATGCAATTCTGCGGTTTAAAAATGAAAGATACAGAATGTATGGGGATGTTTTTGCAAAAGATATGAAGGTAATGGCAGACTATGATTATAAGAATGTAGATTTTGATATTATTGTTTCTGTTCCGCCACGAAGAAAACGTATGCTCAAGACGGGTTATGACCAGGCTGAGTATCTTGCAAAAGCATTATCAAATGAAACTGGAATTAAATATATTACGGGAGTAATGAAACAAAAAGATATAAGACGGCGTCAAAGCGGTCTTTCCTATGAAGAACGGCTTGAAAATGTAAAAGGAAATTTTATGGTAGTCAAAAAAGATGAGATTGCCAATAAGACAATACTTTTAGTAGACGATGTATGTACAACCCGTGCAACCTTTAAAGAAACATCAAAAATGCTGAAAAAGGCAGGAGCCTTTAGAGTATATTGTATAAGTGCCGCAACTACAGCGTAAGGGGATGTAAAAAAACTCCGGAACGCAAGAAAAGAGGAAACCATAAGTAATTATAAGTAAATTATAAGCAAAATTTTACGATAAATTAATTTTAATAATGTAGAAAAATCAAACTTTTCTTGCTATCAATAAACTTCGCCTCTCGACGTACCAATGTACGCCTTCGGGTAACCCAAAGCTAACGCTCTGGCTCAGTTTATTAATTCCAAAGCTTTTTTCCTATCCCCTCAGGAATACAAATGGGATGAAAAAAGTCCACTGACTTTATTCATCCCATTAAAACTTTATTATTTATCTGTCGGTTTTTCCCATAATGGTGTCTTTGAAGAAGAATGTAATTGCCCAAAGACCGCCAAGAGCAACAACAGTAAAAATAATTCTTGAAAAAACAGAAAGCTGACCGCCGAATAATGCTCCTACAATGTCAAATCCGAATAAACCGATACTGCCCCAGTTAAGAGCACCTACAATTACTAATATTAAAGCTAAAGCGTCCATAATAATTCCTTTCTTTTCAGTAAATTTTTATTTGTTTTGTATTTAGTATATCTTTTTTTTATAAATTAATTCAAAAAATTTATGATTGTATAGAAATTTATAAAATTATATGTTATAATAAAATATAGCGAATGATGTTTTTTGATTTAACTTAACATGAACTATATGGATATGTCGAATATTGTCGAATGGAGAAACGGAATGAAAAAAGTTTTAGAAGGTTGTGGAATGGCATTAGGAGTTTTCGTTTTAGTTGTTGTTTTACTGATTACAGGGCTGTTTCTTCTTTTGAGAGGAGAAGAACAAAAATCACCACAGATTACGACAGAAGAATTTCCGTTTGTTGTTGAATATGAAATGAACGGAGAAAATTTTGTTATTGAAGATACTGTGGTTTGTGAATTTAATGGATATGATTTATCTGCACTTACTTTTAATAAGCCAAGGAGATGGAATGCTTATTTGAAAAGCGGAGAAAAGGAAAAGAGAGTTATTATTGAATTTGAGCCAAACACAAATTCTGTTCTTGTCGAGGATAGGAACAACATAGAATCAAGGGTTATGCTACAGTATGGATCAGCAGAATATTATATGGGCGATCCTAATGCAAATTCAATGGTTTACAATGGTAAACCAAGAATCACCTATGTGGAATATTTTCAAACTGGTCCAAAAACATATGAATATACAAGCGAGAAAATGAGCGATGACCAACTTGAAAAATATTTTGGAATTAAGATAAAGAGGTTTGAATTCAGCAAACCTATAAAAAATGAATTTAAATGATTTTTAATCCTGAATTAACCTGAACTTACACCAAAAAGGTTTGCGTCTAAACCTTATGCCTCGCAATTTTTAAATAATCTTGGCATCCGGATTATACAAGCAATTCGTGCAATGTAGGGCAGGGGCTTGCTCCTGCCGAAAAAGACGGAACGAGCAAGCCCGTTCCCTGCAAAATTTTGGCACATTGACTACATCGTGCGGTCTTTATAATAAATAACTCTTAGATTTTCGATTGAAGGTGATTATATGAAAAGTAATACTAAAAAATCTATATTTATGATTACTCTCATAGTACTGGTTTGTATTGTTATGGCAATAATTGAAACCATAATTGAGCCGACTTATTTTGTTAAATCTGTATTAAAGATAGTTTTCTTTTTATTTTTACCTCTTGTTTTTATGAAATTACAAAAAGAAAGAGTTTTTGCCGATGGGTTTTCATTAAATAAAAAAAGGATAATTAAATTATTAGGACTTGGCTTAATTATTTATGTTATAATTATGGCAGCATTTTTTATAACCAAGAGGATTTTTAACTATTCCTCATTGGTAAATTCACTCTCGACAGACCAAAAGGTTTCTCAGAATAGTTTTATTCTGATTGCGTTATATATTTCCTTTTGCAATTCGCTTTTGGAGGAATTTCTATTCCGATTTGTTGCATTTATAAAGCTGTCGGAATATACAACAAAAAATGTGGCATACATCTTCAGCTCTTGTATGTTTGCCTTGTATCATATAGCAATGATTGGCGGGTCTTTCCCTGTCCCGTTACTTTTGCTGGCATTAGTCGGTCTGGCTGTTGGCGGAGGGATATTTAATTATGTAGATGATAAAAGCAGAAATATTTATAATTCCTGGATTATACATATGTTTGCAGACTTTGCAATTATGACAATATGGTACATTCACATTTAAAGGGAAAAACATAATGAATATTGAAAAACGAAAAATCTGAAAGGATTGAGAACATAATGAAAAAGAACATTTTTCTTGCCGTTATTGCCGCCATAATCTTGATTGCAGTTCTGGCAGTTTTCTGGATTGGAGGAATAATAATGGGAGCATCGGACTCTGTATCATCAGCTTCAGCAGAGGAACCTAAATATATTATAATTTTGGGCAGTTCTCTTGAAGGAAAAAAGCCCGGGCGTTGTCTTGAAAACCGAATAGAAGCTGCTGCAAAATGGCTTAAAGAAAATCCTGAGGCAAAGGCTGTATGTTCAGGAGGACAAGGGGCGGATGAAGAGATATCCGAGGCAGAGGCGATTTCAAAAGCTCTTCGGAAAAAAGGAATTGCAAAGAAGAGAATTATTTTAGAAGAGAAATCAACAAGTACTTATGAGAATTTTGCATTTACAAAAACCTTGTTGGACAGAAAGGAAATGGGAAAGCCCTATAAAATAGCTTTTGCTACCAATGACTTTCACATATACCGTTCAAAGAGGTTGGCAGAATATGTGGGATTTGAAAAACCTGTTGCAATATCAGCACCCACACCCGGGGATTTGTTTTATCAAAGCTTTTTAAGGGAGATTGCTGCAGTTGTCGTTTCCTGGGTGAAGCATAGATAGAAATTTCAAAAATTTATTTGAAATATGCAGTTAACCGTCGAAGAGTTTTTAAAAAAATTAACAGAATGTTATTGATTTTATTTTAATTATACGCTATAATGGATTAAGATATGATTATTAATTTAAAAAAATATATAAGTTACAACAGATAACGGACTTTTCTGTTGTGGATTGGAGGAGCTATGAAAAAGATAGCAGGAATTTTGGCGGCAATGATGCTGCTTGGAAGCTTTGCAACAACTGTTTCAGCGGAGAAACTTGGTGTTGTTGTAGGTGAGAATATTGATTTTGCAGAGGGTGCAGAACCCATTATTGTTGATAACAGATTAATGCTTCCTCTCCGTGCAGTTGCCGAGGCTCTTGATGCAACAGTTTATTGGTTTGGCGATGAGAAGAGAATTCAGATTGTTCTTTATGATTCACTTTTGTCATTACAGATAGATAACAATATAATGGCGTGCTATGAGATTGTTGACGGAAACCCTACTCCTACAGAAAACATTGAGATGGATGTTCCGGCATCAATCCAGAATGACAGAACATATGTTCCGATTCGTGCTATATCCGAGGCATTTAAAGCAGATGTAACATGGGATAACACAAACAGAAGAGCAGTTGTTGTTCCTGTTAAAAAAGAGATTAATCAAATTAATGTTGCAGATATAATGAAACAGCCAACAGAAACTCTTTTTGCAACAGTTGGCGTAATTGGCTTGGATAATGAAAACGGCGGATATTACATCCGTTCATTGCAGAGAAACGATATGGGCGATTATGACAAGGTTTCAATCTGTACCCCAAAGAGTACATCAATTTCTGACGACACCCAGTACAGCGAATATATAAAGAGTTACTGGCTTGAACAGTTTGAAACTGAAAATCCTTCCGGAACGGTTGTATACCTCAGTGGAAAGACTATTGAGTATCAAAACAGTGAGGGTACTGCTTCGGAAAAATATTTCCTTGTGAATAAAACCACAACTGCTATTCGTTCGTTGGGAGATTATGATTCATATATGAAATCATTGGGAGTTAGCTACGAACCATTTACATCGGGTTCAATAGTTGAATAATATTGCGGGGATGTAAAAAAAGTGCAGATCGTAAAAAGGTGCTAAAACAAATAGAAACGGTTTATTATATAATTAGACTACAGTGAAAAAGAAGAAAAATCTCAATAAAATTCGATTTTTCAAAATATATACCTTTTTACTATAAACAAACTTCACCTCTCTCAGTATCTATATACAGCTTCGGGTTCAGTTTGTTCATTCTGCCTCTTTTTTTCCTATCCCCTTTAGGGGCTGTAAAAAGTTTTTTTACAGCCCTTTTTTCTTTTAATTTTTTAAAAAATTCTTCTGTCAACGCTTGACGTATAAGGGAATGGTTGGTATAATATTAGAATAGGTAATTTGTTTTTAGAATGGAGAAAACATTATGGAAAAACTTGGATTAAATGAGATACGCGAAAGATATTTATCTTTCTTTGAATCAAAAGAGCATTTACGTTTGCCGTCTTTCCCTCTTGTTCCTCAGGGAGATGCGAGCTTGCTCTTGATAAATGCAGGTATGGCACCTTTAAAACCATACTTTTTGGGAAAGGAAACTCCTCCTTCAAAGAGGGTAACCACCTGTCAAAAATGTATCAGAACACCTGATATTGAATGTGTTGGACAAACTGCCCGCCATGGTACATTTTTTGAGATGCTTGGTAACTTTTCGTTTGGTGATTATTTCAAAACCGAAGTTACAATGTGGGCTTGGGAGTTTATAACAAAGGTTTTGGAAATTCCCGAGGACAGACTTTGGGTCAGCGTATATGAAGAGGATAAGGAAACAACAGAGCTTTGGACAAAGAATGTTGGTGTATCCCCTGACAGAATTGTTTATCTTGGCAAAGAGGATAATTTCTGGGAAATAGGAACAGGCCCCTGCGGACCGTGTTCTGAAATCTATTTTGACAGAGGCGAGGAATACGGCTGCGGCGAACCTGATTGTGCAGTTGGCTGTGAATGTGACCGTTATGTTGAGTTTTGGAATTTGGTATTTACCCAGTTTGATAAGGACGAAAACGGAAACTATAATCGTCTTGCTCATCCTAATATTGATACAGGTATGGGTCTTGAACGTATTGCTTGTATTATGCAGGGTGTTACATCTATTTTTGAGGTTGACACAATCCGTAAGATTTTGGATACTGCGGCAGATATGGCAAAGGTTGAATATGGCAAGGATAAGTCTATGGATATTTCCTTGCGTGTCATAACCGACCATATAAGAAGTACTGTATTTTTGGTATCAGACGGTGTTCTTCCATCAAACGAAGGCAGAGGCTATGTTCTTCGCCGTTTGCTCCGCCGTGCAGCTCGTCACGGAAAGCTTTTGGGAATTGAGGGCGCATTCCTTTATAAGCTTGCAAATGTTGTGGCTCAGGAGAGTGCTTCAGCATATCCGGAGCTTGAACAGAACTTTGAATATATCGAAAAGGTTATCAAGACAGAGGAAGAACGTTTTGCAGAAACTATCGACCAGGGTCTTGAGATACTTAAAGGCTATATCGCAGAACTTAAAGAAAGCGGTTCAACCGTTCTTGGCGGTGAGCAGACCTTTAAGCTGTATGATACTTATGGTTTCCCCATTGATTTGACAAAAGAGCTTGCGGCAGAAGAAGGTTATACTGTTGATGAAGATGGTTTTAAGGCGCTTATGGATGAACAGAAAAACCGTGCAAGAACCGCAAGAGGAGATATGGAAGACGCTGCATGGGAAGAGGATATCTTTGCGGTTATCGAGGGTAACACCGAATTTGACGGTTATGTTAACGATGTTTTATCTGCAAAAGTTCTTGCAATCGGTAAGGACGGAAGTCTTGCAGAAAGTGCAAAGGCGGGGGATGAAATTATTCTCTTGCTTGACAAAACCTGTTTCTACGCAGAAAGCGGCGGTCAGATTGGTGACAGCGGTGTTGTAGTTAATTCAAATGCTGAGGTTGAGGTTGAAGATACAAAGAAGAAGAACGGTAAGTTCCTTCACAGAGCTGTTGTAAAGAACGGCGAAATTAAGGTTGGCGATATAGTTGATGCAAAGATAGATGTTGTTCGCAGAAATGCAATACGCAGAAATCACTCATCTGTTCATCTTCTTCAGGCGGCGTTAAGAAATGTACTCGGCAACCACGTTGCTCAGGCAGGTTCTTATGTATCTGAGGACAGAATGAGATTTGACTTCTCACACTTTGCGGCAATGACTGACGAAGAATTGAAAATGGTTGAAACTCAGGTTAACGAAATGATTTTGGCTGATCTTGAGATAGATTGTTCCGAAAAACCTATTGACGAGGCAAGAGCAATGGGTGCAGTGGCATTGTTCAGTGAGAAATACGGCTCGGTTGTTCGTGTTGTTAAGATGGGCGATTATAGTATCGAGCTTTGCGGCGGTACCCACGCTGCATCAACAGGCAAGCTTGGACTTTTCAAGATTTTGTCTGAAAGCGGTGTTGCGGCAGGTGTAAGAAGAATTGAGGGTGTTACAGGACTTGGAGTATTGAAGGTTCTTGACGAAAAAGAAAGAATTATTCAGGAAACTGCACAGGTGCTTAAAACCGCACCAAAGGAACTTACAGCAAAAGCTGAAAGTGTTACAGAGGAATTAAAGGAAGCAAAGCGTGAGGTTGAAAGCTTAAAGAGTAAGATGGCATCTGCGGCTGCAGGAAATGCAATGGACAGTGCAGAAGATGTTAAGGGAACAATGATCGTTTCAATGCTTATGGAAGATGGTATGGATATGAATACTCTTCGTGAAGCAGGGGATAATCTTAAACAACAGAATGATGATTCAGTTGTTGTTTTGGCATCAAAGTCAGACGGTAAGGTTAACATTATAGCAATGGCAACCAAGGCAGCAACAGAAAAGGGTGTCCATGCAGGTAAGATAATTTCCGTTGTTGCAAAGACAATGGGCGGAGGCGGAGGCGGTAAGCCTGAATCTGCTCAGGCCGGCGGAAAAGACCCCTCAAAGGCTGAAGAGGCTCTTGCTCAGGTTAAGGAAATTGTTGCTCAGCAGATTGGATAATAAAGGAAGTGAAAACTAATGGATTGCTTATTTTGTAAAATAGCAGCGGGAGAAATTCCTTCAACAAAAGTTTATGAAGATGATTTGGTCTATGGATTTTTGGATATAGAGCCTCAGGCTCCTACCCATATTATTCTTATTCCCAAGACCCATATTTCCTCTGCAAATGAAATTAATGATGAAAACGCATCAGTTGTAGGGCATATTTATGCTGTTGCAAGTAAGCTGGCAAAGGAAATGGGCTTTGCAGAAAAAGGCTATCGTATTGTAAACAACTGTGGTGAAGACGGTGGCCAGACAGTGGGCCATATCCACTTCCATTTGCTTGCAGGCAGAAATCTTGGCTGGCCTCCGGGCTAAAAATGAATATCTAAAGGGGCTGATATTGGGTATATCAGCCTCTGCTGTATGGTAGGGTATTATTTCCCTGTAATTGGCGTAAAATAAATTTAAAGGAGTGATTGCTATGCAGACAGAAAACTTATGTCAGGGCGTAGATTTGAGAATTATAAAAGACGATAAATTCAAAACTAATCGAATGAGCTTGTTTTTCCATATTCCCCTTAAAAGAGAAACAGTAACAAAAGCGGCTCTTTTGTCATCGGTATTAAAAAGAGGAACGCAAAACTATCCAAAGCTCAAGGATTTGGCAAGATGCCTTGAGGATATGTACAGTGCATCATGCGGAGCGGGAGTGAGAATGAAAGGAGATGGAGAGGTTTTATACTTTTCCATTGAGTATATCTCGGATAAATTCATCGGCGAGGAACTAACGAACCGTGCTGCCGAATTTTTGATGGAATATGCCTTTAATCCGTTGCTAAAGGATGGCGGATTTTTGCCTGAATATGTGGAGAGTGAGAAGAAGAACCTTAAAAATGCTATCCTTGGACTTGTAAACGATAAAAAGGAATACACAGATGTAAAATGCCGTGAGGCAATGTTTGGTAAAACAGGTTATGGTATGTTTGAGGCAGGCTATGCAGAGGATTTGGATGAGATAACGCCTAAAAACTTGTATGAGTTTTATCTTGATGTTTTGGCATCTGCAAAAGTTGATATTTTCTTAAGCGGAAACGTTGATGAAAAAATGGAGATGGCTGCAAAAGAGATAATTGCTTCAAGATTACAAGCCAGAAATGCAGGATATATTAAAACGGAAGTTGCGGTTTCAACAAGGGAAGATGTTCAAAATATAACCGAAGAAATCAGTGTTGTCCAAAGTAAGCTTGCTATGGGATTTTGCTGTGATGTTAATCCCACCACAGAGGAATATTATGCGCTGATGGTAGGAAACTGTATCTTTGGCGGAAGTCCGTTTTCAAAATTATTCAATAACGTAAGAGAAAAGCTCAGCCTTGCATATTATGCGGCGGCAAGAACTGATAGAATGAAAAGCGTTATGATGATAAGTTCGGGTATTGAAACCAAGAACTATCAGGCGGCATATGACGAAATTATGGTTCAGCTTGAAAAGATGAAAAAGGGTGAGATAGAGGCTGAAGAGATTAATGCAGCAAAGAAGTATCTTACAACAGGTCTTAATTCCATTAAAGACAGTATGCGTGCAATCGAGGACTATTATTTAAGTCAGGCAATTATGGGACAAAAACAAAGCCTTGATGAATTATTAGAATGTCTTGAAAAGGTTACAATTGACAGAATAAAGGCAGTTATGCAGAAAATAAAGCTTGATACGGTTTTCTTCCTTAAAGGAAATGTTCAGGCAGAAGGGATGGATGAATAATGCAGACAGAACGTTTTATAAACAACGAATTAAAGGAAGAAATGCAGTTTGCTGTTCATCAAAGCGGATTAAGAGTATATCTCTTTCCTAAAAAGGGATTCAGCAAATACTATGCAATCTACGGAACAGAGTACGGGTCTGTAGACAGAGTATTTAAGGTTCCGGGGGATAAGGATATGACAACTGTTCCTGATGGTATTGCCCATTACCTTGAACACAAGCTTTTTGAAGAGGAAGACGGCGGCAATGCTTTTGACAGATTTTCTGTAACAGGAGCAAGCAGTAACGCATTTACAAGCTTTGATATGACGGCGTATCTCTTCTCTTGTACCAACAGTTTTTATGAAAATTTAGATATTCTTCTTGATTTTGTAAATCACCCATGGTTTACAAAAGAGAATGTGGAAAAGGAACAAGGAATAATAGGTCAGGAAATTAAAATGTATGATGACGACCCTGAATGGAGAGTTTTCTTTAATACATTAACAGCCCTGTTCCATAACAATCCTGTGAAAATAGACATTGCAGGAACTGTTGAGAGTATCTCTCATATCACCCCTGAAATTCTCTATAAGTGTTATAACACTTTCTATAATCCTGCCAATATGATTTTGGTTATGGTTGGAGATATAGACATGGATGAGGCTATGAAATATGTGGATAAGCATATTGACAGCAATCGTAATATAGGCTTAATTCCAAGAAATAAGTTTATTGAACCCAAAGAGGTTGTTAAAAATAAAACCGAGCAAAAGCTTGTGGTGTCACAGCCTTTGTTCAGAATAGGCTTTAAGGATAACACGCCTTTTACAACAGGCGAGGAACTGCAAAAAAGAGAGATTGCAACCGAGATTGTTCTTGAGGCTGTTTTGGGAAAAAGCAGTGATTTGTATATGGAGCTTTACGAAGAGGGATTGATTGACTCTACATTCGGAGCGGAAGCAGATGTGGCAAAAACATACGGCTTTACTCTAATTGGCGGAGAGGCTCAAGACCCTGAAAAGGTTTATGAAAGGGTAAAAGAAAAGATTAAAGAACTACAGAAAAATTCCATACCCGCAGAGGATATTGAACGGGCAAGAAAATGCCTTATTTCAGGAAGTATAAGAACCTTTAACAGTGTCGAAAGAATGGGAAATCAGTTTATACGCCGTTTATTTAACAACACAAATCCTCTGGATTATGCACAGGCTGTCCGTCAGGTATCAGACGCAGATGTTATGAACCGCTTAAAAGAGCATTTTGATACCGAAAACTGTGTATTGTCGGTTATAAATCCTGTTGAGGAATAAAAGGAGAAATCAAAATGATAAATCAAATCAGTTTCCCGAATATGGGACTTGAATTTGAGATTAACCGAGTAGCTTTCAGCATATTCGGATTGTCGGTTTATTGGTATGGGCTGTTGATTGGCTTAGGATTATTGCTTGCCGTGTCCTACGGGATGCGGCAAACAAAAAAGAACGGTCTTTCTCAGGACGATTTTTTGAATATGCTGTTAATTGCCGTTCCTGTTGCAATTGTATGTGCAAGACTTTATTATGTTGTTTTCAGTTGGGATGCATACAAAAGTGATTTGATGTCGGTTTTCGATATCCGCAGCGGCGGACTTGCTGTTTACGGCGGAATAATCGGAGCCTGTGCCGTGATTTTCATATATTGTAAGATGAAGAAAATCAATATGGGTATAGTCCTTGACATGCTCGCTGTTGGATTACTTATAGGTCAGGCAATCGGCAGATGGGGTAATTTTGTAAATGGCGAGGCATTTGGCAGTTATACCAATCTGCCTTGGGCGATGACGGTGGTTCAGGACGGCGACAAAATAGCAAGCAGTGTTCATCCTACGTTTTTGTATGAATCTTTGTGGAACGGTATAGGAATTGTTTTTTTGCTGTTATATAAGAAAATTTGTTCCTTTAAGGGCGAATTGTTTTGCGGTTATCTTGTCTGGTACGGACTTGGCAGAATGTGGATAGAAGGACTTCGTGCCGACTCTCTTTATTTAGGTCCTTTGCGTGTATCACAAATTTTGGCTGTACTTACTTTGATTTTGGGGATGGTACTTATTTTCAAAGGCAGAAGAGGGAAGATAAATAGAGATATGCAATAAATAGGGGCAAGGACGGATTTTTTGATTTTAAGGATGGGGCCAAAAACGGCAACAGAATGCAGGGAAATCAAGAGGTAACAATGATAAGTTTTAATATTGAGCATATTGCCGAACAGTCCCCGGGAAAGGTTCATGGGCACCGTATGAAAGAGGTCTATCCGGGTACATGGAAAGGAAATATTGATTTTACTGTTCAGCCGGCGTGGAATCATCTTAATATAGAAGATTTTCAACTTTGGGAAAATGACGGTTCCGGAACAGGTTTTAAAACACGGAATAACTGCCACAAGCTTGTTTGCACAACCAAGGAACGTATCAGCTATTATCCAACTTATGGACAGCAGATTTTTGATACAGACCTAAATAAAATGCTTATATGTATTGATCCGGCAAATAAAAAATGGGTGGATTATAACGGGAATGAAGTGTAAAATCCGACATCAAGATTATACAGCCTTTAATAAAGAGAATGTTAGAAACGAATAAGAAAAGGAGTTTATACAAAAAAATGAACAAATGTGAAAATGCGGTAGAAAACCACAAAAAAGGATACAACTGTGCACAAGCGGTGGCATGTGTATTTGCTGATAAATTAGGATACAGCGAGGACGAGCTGTTTAGACTTACAGAGGCTTTTGGCGGAGGAATGGGCGGCACGCAAGGAGTTTGCGGAGCTGTGAGTGCTATGGTTTTTGTAGTCGGAGGGATTAAAAGCTTCGGCATCGAAAAGTTACCCGAAACAAATAAAAAAGCAAGCTACGCTTCTGCCCATGAGCTTATGGAGAAATTTGAGTCAAGAGTTGGAACGATTATGTGCGGTAAAATTAAAACCGAAAATCTTTGCTCCTGTGACGAATGTATAGAAGAGGCAGTTAAAATTTTAGAAGAGTTTATTGAAGAATAATATAAATGCATTTAGTGCACTGACTTTAGGCAGTGCACTTTTTTATTTTCCGACACCAAAAACAGTATATAAAATTTTAACGGCTTCTGCACGGGTTACGCTTCGACGGGGTTTTAGTGTTCCGTCGGGGTAACCGTTTATAATTCCTTGTGCAGTGGCTATCTTCATACTTTCTTTGCCCCAGAATGGGATATCCTCTTCGTCAAGAGCGTATATTGGGGCTGACATCAAACCGGGGGGAAGAAGTCTGCCTATTGATATTGCATACTCAATTCTTTGTATATCTGCATAGGGCTTAAATTCAACGCCGTAATCCGTAAGCTGACCCTGCATAATTCCAAGGCTGTAAACGGCTTTTACGTTGTTTAACGCCCACCAGGGAATTTCATATGCATCGGTAAATGGAAGAATTACGTCCTGATAATCTAAGGGGTCAATTCCTAAATAGTTACAGAGCATAATGGCAAACTCTGTTCGGTTCATTGATTTATCAGGATAGAAATATCCATCATCACTTCCCTTAACAACCTTGTTGTTTACCATATAGCTGATATATGCACTTGCCCAATGTCCCTCTGTATCAGGGAAAGAATTTTCCATCTGCGACCAATCTCCTGAATCGTAAACCTCAATACGGCTTGCACCTGCATTGTTGGTCACAATCAGGGTTATTCTGTGAAAATCGTCCTTAAATGTTTCGTCGAGAGGATATGTTAAAGAACCTGTTTCTTCATTATATGTGAATGAAACCTTTTTTCCGTCAATGGTAAGGCTGATATTTTCTTTGGGAATGTTACCGTTTTCGTCTATTAAGGTAACAACAAACTCCTCTTCACGAACTTCCCCGTAGATGTCGGGATAGGATGCTTTGCCGATTTCTTCGCCAACCTCTGTAATTCTTAAAGGAAGTTCTAATGTGCAAAGACCTGCATTAACCGCAACAATCCCTGTAGCACCGTTATTAGCCGAGGCAGTAAATACGCCGTCATTTGTAATTGAACCAATGCTTTCATCATCGCTTACAGCTCTCCAGGTAAAACTTTCGGGATTAACAATCATTGCCTGACCGCCCCAGTACGCCGTTGCAGTAAGGTTGATTGTATCATTGGGGTTAAGAGTTAAATCGTATATCCGCTCGTTGGTATCAGCATTAAAGATTTTCAGCTCATCAGGAGTTGCAACAACTCTTAACATTGTGCTACCATTGGCGGTGCTGCTGTTTGCATTAATATAGATATCGCCGTTACCTCTTGCCTGAACAAAACCATTTTGAGAAACTTCGGTTTTAAGTCCTGAAGGTGCAGCAGTGCTTGCATCCTTACCTAATGTAAATACTATGTCATCAGGAATGTTGGCAGGACCATAGGAGATATCATAAGCACTTGTAACCTTAAGCTGAACTGTTGAACCTGACAGAATGGGTATTCCCCAATGAGAAACATTAAGAATGTACGGAATTCCGTCAGGAGCGTTATTCTTCTTTAAAAAGAAGAAGTTTGCACAGCTTCTTAGCCCGCCGTCTGATGGTGAGTTTAGAACCTTAAAATTGGTGGTTCCGGGTAAAACTCCGCCAAGAGAGGTAGAACCGCCGCCGTCTAAATTGATTGCCTCAACACAGCCAAGCTCCAAAAGTCTTCTTGCGAGGGTTTCTTTTCTTACACCATAGCTGTAACCGCTCTGTCTGCCGTCTATGGTATAGAATATGATTTTGCCGTCAGCAGTGATGCCTATTGCTGTTCTTGGGGCTGCGGCTTCATCGGAATAATCAAGCTGACCGTTGGTGATAAGCTTTCCGCCTGTCGCACCTAATGCGTATTGTGCATCAAGCCAACGACTATCTTCTATGGCAAGCTTTGTATCTATTGTGACTTTTTTTCCAACCTCAAAAATATTCATCCTGTCGATTAAATCCTGAGATGCAGATAAATCAACACTTATAACAATTTTATCCGCAGGAATTTCTACAGAACCGTTGTCGGTTGTAATACTTTCAACCACTGCGGTTATACTGCTGTCTAAGGTAATATCTCCGCTGAGTGAGCCTAAAACAACATTAATTCCCTTTCCGGGTGCGTGGGTGTTGTATGCAAAATCCTGAGTATAAAGATAAATTGAATAGGGTTGTCTGTATTTATTTATACATTCAACAGGTATATAGCCATTTTCATCAGAGATAGTAGTTGTTATGGGCATAGTCCCCATAAAAGCCGTGCCATCAGCTCTTATTCCCACTGCCGGAAGCCAGCCTGAATCCTTTGAAATAACTTTTCCTTCAATAATAACGTTACTCATTGGAACCCCTGTCTGGAAAGAAAAGAAATCGGCGTTCATACCTATTGCTGAATTAATGCCAATCCCCTGAAGATGGTTGTTTGCCTGAGTTACAGTTCTCTTTCCGTAGAGTGATGCACCGTTGGTCAAGATAGGCACAACATCCGGGTTGGGGGTATAGGTAACATAATGTTCAGTTTGCTGACCTACGCTTGAACTGTAAAATGTATTTGCGTGGTAGATTGTTCCCTGAGCAAATTCAGTACTCTTTTCGGATGTTTGGGTTCCTAAAACTGCGGCAGTTGCCAATGTTTGCCCTAACAAAACAAAAAGCGTTAAAAACGCCCCAAAAAACACCAATATTAAATTTTTTTTCAATGAAATATACCTGTTCATCCAGTCATTCCTTTCAAGAAAAATTCCATAAAACCGCGATATTAAAACAAATAATGTATAAACCGCCCAAAAATGCCCTCCCAAAAGCTGATTTTTAGGCGACTTTTATGTGTTGAAAATCACTTGACAACCTATAAAATAAGTGTTATAATGATTATCTATTTATAGTGAGGGATTTTGCGTATTTCTCAATTTTGATGCCAATATATCGTGTTACTTAGGGTAACACAACGAAGGTAGTATAACACACTTTTTCAGTTTTATCAAGTCTTTTTTTCAAACTGTAAAAAACTGCCGAATTGGTACTTAATTATATGAGTAGAATGTTTCCGAGGGAGAAGTCCCGAGGGTTTAAAAATTTATAAACGAGGTGATCGGTTTTATGGTACATCCTGTGAAACTAGGCAGAAACACGCGTATGAGCTACGGTAAAATCAATGAGGTTCTGGAAATGCCCAACCTTATTGAAATCCAGAAAAACTCCTATGATTGGTTTCTGGATGAGGGCTTGGAAGAGGTCTTTCATGATGTGTCGCCAATTACAGACTATGCCGGAAATCTGATTTTGGAGTTTATTGATTATCGTCTTGATAATACTCCAAAATATGACATCGAGGAGTGTAAAGACCGCGATGCAACTTATGCTGCTCCCCTTCGTGTTAAGGTGCGTTTGATTAACAAAGAAAGCGGCGAGGTTAAGGAACAGGAAATCTTTATGGGTGATTTCCCGCTTATGACACCTGCCGGAACTTTCATTATCAACGGTGCGGAGCGTGTTATCGTTTCTCAGTTGGTAAGAGCACCAAGCGTGTATTATTCACAAGAATTTGATAAGGTGGGTAAAAAGCTGTTCTCATCTCAGGTTATCCCCAACCGTGGTGCATGGCTTGAATATGAAACAGACAGTAATGATATTTTCTATGTTCGTATTGACAGAAACAGAAAAATTCCTGTAACTGTGCTTATTCGTGCTTTGGGCTTTGGAACCGATGCTCAAATTACAGAATTGTTTGGTGAGGATCCTCGTCTTTTGGCAACAATGGAGAAGGATACCACTTCAACACAGGAAGAAGGTTTGCTTGAAGTATACAGAAAACTTCGTCCGGGCGAGCCTCCCACAGTTGACAGTGCACAGTCACTTATAACAAATTTATTCTTTGATCCTAAGCGTTATGACTTGGCAAAGGTTGGACGTTATAAGTTTAACAAAAAGCTCCGCCTTTCAAACAGAATTGTGGGCTTTGTGTCTGCACAGACTATTGCTGATCCTGAAACAGGTGAAATTCTTGTTGCTGAGGGTGACGTTATCACAAAGGATATGGCTCTTGCTCTTGAAAAAGCAGAGGTTAACGATATTGTTCTTGATGTTGACGGAACAAAAACAAAGGTTATTTCAAACGGAATGATTGATGTTAAGAATTACGTTGACTATAATCCAAAAGATTATGGAATTGGCGAACATGTAAGAGGTATAGTATTCCACGAAATTCTTGAACAGTATCCTGATGTAAATTCAGATGAATTTAAGAACGAGCTTCGTGTCCGCAGAGATGAACTTATTCCTAAGCATATCCTGATAGATGATATTATGGCATCTATATCATATATAGGAAACCTTGCAAATGGTGTTGGCCAGATTGATGATATTGACCATCTTGGCAACCGTCGTTTGCGTAGTGTAGGTGAGCTTTTGCAGAACCAGTTCCGTATAGGCCTTTCCCGTATGGAAAGAGTTGTTCGTGAGCGTATGACAATTCAGGATTTGGATGTTATCACTCCTCAAACATTGATAAATATCCGTCCTGTTACATCTGCAACAAAAGAATTTTTCTGTTCATCACAGCTTTCACAGTTTATGGATCAGATTAATCCTCTTGGTGAGCTTACTCATAAGCGTAGATTATCCGCATTGGGTCCCGGTGGTTTGTCCCGTGAACGTGCAGGCTTTGAGGTTCGTGACGTTCACCATTCACACTATGGCCGTATGTGTCCTATCGAAACACCTGAAGGTCCGAACATTGGTCTTATTAACTCATTGAGCGGATTTGCCAAGGTTAACGAATACGGATTTATTGAAACACCTTATCGTAAGATTGATAAGGAAACAGGAATAGTAACAAAAGAAGTTGAATATATGACAGCTGATGTTGAGGACGGTTTCTATGTTGCACAGGCAACAGAGGAGCTTGACGAGGACGGACGCTTTGTTGCAAAGAAGGTTGTAACACGTTACAAGGATGAATTTCTTGAAGTCCCTGCTGAACGTGTTGACTATATGGACGTGTCACCAAGACAGGTTATGTCAATTGCTACAGCAATGATTCCATTCCTTGAAAACGACGATGCTAACCGTGCCCTGATGGGTTCTAACATGCAGCGTCAGGCTGTTCCCCTTCTTGTTCCTGAATCACCGATTGTCGGTACAGGTATGGAATACAAGGCGGCAAAAGACTCCGGTGTTTGTATTCTTGCTAAAAAGGGCGGTGTTGTTGAGAAGGTTTCTGCTGATGAAATCGTTATCAAGAACGACGAGCACGAGATTGATAAATATAAGCTTACTAAGTTTACACGTTCCAACCAGGGAACCTGTATAAACCAAAGACCGATTGTTAAAGCCGGTGAAAGAGTTGAGGCAGAGGATATCATTGCCGACGGACCTTCAACAAAGAACGGTGAAATCGGTTTGGGTAGAAACATTCTTATCGGATTTATGACCTGGGAAGGTTATAACTACGAGGATGCTATCTTAATTAATGAAAAACTGGTTAAAGAAGACGTGTTTACTTCAATCCATATTGAAGAATACGAGATAGAATCAAGAGATACCAAACTTGGTCCTGAAGAGATTACAAGAGATATCCCAAATGTGGGTGAAGATGCTCTTAAGGATTTGGATGAGAGAGGTATTATCCGTATAGGTGCTGAGGTTGAAAGCGGAGATATCCTTGTTGGTAAGGTAACACCAAAGGGTGAAACAGAACTTACTGCCGAGGAAAGACTTTTGAGAGCAATCTTTGGTGAAAAGGCAAGAGAAGTTCGTGATACCTCATTGCGTGTTCCTCACGGTGAATATGGTATAATCGTTGATGTTAAGGTGTTCACCCGTGCAAACGGCGATGAGCTTCCGCCGGGAGTTAATCAGGTTGTTCGCTGTTATATCGCTCAGAAGAGAAAGATTTCTGTTGGTGATAAGATGGCGGGACGACACGGTAACAAGGGCGTTATTTCCCGTATACTTCCTGAAGAGGATATGCCGTTCCTTCCTGATGGTACTCCATTGCAGATTGTTCTTAACCCATTGGGTGTACCTTCCCGTATGAATATCGGACAGGTACTTGAAGTTCACTTGGGTTATGCAGCAAAAGCATTGGGTTGGAAGATTGCAACTCCTGTGTTTGACGGTGCAAACGAAGAAGATATTATGGATGCTCTTGAGATGGCAGGTTATAACAGAAACGGTAAGACTGTTCTTTATGACGGACGTACAGGTGAACCATTTGATAATCCTGTAACTGTTGGTTATATGCATTATCTCAAGCTTGCTCACTTGGTTGATGATAAAATTCACGCTCGTTCAACAGGTCCTTACTCACTTGTTACACAGCAGCCTTTGGGTGGTAAAGCTCAGTTCGGTGGACAGCGTTTCGGTGAGATGGAGGTTTGGGCGCTTGAGGCTTATGGTGCGGCTTATACACTTCAGGAAATCCTGACAGTTAAGTCCGATGACGTTGTTGGCCGTGTTAAGACATATGAGTCGATTGTTAAGGGCGACAATGTTCCTGAACCGGGCGTACCTGAATCCTTTAAGGTATTGGTTAAGGAATTGCAGAGTTTGGCTCTTGACATTAAGGTTCTTGATAAGGACGATAATGAAATTATTCTTCGTGAATCTATTGATGAAGACGGTGAAGATTTGCCGGTAAACATTGCAGGAATTGAGGAAGAACTTCCTCAGGAAACTGAAAACAACGAAGATGATTTCCTTGGCGATATGGAAGACATTCTCGGCGATGATGGCGACGAGTTGTTGGATGACGACGATGATGTTTCAGACTTCTCTGCTGCCCTTGATGCTATGCTTACCAAGAAGGAAGATGTAGGCTTTGATGGCGATTATCTTGATTCAGGAGATGTTGAATCTCTTGACCTGATGGCAGAAGAAGAAGATTTTGATGATGACGACGTTTTGTTTTAAGATGTAGTTGGTCTTGATTAAGAAAGATGCCGTCTGCCAAACTCACGGCAGACGGTAACCGAATTTAGTGAGTTGGAAAGGCATGGTCGTTATGAGTGAATATCAGAATTTTGAAGCGATTCAAATCGGACTTGCTTCACCTGAGAAAATCAGGGAATGGTCACACGGCGAAGTTAAAAAGCCGGAGACAATAAATTACAGAACTTTAAAGCCTGAAAAAGACGGTTTGTTCTGTGAAAGAATTTTCGGTCCTCAAAAGGATTGGGAATGTCATTGTGGTAAATACAAAAGAGTTAGATATAAGGGCGTAGTCTGTGACAGATGTGGTGTTGAAGTTACTCGTTCTAAGGTTCGCCGTGAGCGTATGGGTCACATCGAGCTTGCAGTCCCTGTTTCTCACATATGGTACTTTAAGGGAATACCCAGCCGTATGGGCTTGATTTTGGATATGTCCCCAAGAGCATTGGAGAAGGTTCTCTATTTTGCTGCATATGTGGTTATAGATCCGGGCCGTACATCCTTGTCTAAAAATCAGATTTTAACTGAAAAAGAATATAGAGAGAATTACGAAAAATACGGAGATATGTTCCGTGCCGGTATGGGTGCAGAGGCTATCTTGGAAATGCTTAAAGAGATTGACTTGGAAGAGCTTTTCCAGCAGCTTAAAAAGGATATGGAAGGTGCAAAGGGACAGAAGAAAATTCGTACTGTCCGCCGTTTAGAGGTTGTTGAAGCTTTCCGTAAATCAGGTAATAAGCCTGAATGGATGATTATGTCGGTTATTCCGGTTATTCCTCCTGAAATCCGTCCTATGGTTCAGTTAGACGGTGGTAGATTTGCAACATCCGACCTTAACGATTTGTATCGCCGTGTTATAAACAGAAATAACAGATTAAAGAGATTGCTTGATCTTGGTGCTCCTGAGATTATTGTAAGAAACGAGAAGAGAATGCTTCAGGAGGCAGTTGACGCATTGATTGACAACGGCCGCCGTGGCAGACCTGTTACAGGACCGGGTAACCGTCCTTTGAAATCTCTTTCCGATATGCTCAAGGGTAAGCAGGGTAGATTCCGTCAAAACCTTTTGGGTAAGCGTGTTGACTATTCAGGACGTTCGGTTATCGTTGTTGGCCCTGAACTTAAGATTTATCAGTGTGGTCTGCCTAAGAAGATGGCGCTTGAATTGTTCAAGCCATTTGTTATGAAGAAACTTGTTTCAGACGGCAAGGCTCATAATATTAAATCTGCAAAGCGTATGGTTGAACGTGTGAACCCTGAGGTTTGGGACGTTTTGGAAGATGTTATATCAGAACATCCCGTTCTTTTAAACCGTGCACCAACCCTTCACAGACTTGGTATTCAGGCATTTGAACCGGTGTTGGTAGAGGGTAAAGCCTTAAAACTTCATCCGCTGGTATGTACTGCATTTAATGCGGACTTCGACGGTGACCAGATGGCTGTTCACCTTCCGTTGTCAGCCGAGGCTCAGGCAGAGGCAAGGTTCTTGATGCTTTCAGCAAACAATCTTATTAAGCCTCAGGATGGTAAGCCTGTAACCGTTCCTACACAGGATATGGTTTTGGGTAGTTACTACCTGACATTAAAAGATGATACTGAAATCGGTACCGGTAAGGTATTTGGTTCATATGACGAGGCTGTTCTTGCATATAATAACGGAGCTGTAGGTCTTCACGCTCCTATCAAGGTTCGTATTACCAAGAAGGTAAACGGAATTGAAAGAACAGGTATGATTGATGCAACAGTTGGACGTCTTATCTTCAACGAGAAAATTCCTCAGGATTTGGGCTTTGTTGACCGTATGGATCCTGAGCACGCTCTTGATTTGGAGGTTGGCGACAATCTTCTTAAGAAACCAACTTCAAAAGAAGGCAAGGAAGAGCATGTTGAGCCAGGTGTTGATAAGAAACTTTTGGGTAAGATTATTAACGCAAGCATAAAAATTCACGGAATTACTGAAACTGCAACCTTGCTTGACGATGTTAAGTCTATGGGTTATAAGTATTCAACAATCGGTGCTATCACTGTTTGTGTGGATGATATGCAGATTCCTGAAGAGAAGAAACAGTATCTTAAGGAAGCAGAAGAGCGAATTGACAAGGTAATGAAGAAATACCGCAGAGGTCTTTTGACAGACGAGGAAAGATATCGTCACGTTATCGGAATTTGGTCAGAGATTTCAGGTAAGGTTACAGATGCGCTGATGGCAAACCTCAGCCAGCTTAACCCAATCTATATGATGGCAAACTCCGGTGCCCGTGGTAGTGTTAACCAGATTCGTCAGCTTGCGGCAATGCGTGGTTTGATGGCGGATACATCAGGTAGAACAATCGAAATTCCTATTAAGTCAAACTTCCGTGAGGGACTTACAGTCCTTGAATACTTCATTTCAACTCACGGTGCTCGTAAGGGTCTTACAGATACAGCTCTCCGTACCGCCGACTCAGGTTACCTGACCCGTCGTTTGGTTGACGTTTCTCAGGAGGTTATCGTAAGAGAAGAAGATTGCGGAACCCGTGACGGAATTGTTGTTCGTGATATTCGTGACGGCAATGAGATCATCGAGCCGTTGATTGATCGTCTTGAAGGCAGAACTGTTGTTGCTGATATTATTAATCCGTCAACAGGTGCAATAATTGTCAGAGAAAATGAGATGATAAATGCTGAACAGGCAAAAGCTATTGTTGATGCAGGAATAGAGGAAGTAAAAATCCGTTCTGTTGTTAAGTGTCGCAGTAAGGTTGGTGTTTGTGCTAAATGTTACGGACATAACCTTGCATCAGGTAAGCCTGTTGATGTTGGTGAAACAGTTGGTATTATTGCTGCTCAATCCATCGGTGAGCCGGGTACTCAGCTTACAATGAGAACCTTCCACGCCGGCGGTGTCGCAGGTGATGATATTACACAGGGTCTTCCCCGTGTTGAGGAGTTGTTTGAGGCTCGTCGTCCTAAGGGTGTTGCTATCGTTGCTGAAATCGGCGGTAAGGTCCAGATGACAGAGGTAAATAACAAGCGTGAAATCATCGTAACCAATCAGGAAACAGGTGAGAGTGCAACATACCTCATTCCATTCGGTTCCAGAATTAAGGTTCGTGACGAACAGATTATCAATGCAGGTGACCCATTGACAGAGGGCTCAATCAATCCTCACGATATTTTGGATATTATGGGAGCAACTGCTGTTCAGAACTACTTCATTCAGGAAGTGCAGAGAGTTTACAGACTCCAGGGTGTTGATATCAACGATAAGCATATTGAGGTTATCGTTCGCCAGATGATGCATAAGGTTAAGGTTGAGGAAGCAGGAGATACAGGCTTGCTTACAGGTTCACTTATAAGTATGTTTGAACTTGAAGAAATCAACAACAAAATGATAGAAGAGGGCAAGACCCCTGCAGAGGCATCCGATGTTCTGATGGGTATTACAAAGGCAGCTCTTGCAACAGAATCATTCTTGTCAGCTGCGTCCTTCCAGGAAACAACCCGTGTTCTTACAGACGCTGCAATCAAGGGTAAGAAAGACCCATTGATTGGTCTTAAAGAAAATGTTATCATCGGTAAGCTTGTTCCTGCAGGTACAGGTATGTCAAAGTATAATAATATTGAAGTTTATCCTTCATATTCACCAGACCCTGAACCTGAGAATGCTGAGATAATGGGATTATAATCAAAAGCGAAAAAGCGGAAAGTATTAAACTTTCCGCTTTTGGTATATTGCAATTCAATAAATTTTGTGATAAAATAAAAAAAAGGGGGAATTTATATGTCAAATATCTGGCACGATATATCACCAAAGAGAATTAATGCAGAGGATTTTATCTGCGTTATAGAGATATCAAAGGGCAGTAAGAAAAAGTATGAGCTTGACAAAGAAACAGGATACTTAATGTTGGATAGGATTTTGTATACGTCAACTCATTATCCTGCTAACTATGGTTTCATTCCTCGCACCTATGGTGATGATAATGACCCATTGGATGTTTTACTTATATGCTCTGAGAAAATTGCTCCAATGACATTGGTTAGGGCATATCCAATCGGTGTTATCAGGATGGTTGATAACCAAAGAAATGACGAGAAGATAATAGCAATACCTTTTAATGACCCGAATTACAATATGTACACCGATATCGAACAGCTTCCGCCTCACGTTTTTGACGAGATGAGCCATTTCTTCACTGTTTATAAAACATTGGAAAATAAGGAAACGGCGGTTACTGAGGTTTGCAACAAGGAAACATCAATCAAGATTATAAATGAAGGAATAGAAAATTATATTGATAAGTTTTGTAAATAAAAATATTTGTCAGGGGGAGATTTTATGAAAAAAGTATTTGCATTGATTACGGTATTATGCTTGGTTTTTAGTATGACAGCAGGTTATGCCGAAGTCTACACAAACAAGGAAATGGGTATTGCATTTATTCTGTCGGATGATTGGGGAATGATAGATGAAACAGAGGATACAGTTTTGTATCAGCATAAATGGTCATCCAATGAGGGCATAAGAGTTACTGCAACAGTAACGGACGGAGCATATGATGTTGATTTGGTTGGTGAGGATTTCTGGAAAGAATTGTGTATGGATTGGTATTCAGATGAGAACATTGCAGAAAGACTAAATGAAGCCAATAACACATATGGGGTAAGAGTTAAATCCGAGTCAACACAATCACGCTATGAAACAATCGGCGGAACAAAGTATTATCGTTTTGAAAAGGCGTATACAGCAAGTGCCTATGGTTTCTATGACGAAGGATTTTATGACACTATCTTTATGACAGCTAAGAACGGCAAGATTTATGAGATTGAATACAGCCGTGACGATGATTTGAATCAAAACCATTTTGCTGATGTAACAGCGATGCTTGCAAGTATGTCATATGCAGAGGGTGAGGTTAAAATCGTAATAGATGGCGAGAGAATTATGCCCGATACCGCACCTATGATTGTTACAGGCAGAACATTGGTTCCAATCCGTGCCGTTGCAGAGAAGATGGGCTATAATGTTGGCTGGAATGATGCAACCCAAACAGTTACAATGATTGGTAAGCATGATTTGGCATTTACAATAAACAGCCAGACAGCAATGAAGAATTTTGAACAGTTTACATTGGATGTTCCTGCAATATTGTTTAACTCAAGAACATATCTGCCCCTCCGTGCAGTAACCGAGGCAATGGATGCTCAGGTTAGTTGGAGTGAGGAAGAAAATACGGTTTATATCACAACATCAAGATATTAAAAAAAGGGAATGATATCACTTCGGTGATATCATTCTGTTTTTTTTAATTTTTTTCTTCCATTATATTGTAAAGCTTTTTATTCTGCTCCATTGCATATTCAACGGTTTTATATGTACCTCCGTTGTTTCTCTCAATATAAAATATGCATCTTTGGCTGTTGTCAACCATAAATTTGTTTCTTCTCATCATACAGCCATTGTCATATTTTCCGGATACATAATGCACAATATCCGCATTAGCAATTATCTTTTCGTATAAAGCTATTTGTGATTTATTCCATTTATCTGCCTGTTCAGGGCAAGGCAGAGCAAGGATTAATCGTATTTGCGGAAAATCATTTCTTAATTTTATAATCTCCTGTGCGGCGTATGTGTCAAAACCTAATGCTCCGCCGGTTATAAAATCGCAAAATCCGTCACTTATTTGTTTTCTGATACAGGAGTTAAGCAGATATGGCATTGTATGAAGAAGTTCCTTTGATATAACTCTGTGACCTGTAAAACAAGCTGCGTTTTCTGTTCGTATCATTTATTAACTCTCCGTTATAATAGGCTAAAATTCGTGGTAAACCTGTCCGCCTTTAAGTTCAATCCCCTTTAATTCAGCAAGCTGAGAAACTGTTACCAATTCATAGCCTTTGCTTTTTAACTCAGGAATAATTATTTCGGCGGCAGTTACCGTTGAGTCGTATATATCGTGGAAAAGTATTATATCCCCGTCGCTGACGTTGTTTCGCACAGCTTGACAAATACTGTCGGGATTTTTTGTTCTCCAATCCTCCGTGTCAACAGACCACATAATTATAGGGGCGTCGACGTTTTTCTTAACAGTTTCATTAACTGCACCGTATGGGGGTCGAACAAGAGTTGTTTCGGTATCTGCAGAATTTTTTATTCTTGCATCGGTTTTGTCAAGTTGTTCCTGAATTTCTTCACTGCTAAGTTTTGATAAATCAGCGTGAGTGAAAGTGTGGTTGCCAAGTTCCATACCAAGTTCTTTCATACGCTTAATATTTTCATCACTGTCTTCTACAATTTGACCAAGTATAAAAAATGTTGCTTTTACATCGTTTTCTTCCAGTATATCAAGAAGGCGAGAAGTGATTTTACCCTTAGGACCATCATCAAAAGTCAGGGCAACAACCGGAGCAGAAGAACTTTTTTCGCCGGAAACCAAAGTCCAACCCTTGTCTTCGTATTCCTTCTTTTGGCTTTTAAAAACATGTTGAATTTCACCATCAGGGGATTTCATTCTGACAGAGGCATCCAGTTTGCTGTCGTACCAACCTTCACCTTTATGTTTAGAAACTCTGTTCTTTAGCACAATTTTACTGTCGCCTGTTTCTTTCCATACGGTAACAGTAACATCATTAAAGTTTTCAGACCAACCATCTTCTTGATATTCAACAGCTGCAGTTTCCTCAATTTCCAAAACTCTTCCGTCAGGACTAAAAAGGATTATGTTCCCACCATTATTCTCCATAGGAATAATTAATGTATAAAAACAGGCTAAGATAATTCCTATTAAGATGGCAGACAAAATCTTGATTGTAATTTTCATAACTTTCCCTCCGTTTATAAGATGCAACCAATGCAATCACTTGGTGCAATATGAAGCTGAACGTCTTTTTGGGGGTCAATTCCCGCCTCAATCAATGAATTCATCACTGTTTGTTTTGCTAACAGCGGATAATTATTTTCAGGGCTTAAGTGACCCAAAATAATATTTTTTGTACCCATCCTTACAAGAAATTCGGCTGCTTTTCCTGCATCGTCGTTAGAAAGATGACCTTTATTACTTTTTATTCTTTGCTTTAATGGTAAAGGATATGCTCCAATATCCAACATATTTTTATCGTGATTTGATTCGAGCAGAACAGTTTCACTTCCATAGATTGCACGAAACAAACCCTCTTCAAGAATTCCTGTGTCAGTTGCAATAGAAATTTTCTTTTTTTCGTTTGAAAAACTATAACCTACAGGGTCAGCAGCATCGTGGGAAATGGAAAATGGTTGAATTTTAATATCACCTATTTCAAAATTATCTATATGGTTAAAAGTTTTTTTAAAGTCAGAATTAATTTTACCAAGTTTACCTTCCATAGCCTGCCAAGTCAAATTGTTAGCATAAACAGGCAAACCATAACGACGGGACATAACTCCCACGCCTGAAATATGGTCGTGATGTTCGTGAGTAACAAGAATGGCAGAAATATTTTCAGGAGAAAGGCCTATCTGGCAAATTCCGTTTTGGGCTTCTTTTCCGCTTATCCCGCAGTCAACAAGCAAAACAGTATCTTTAGTATATACAAGGATTGCATTTCCTCTGCTTGAACTTCTGATGGAACAAATTTTCATAGTAGTCTCCGTTCTGCTATATAGCAACAATTAATGAAAAGGGGACGATTATACAATCGCCCCTTTGATATAGCTTAATTTAAAGGGCTGAAGAAATTTTTTCAATTTCTTTGCCATCGTTTGTACGCCGTGTAATCTGCGCACCTAAAGCTCTAAGCTTTGCTTCAAATCCCTCATAGCCTCTGTCTATGTATTTAAGATTATAAATCTCTGTAACGCCGTGAGCCATAAGCCCGGCTATTACCAATGCTGCACCGGCACGCAAGTCTGTTGCGGAAACAGGTGCGCCTGTAAGATAAGGGCATCCTTCAACGGTTGCAATTCTGCCGTCAACTGAAACATTGCCGCCCATACGGTTTATCTCGCCTACATATTTAAATCTGTTATCCCAAACGTTTTCGGTTACAATACTTGTTCCGCTTGCGACAGACAGAAGTGTTAGCATTTGAGGTTGCAAATCTGTTGGAAATCCGGGATGCGGCTGAGTTTTTACATTAGTAGCTTTAAAGTTTTCGTCTTTAACATAAATACGGATAGCCTCGTCAAACTCTTCAACGCCAATACCCATTTCTTCAAGCTTTGCCGATAAAGATTCCATATGCTCGGGGATGATATTCTTAACAAGAACATCTCCTCGGGTTGCAGCTGCAGCAATCATAAATGTTCCTGCTTCAATCTGGTCAGGAATAACACTGAAACTACCGCCGTGGAGTTCCTTAACACCCTTAATTTTTATAACATCTGTGCCGGCACCTTTAATGTTGGCACCCATACAGTTTAAAAAGTTTGCAACATCAACAATATGCGGTTCTTTTGCGGCACTGTCAATAACGGTTGTACCCTCGGCAAAAACTGACGCCAGCATAATGTTTATAGTCGCACCTACAGAAACAACATCAAGATAAATATTATCGCCTATAAGTTTATCGGCAGAAAGCTCTACCATACCATGCTCGATGTTAACATTGGCACCCAATGCCTTAAAGCCTTTTATGTGCTGGTCGATAGGTCGAACACCAAAATCACAGCCTCCAGGAAGGGCAACTCTTGCCTTTCCAAATCTGCCCAATAATGCGCCCATAAGATATGAAGAAGCACGGATTTTCTGAACTGTTTCATAAGTTGCTTCGTAACCTGCTAAATCAGAACAATCGATGTCTACAACACCTTTAGCGGAAAATTCTGCTTTTCCTCCAAGCTTATTTATAATATCAACCAAAACCTCAATGTCGCTTACATGAGGTACATTATCAATATGACATTTACCATTGACCATAATGGCAGCAACAAGAATAGCAACAGCAGAATTTTTAGCACCGCTGATTTCCACTGCGCCCTCAAGCTTTGCTCCTCCCAAAATTACCATTTTTTCCATAGTATATGCCCCCATAAATTATTTTTAGCATCTGTAAAATCCATAACTAATCTTGTAACCATACTATTATAACAGTTAAAAGTGTTAAATGCAAGTACTTTTATAAACTTTAGATAATCTACCTGATTATAATCTCACAATTCATTTTAACATATTGAAGTTACAATACAATTACATTAAGCTTAAAGTTCTGCAAAAACCGACCTAAAAACTTAAAATTGAGCTTGTAACCCCATTTATCGGCTTGTCATATAATAAATTGAAGGAGGTGAAGAAATGGCTACAAAAATTTTTGTTGATGCAGGTCACGGCGGAACCGACCCCGGAGCTCTTGGAAACGGGGTTGTAGAGCAGGCAGTTAATCTTAATGTTTCAAGAGAACTGGCACGATTATTACGTCAAGGTGGTTATGAGGTTATGGAATACCGAACAACCAGAAATGAGAATGTTTTGCCTAATAAGAATGCGGATTTAAGGAACAGGGCAGCAATGGCAAATCAGTGGGGAGCAGATTATTTTATAAGTATCCATACAAACAGTTCCCTTAATCCTGCGGCAAATGGATTTGAGGCATATGTTTACAGATTAAATTCAAGAGCAGAAGAGCTTGCACAATCCATTGTTAATTCGGTTGTATCAAGGCTGGGTTCTAAAGATAACGGAGTTCGACAGGCAAACTTTGCGGTTCTCAGAAGAACCAGAATGCCGGCAACTCTTTTGGAATTGGGTTATCTTTCAAATCCCACAGAGGCTCTTAACCTTAACAGTCCGGCGTGGCAGAGGGCGGTTGCACAGGCTATCTATGAGGGAATTTTTAACTTTGTCAAGCCATAAACGGTAACCAATTTCAGCCTGTCTGCATAAGATATAAAAGACCTGGCGTATTGCCAATATTTTGTCTGAAAAGGAAGATTAAAATGCCGGCTACATTTAGCTTATGTATGATTGTGAAGAACGAAGAAAAGACATTGGGGCGGTGCCTTGACTCTGTGGCGGAGATTGTCGATGAAATTATAATTGTAGATACGGGTTCAAAAGACCGCACCGTTGAAATTGCCCGTAAATATACAGATAAAATTTTTTTCTTTGATTGGCGGGACGATTTTGCCGCTGCCCGTAATTATGCCTTTTCAAAAGGAACACAGGACTATAATATATGGCTGGATGCAGATGACGTCATTGAACCAAAGGATAAAAAATTATTTCTTGATTTAAAAAATAATCTTGAGCCGGATACGGATATTGTTATGCTTCCATACGTTCTATCGGTTGATGAACAGGGTAAACCAAGCTTTCATTATTATCGTGAACGTATTATCAAAAATTCACCTGAATATTTATGGCAGGGACGAATACACGAGGCAATTGTTCCGTTTGGCAAGGTTATATATAAAGATGCGGCAGTTACTCATAAAAAAGAGCGTGTGTCTGACCCAAACCGAAACATCAGAATTTTGGAAGAAATAAAAAAGGAAAGGGATTTAACGCCCAGAGAGGAATATTACTACGGACGGGAATTGTTTGAAAAGGGAAAATACTTTCAGGCAATTGAAATCCTTGAACGTTTTTTGAAAAATCCTGAGGGCTGGGTTGAAAATAAGATTGACGGCTGTATGGTATTGTCAAAGTGTTATCAGCAAAATGGGGATGTGATGAATGCATTAAAATCTCTCTTTGAAAGTTTTTTGTGGGAAATACCAAGAGCGGAAGTATGCTGTGAACTTGGAAGATTATTTTTGGAGGAGGGTAAATATCTTCAAAGTATACATTGGTATAAATCTGCCCTTGAAAGAAGTGATTTTCAAAGCAAAAGCGGTTTCATAAACGAGGATTACTATGGATATATTCCGTATATGGGGCTCTGTGTTGCTTATGACAGACTGGGGGACAAGGCGGTCGCCAAGGTCTATAATGAAATGGCAGGATTATTTCATCCGTTATCTGAAGCGTATATCCAAAATAGAAAATACTTTCAGATAACGGAGGAATAACGAAAGGAGCTAACTATGAGTTATAATGACGAAATTTCAAATCTGATGAATAACCTTTCATCAGGACAGAATAATTGCTGTAGAAAAAACCGTAATAATTTCTGTTGTCCGTCTGCAATTATTGGCCCAACAGGTCCAACAGGCCCAACAGGCGCAACAGGTGCTACAGGAGCAACAGGCGCGCTCTGTGCAGCGTCATTTACCGAAAGAGAGGGCATTACCTCGTCCTCCATCATAGAAACAGGCATCATCGGACGCTCAAGCGGCGCTACAGCCTCGCCCGCATTGATTCCTACATCTGCTCTGCGCATATCTGCGTCAGCAAGCGGCATAACAGGCTCTACGCTCGGTGCGACCTCAGACGGAGGGAAATACTTGTTGTTAGTAGAAACAGGTGCTGCACCCGAAACGGGAGCAACAGACATCATCTGTGTATCGGCGGGAGTGCTCACAGGGGCTACTGACTCCATAGGCTTGTCGAGAGGAGTAACAGCAACATCAAAGCTGTCAACAGGCTGAGCCACAGGCATCGGCGCACCGTATACAGGAGCAGCCTTGAACGAAGAAACGTCCTCATACGCCATCATATTATAGCGATAGAATACTCTGATAAGCGAAACGTCAATAGCAACATTTACACCTACTCTAACAGCGCTGTGATCAAGATAACCATTTACAAGACCGATAATGCTGAACAGTGAAGTTACCACAAGAGATACTATGTAAGCCGCGATCATTACCTTAAACGAAAATCTCAGCCTTACCACCATCATAACACAGCCTGCTATCAG
>JAZUMJ010000074.1:0-11869 GCA_045603605.1 Ructibacterium sp. | reverse complement strand
CATCGAGAAAACCTTGCCGTTGCTTGCTTTTCGCGAAATCGTTCTCTGTAGTACCATCGTACAACGACGAAAACGATTTCACAAAATATACCTTCCTTTTTCAACATCTGCCAGCGTGTCGATACTTTATCGACACGCTGAGGCGGTGCACAGCACCGCCTATATTATCTCTAATGATTTCATACTGCAAAAGTCTCCATGGGAAACGATAATATGGTCAAGTAACTCAATGCCAACAGTTCGCAATCCGGCATTAAGGTTTCTTGTTATAGATATATCATCTGCAGAGGCTGTAAGGTTTCCGCCGGGATGATTGTGAGCCAGGATTACATATGATGCATTATTGCGAAGAGCAAGCTTTACAACCTCGCTAATATATACAGGAACTTCGATACTGTTTCCTGAAGAAACCTTATCAAACCTAAAAGCCCGAAAATGCTTATCAAGGCTAATCATATAAAAGTTCTCAATTAACTTTCCATAGAAGATTGACTTGACGTATTTTCCACGTTCCTCGATTGTCTTTAAGATGGGATGGGGAGATTTTTTCTCCTGTAGCATACATCTTTCCACACAACCGAGAATAGGAAATAAATCACGAAGAAAATGTGCTGTACGGTGACCAACGCCCTCGACCTTAATCAGCTCCTCAACATCGGCGGTTAAAACACCATAGAGAGATCCGCATTTATCAAGGAGTCTGTGTGCCAGTGCATTTGTATCGCCCTGAGGTATGGCAACAAACAGGATTTTTTCAAGCTGTTCGTGTTCTTCCAAGAATTCAAAACCAAAGCGATTTACCTTTTCGTCAAGTCTTTTTCTGTGACCTGAATGGGAGTGGCTTGCCATTATTTTACTGTACGGCTGCCGGGTTTAACTAAAGGCAAATCTGTTTTACAAATAGGACATTCTTCAGCTGTGTAGGATGTGATATCCATTGAGAATGCACTTCTGTAAGGAACGCCGAAATCAATCTTTCCGCCGGTACGGTCAACAATTGAACCGATACCAACAATTTCACCGCCGCATTCTTTAACAAGTTCCATAACTTCTTTAACGCTTCCGCCTGTAGTAACAACATCTTCAACAATAAGAACTCTTTGACCTTTTTCAATAGTAAAGCCACGGCGAAGAGTCATTTCGCCATTTTCACGTTCAGCAAAAATATTCTTAACCCCAAGCTGTTTACCAACCTCGTAAGACATCTGGATTGCACCGATAGCAGGACCGATAACAACTTCAACGTTATCATTCTTATATTTTTCAACTAATTCAGCACAAAGAGGAACACTGTACTTTGCGTTCTGGAAAATCTTTGCACACTGCATATACTTGTCGCTGTGGCGTCCTGATGTAAGAAGGAAATGTCCTTCAAGGAGTACCTCCGCCTCTTTTAACATTGCAATTATTTCGTCTTTTGTCATTTTAAATCACTTTCCCTTCAAAATATATTAATTCATTTTAACTGTGCCAACAATGTCATTGACATCAGCAATATTATTTTCGTCAAGAAATTGGTTAATACCATTTTTAACTCTTACCCATGCATATGGGTCAACAATTCCGGCTGTACCTACGGCAACTGCGTTTGCACCTGCCATCATAAATTCAATTGCATCCTCGCCTGTTGAAATTCCGCCCATACCAATAATGGGGATTTTAACAGCCTGACGAACCTGATAAACCATTCTTACTGCAACAGGTTTAACTGCCGGACCTGACAAACCGCCCATATTATTATGAAGTACAGGACGTCTTGATTTTATGTCAATTTTCATACCGAAAAGGGTATTTATAAGCGAAATAACATCTGCACCGCCGGCTTCTGCAGCTCTCGCCATTTCGGCAATATCCGTAACATTAGGTGAAAGCTTTACAATAAGGGGTACTTTTGAAACGGCTTTAACCTTTTGAGTTATTTCTTCAATCATTTTTGCACTGGTTCCAAAAGCCATTCCGCCCTCTTTAACGTTAGGACAGGATATATTAAGCTCAAACATATCAAGCTTATCACCTAATATTTCAGCAACCTGAACATAATCATCAATTGTTGAACCGCAAAGATTTGCAATCAATTTTGTGTCATAGGTTCTCAGCCATTCAAGTTCATTATCCAAAAATGCCTGAGCACCCGGGTTTTGCAAACCAACGCTGTTAAGTATTCCCTTTGGAGTTTCTGCAATTCTGGGCGATGGATTTCCCATTCTCGGAACAGCTGATAATGCCTTTAAACAAACCGCACCAAGCTCTGATAAATCAAAATATTCACTGTATTCTCTGCCAAAGCCAAATGTTCCTGAACCTGTCGTAACAGGATTATTCCATTCAACACCGGCAATGTTTACCTTTAAATTAGCCATTCCACTCCACCTCCGAACCGTCAAAAACAGGACCGTCTTTACAAACACGCTTACGCTTTCCTGAAACAGTGCAAGTACAGGTTACACAAGCGCCTACACCGCAACCCATTCTCTCTTCAAGTGAAACCTGAATTGGAATGTTATTCTCTTTGGCAATCTCGCTTAATCTCTGCATCATAGGTGTTGGACCGCAGGTGTATATTCTGCTGACCTTATTTGATGCAAGAATATTATTAAGAGTGTCTGTAACAAAACCATGAGCACCACAGCTTCCGTCATCAGTGGTCAGGAACACATTTTTGCTGACCAAAGGAAATTCATCTGCCATAACAACTGCCGCTTTGTTTCTAAAGCCAAGGATAACAGTGGCTTTTTTATCCATTGACCTTGCAAGACCAAGAAGCGGAAAAACTCCAATACCGCCGCCGATTAATAAGACAGCGTCAGGGTCATCGTTGTGTATATCAAAGCCGTTTCCAAGAGGGCCTAAGATATCAAGCTTACTGCCCTTTTCACGTTTTGCAAGTTCTTTTGTACCCTCGCCTCTGGTTTCAAATACAAAACGGATAAGCTTATTGTCTATTATGTCACATATACTGATAGGTCTGCGAAGATATGCATCTCCTCCGCAAAGTATGTGTAGAAATTGACCGGGCTTTGCCTTTTCTGCCATCTCGGGACAGTTTACAGTAAAGTCATAAATATTATCAGCCAATTTCTGTTTTTTCACAAGTTCACAAATCATAATCTGCTACCTCCTAAAAGATTAAAGAGCACTTAAAATGTCATCTCTCATACGGATTGCTTCTGCTCTTGCTGCATCTCCAAGAGTTCCGCCATTTTTCTGATAAGCACACATAATTGAACGTGATGCATTAACAATAGCACCCAAACCATCTTTGTTAAAGCTCTTTGCCACGTCGGATGCCTTTCCGCCCTGAGCACCATAGCCCGGAACAAGGAAGTAGGTATTTGGCATACGTTTACGCAATGCTTCTGCCTGTTCGGGATAGGTTGCACCTACAACAGCACCAACACTGCTATAGCCGTGTTTACCAATAAGATTTTCGCCCCAGCTGTTTACCAAATCAGCCATATGCTCGTATATAAACTTTCCGTCTGCCTTCAAATCCTGAAGTTCGCCGGAGGACTTATTTGATGTCTTAACCAAAACAAATATTCCCTTATTGTTCTCTGCACACTGGTCAGCAAAAGGTTTAACCCCGTCTGTACCTAAATATGGGTTAACGGTCAGGCAATCAGCATCAAAAGCCGGCTCAATATTTGAACCAAGCTGAGTCTTACCAAGATATGCCTTTGCATATGCTTCTGAAGTAGCGCCGATATCTCCGCGCTTAGCGTCAAGTATAACATACATTCCTTTTTCTTTAGCATAATCAATAGTCTTTTTTAAACAGTTCAGACCTTCAAGACCATACATTTCATAGTAAGCACATTGTGGCTTAACTGCCGGAACTATGTCACATAAAGAATCAATCAAAATTTTGTTAAATTCCCAGATTGCTTCTGCAGCACCTTTAAAGGTTTCACCGTATTCTTTAAAAGCAGCAGCTTTTATATCTTCGGGAACATAGTCAAGCTTTGGGTCAAGACCTGCAACTGTCGGGTTATTCATTTCTTTTATTTTATTAATTAAAATATCAATCACGGTATATCCTCCTAAATTTTATCCTTGGTAAACAATCTTGCCGTTGCAGATTGTCATATTAATCTTTCCGTATAATTCAAAGCCGTCATAAGGTGAGTTCTTGCTCTTTGATACAAAGTCAGCTGTTTTAACTGTGTACTTTGACTCAGGGTCAAAAATAACAATATCTGCAGCCTTGCCTATACCAAGATTACCACGGTCAATTTTGATAATCTCAGAGGGGTTACTGCTCATCTTTTCAATAAGCTGACTCATTGTAAGCTTTCCGGTTTTTACAAGATAGGTAATTCCCAATGCCAAAGATGTTTCAAGACCAACAATTCCGTTATATGCCAAATCAAATTCAAGATTTTTTTCGTCGATGTGATGAGGTGCGTGATCGGTTGCAATTGCATCAAGAGTTCCGTCTTGCAAACCTTCGATTACTGCATCAACATCCTCCTGACTGCGAAGAGGAGGATTCATTTTTGCGTTAGTATTAAAGCCTTCACATGCCTTATCTGTAAGGCTGAAATAGTGAGGGGCAGTTTCTGCTGTGATTTTTACACCCCTTTTCTTAGCGGCTCTTATAGCCTCAATTGAGTTTTTGGTGCTTACATGGCATAGATGAAGTCTGCCGTCAACCTCTTCTGCAATAAGGATGTCACGGCTTATGGCAACACTCTCAGCGGCTTTTGGAATACCCCTTATTCCCATTGCTGTGGCAACAGCACCCTCGTTCATACTTCCGTTGTCAACTAAATCTAAATCTTCACTGTGTGACATAACAGGAATATCAAACATTTTGGCATATTCCAATGCTTTTCTCATAAGAGAAGATGATTCAACAGGTCTGCCGTCATCAGTTATAGCAACTGCGCCTGCCTCTTTTAATTCGCCGATTTCAGCAAGCTCTGCACCTTTTTGTCCTTTTGAAATACAACCTGATGTCAGCACGTTAATAAGTCCTGCATCTTTACCCTTGTTTGTAACATACTGAACAAGAGCGGCACTGTCAATTGGCGGTTTTGTGTTTGGCATACATACAACAGATGTAACACCGCCCTTAGCTGCGGCACGGCTGCCACTGTAAATATCTTCTTTATATTCAAGACCCGGGTCCCTGAAATGAACGTGCAAGTCCACAAGACCGGGGACAACAACCTTGCCGTTGGCGTCATAAACCTCGTCGGCAGTATCGGTGATACTTGGTGCAATTTTTTCAATTATTCCGTCATTAACCAGAATATCCATAACCGAGTTTATGTTATTCTTAGGGTCAACAACAAGTCCGTTTTTTATTAATAAACTCATTCTTATCTCCTCCTATTGTTGCGTTAAAAGATGCAAAACTGCCATTCTTACGCATACGCCGTTTGTAACCTGATCGCAAATAACAGATTGCTCGCCGTCAATTACCGATGCAGAAAGTTCAACACCTCTGTTAACCGGTCCCGGATGCATAACTATTGCATCCTTTGCAGCAAGACTTAAACGTCTGTCATCAATACCAAAGAACTTATGATATTCCCGAACAGTAGGGAACAAACCTTTCTTTTGGCGTTCAAGCTGAATTCTAAGACCCATTACTACATCAGCACCTTCAACAGCCTTATCAATATCTGTATAAACAGGAACACCCATTGCTTCTACCTCGGCGGGCATCAATGTTGTAGGTCCGCCAAGAACAACATCTGCACCCATTGTATGCAAGCCGTATATATTACTGCGTGCAACACGACTATGTTTAACATCGCCTACGATAGCAACACGAAGACCTTTAAGGTCGCCTTTATTTTCTTTCATTGTCATCAAATCAAGAAGTGCCTGAGTGGGATGTTCGTGCATACCGTCTCCTGCATTAACAACAGATGCATTTGTATGCTTTGCAATAAGATGAGGAGCCCCTGATGAACTATGACGAATAATAATAACATCTGCTGCCATACTGTCAATTGTTTTTGCAGTGTCAATCAATGTTTCACCTTTTGCAACACTGCTGCCGGAAGCAGCAATATTTGCCGCTGTTGCTCCAAGATACTTTGAGGCAAGCTCAAAGGAAAGTCTTGTACGGGTACTGTTTTCATAGAACAAAGTGATAATACTTTTCCCGCTAAGACATGAATCTTTTTTAGATCCCTGAAGAACCTCTTTTTTCATTCTGAAAGCTTCATCAAGAATTTCTTGTATTTCCGAGGCAGACACCCCGTTTAATCCTAATAAGTGTTTCATAACGCTAATCCCTCTCTAAAAACTTCTCTTTTCAATTATAACTTCATCTTTACCATCAATTTCGTTCATATGAAGAACAACCCTCTCAAGAGATGAACTTGGAACTCTTGCTCCCACATAATCTGCACTGATGGGAAAACTTCTTCGGCCTCTGTCTAAAAAGGCAGCAAGCTGAATTTCAGAGGGCTCGGCAATGTCAAGAAGAGCGTTTATTGCCTTGTAGATTGTTTTTCCTGTATAGAGAATATCATCAATCAAAATTACAGGAATGTCCTCAATGGGAAATGGTATATCAGTTCCGTTGAGAATAGGAAATCTGTCAAGAAGCTTATGGTCTGCACCATAGAGTGTAATATCAAGGCTTCCCACAAGAATTTCGGCATCTGTCAATTTCCTGATTTTTTCGGCAAGTCTGTTTGCCAAAGGAACGCCTCTGCGGACAATTCCAATCAGTGCAATAGTGCCGGATGTCATATTTCGCTCTGCTATCTCTGTTGCAATACGGTTGAGTTTTTTGTCAATCTCATCACTGTTTAGAATACATTTAATCAAATTTTCTGCCATTTCAAACCCTCCGTTCTTTTGTTTTGTCTGCACTTTTTTGCATAACAAAAAAGCACAAGAAAAATCTCGTGCTTCTATTATACAACAGTTAAAAAAATTTGTCTACAAATTTCTTAAGTTTTTCAAAATTTTCTCATAATAATTTGGAATTTCACTTTCAAATTCCATATATTCACCGCTCCGTGGATGAATAAATCCGATTTTATAGGCGTGAAGTAATTGACCGTTAAGATTAAAAGCCTCTTTTTTTACTCCGTATAGGGGGTCGCCTACAATAGGATGACCAAGCTTTGACATATGCACACGGATTTGATGGGTTCTGCCTGTTTCAAGAACACATTCTATAAATGTATACTTACCAAAACGCTCTAAAACCTTGTAGTGGGTAATTGCCTCCCTGGAATTGTGATATGTAACAGCCATTTTTTTTCGTTCAATAGGATGTCTGCCGATTGGCATATTAACTGTTCCCTTATCCTGATTAAAACCGCCGTGAACAAGTGCAAGATATGCACGGGTAAGACTATGTTCTTTTATCTGCATAGCAAGACCCTGATGTGCCATATCATTTTTTGCTACCATTAAAAGCCCTGTGGTATCCTTATCTATTCTATGAAGTATACCGGGACGTTTTTCGCCGTTAATCCCCGATAAACTGTCTTTGCAATGAAAGAGGAGGGCATTGACCAAGGTTCCGCTGTAGTTACCGGGAGCCGGATGAACAACCATTCCCTGAGGCTTGTTCACAACAAGCATATCTTCATCCTCGTAAACTATATCCAAAGGAATATTTTCAGGGAGGATATCAGGCTCGGAAAGCTCGGTTTCAATTATCGTAACAATATCTCCGTCTTTAGTTTTATAACTGGCTTTAACAGCAGTTCCATTAACCGAAATTAACCCATCATCTATAAGGTTTTGTATTCTGGAGCGGGTATAGTATGCTATTTTTGAACTTATAAAGCGGTCAATTCTTATTCCGCAATCTTCAGCTGAGCAGGTTAGCGTGATTATATTATTCACCGTCAATCCCTTCCTTTTCGGCATTTTCGGATTTATCGCTTATTATAAAATGAATAACAAGCATAACTGCTCCGATACATATTGCTATGTCTGCAATATTAAATACAGGAAAGTTTATTAATCTGAAATCAAAAAAATCAACAACATAACCTTTTGCCATTCGTTCCATAAGATTGCCTATTGCACCGCCGTATATGAACGAAGTTCCAATCTTAAGCCATTTTGTTCTGGGCTGTGTCTTTGTGTACAAAACAGAAAGAATTACTAAAACCCCAATGGAAACAAGTATAAATAAAAGTCTTTCCTCGGCAAACATACCAAAGGCAATTCCTTTGTTTTCAACATAAGTTAAATGAAATATGTCTTGAATAAGAGGTATGGTGCCAATCTGTTTGAGATTTAGGTCAGCGACCATTTTTGTCATAATATCCAAGATAAAAATAAATATACTTAAAATAATATATCCCATAATATTTAGTGTGGCTCCTTTTTGTTTAATTGAGAAAGTTATATATACCTTGAAACAGTTATAAAATATCTGTTTTTCCGTGTAAGACCACCGATTTTAGAAAGCTTCATCCGTCCAAAACCACGAATTGACAGTATATCTCCTTCCTTAATGGTAAGAGAAATATTATCAGTGATTTCCCAGTTTACTGTAACAAGTCCTGCTTTTATAAGGTCAACAGCCTTGGTTCTGGAAATTCCTGCCCCAACAGATGCAACACTGTCAAGCCTGAGAGCAGAAACGGTTCCGTTAATATCCTTAACGGGTCTTTGGGGAATTACAACTGTTTCAGTATCAACTTTTGATACACTTATACCGCATCTGCCGATTTTTGTCAGGTTTTGAATAATATAATCAGCAATATCTGGCTTAACAAAAACCAGAGTATGATTTTCAAGAACCAGTATATCGCCAATATTTTCACGCACAATCCCAAGCCCCATAAGACTACCCAAAAAATCACGATGGGAGAGGGAGTTTATATCCCGTCCAGTAATTTCCAAAAGGCAAATATACTCGTTTCTGTCCGGAGTAAAATATTCCGGATAACATACAAACAAAGTCCGCTCTGCATCCGAATAGCCGCCGTCAAATACGGCGGTCATATCCATATCACCGCGGACAGTTTTCTCTATCAAAATTCTCTCTCTTGGATTTAAAAAGCCAAGAGTCTTGGTGGTGTAACGGCTTTCTGCAATCCTCAAGGTATCTTCTGCTCGTGAAATGAGAAGCTTATCCTCGCTGCTTATCTGCATTAGTTACCCCAGGGAAAGCCTTTTGATGGTGTGCCTTCTTCACCTAAAATTCCAACATTGTTAGGAGCAATTAAGAAAATACCGTTGGAAATCTTTTGAATATCTCCGTCAAGGGCATAAACTGCACCGCTGAGAAAATCTACAATTCTTCTGGCAACTTCTTTTTCAACAGCCTCAAGATTAACAACAATAGGCTTTCTGCCTTTTAAATGATTTGTGATATCTCTTGCCTCTTCAAAGCTTTCCGGCTGCATAACAACAACCTTCATCTGCTGTGATGCAGTTTCGTGAAGCTTAACAACACGGCTGCTTCTTCTTGAAGAGAATCTTTCTGTTAAAGGCTCTTCGTCATATGCAACTGGGGAATCGTTGCTTTCGTTATAATAATCTTCGTTGTAGTCATCCTCGGTATCAAATCCAACAAAGGTCAGCATTTTGTTCATTAAATTACTCATTTTTTTCGCTCCATTCCGCCGTTGTGCGTCGGCAAATTTTTTATATGTATCGCCTGTCAGCACAGTTTAAAGACAGGACTTTTTTGCTTTATAGGAAACTTCGTTTCTATAAAGAAAATAACAAAGAATAATCCCTCTCACCAAAAATTGCAGTTCCAATCCTGATAAGAGTTGCACCTGCCGCAATTGCGGCATCAAAGTCGTGGGTCATTCCCATTGAAAGCTCTTCCATAGAAACATTGGGAATGTTTTCCCTTGCAATTTGTTCAGCTAATTTCTTCAGTTGCGAAAATAATTCAAAATTTTCTTCATAGGTCATACCACGAACGGAAATGGTCATAAGACCTTTTATCCTGATATTTGAATGGTTGCTTATCTGCTTACAAAGCAGCAAAGCATCCTTTGGGGAAACACCGGATTTGGTTCTTTCTCCTGAAATGTTTACCTGTATAAGAATATCCTGAATTTTATCTATCTTCTCTGCACGTTTCTGGATTTCATCTGCAAGAGAAATGCTGTCAACAGAATGAATAAGTGTTGCTTTGTCTATGATGTGCTTTACCTTATTCTTTTGAAGTTGACCTATGAGATGCCAGTTAACATTCGATGCATGGGGAAATTTTTCTGCAATCTCCTGAGGTCGGTTTTCGCCAAAATCCATCTGACCTTCATCAATTGCTTCCAATATTGCAGACATAGGTTTTGTCTTACTTACGGCAATCAATTTTATTTCCTCAGGATTTCTGTTGGCATTAATCGCAGCAATGCGTATTTTTTCTCGAATTTCTTTAAGATTTTCTTGAATATTCACTATCTCACTACCTTGCCGTCTTCAAGATTTTTAGCATCAACAATAACTTCATCGTATATTTGCAGCCGATACTCTGTGGATGAATCTCCTGCCGGACTTACAATTGCCCAATCTGCATTTTTGTAGTGCACATTAACAGGTACAAATCTTGCAACATCAAGGCGAAGGACATATACTCCTGTTTTTTCGTTAACAACGTGTAAGCTTTTTGCAGGAAGTTTAATTCCTTCGGCACTGGCTGTTATTATCTCTGCTGATGCCATACTCTTGGAATAAATACCATCAACATATTTATTTGTGTAAACTGTAATTGCAACCTTGCCTTTTTCTTCTGCTGAAATATGAGAAATTGTTCCGCTGATTGAAGTATCACTCATATCAAAAAATCTAAGATTAACCTTTTGACCAACCTTCAAATTCTCTGAATAAGAAGCATCAACGGTTGCGGCAAAGTACCATTCATAGTTATTTACAATTTTGCATACCGGTTCATTTTGTACAACGCCGTGGCTTTTGTCCGGGGCAGATTGTTCCAATTCCGCAAGATAAGCAGGGGTAACAGTTTTAGCAGCGTCAAGCATAAGTTTATCTTCAAGAGAATCTATTCTGGAACTGAAAACGCCGGGAATATCTGCTTTAATCTCGAATTTTGAACCGCCGGTATTTGCTTCCAAATCTAAAAGCTTGTTTTCAAGCTCGGCAAGTTCCTCTTCTTTATTTATACTGCCACCTGCGTTTATCATTTTTTTCTTATTAAAAAGAAGATTTAGTTCCTCTTTTTTATCAGCAACTACAGACATATCTTGTTTTCGTGCCAAATCAGAAGCATCTCTTGCTGCTAAGGCTATTTTTTGTTCGACCAAAACACTGTTTCCTTCAAAGGTTGTTTTGGCGTCCATATCTGTTTTAAGCTTGAAAATTTCCTGATTTAATGTCCTGATTTGCTGTGAAAGGTCAGGGTCATATTCGCCTGTATAAATATTGCAGATAACCTGATCCTTGCTGACACGAGCCCCTTCGTCAACCCAGGCTTCAAGATAGCCGTTGGCGGGGGAGTTAATGATGTGTTGATCCCTGAATACATAACCGTCAACCATAATCTCTTCTTCAACAATTCCATTAAGTGCAATTGTGGTTGACAGGGTGCTGCGAAAGCTGAAAATAATTGCAAGAAGCAGATATACTAAAACTGCAATCGAAGTAATCTTGACAAGCCAGTTCCGTTTCTGCTTTTTTGCCCTCTTTTTGCGTCTTTGGTTAATTCGGTATACATTGTCATTAGAATTTGTCATAAGACTGCCTCCTGTTATGGAAATATACCGGAAAACACTGTTTCCAAAGAGCAATTTGAAAAATGTTCTCAGGCAAAAATTTAAAAAATTTGCCGTCGTGTCCGCCGTAAATGGTGACGAACCCTCAGTTAAATATTATAACACCCTTTTGTAGGTTGTAAATAACGAATTTTAATTTGTATATAAATTGTAAAAAAACCGTAACATTAGAAAAGGAACGG
>JAZUMJ010000073.1:0-7126 GCA_045603605.1 Ructibacterium sp. | reverse complement strand
GAATAAACGCTATGAATATGCAAGAGATAGGCTATTTTCTCTTTATGGAAGAGCAAGAGAAGCAGCAGCGTGAAGAAGTTAATGTAGAATTAGAAACGCTCTTAGTGGGAGAAACGCCCACGCAAAAGCAGAATGAGCCTTAAAATTATTTTTTTTCCCATAATATAGCCCCCCGGTATCGTTGCTCATGGTAGCCGGTTATATATGGGAAAATTAGATAGATATAAAGCCCTCTTGTATAGTCAGACTTACAGAAAGACTATGCAGGGGGGCTTTTTGCGTGCCGTGCTGCATTAAGAAGTCAATGGGGAGTGATACGATGATAAGACAAGGCGAAAAATTAAGAGAGCAAGTAAAACTTTGCAAAGTATATAACCCTGAGTGGAGCTATAAGCAGATTGCAGAGGTTATAGAGATAACACCACACGCTTTCTATAATTGGCTGAATGGCTATTATGAGCTATCAGACCGGAGAGAAAGAAAGCTAAGAGAGCTGCTATCTGATTTGATGGAATGATACCGAAGAGCTGAAAAAATTGGACAATGGGGGATAATCAATAGCTTATAACTTTCAGATATTCATGGAAGAGCTGACAAGCTCTTACTACTGAATATAGGAGTTATAAGAAGTGATACAGTTAAATAGCGGCTATGAAGATTATTACTATCTTAGAGAAGATGGGGCTATCTACAACGCCGCCACCGGTAAGCTATTAAAGCCTGATAACAAGCGTTTATATAAGCTTAAACTAAAAGATAAGGGATATAAAAAAGTATCGGTAAGAACGCTATACAAGGCTTTATATAATAAGCCCTTCTGCCATGACGGTATAGAGGACTTAGAGAATGAGCAATGGAAAGAGATAACCGGCACGGATGGTTATTACCTAATTTCCAATATGGGCAGAATTAAGAGCCTGCAAAACTATGATGCAATTATCTTGAAGCCGTATAGCAATCAGCACGGCTATCAGAGGGTGGATATTGTAGAGGACGGCAAGAGGGTTAGCAAGTTGGTGCATAAGCTGACGGCTGCTGCATGGCTGCCAATGCCGCCACAGATAGACTATCAGCTGCACCATAAAGATTTTGATAAGCGGAATAATGCAGCCGCCAATTTAGAGTATTTGTCAGCTGCTGCCCATGCGAAGAAACACTCAGAGAGGAACAAAGAAAATGGGAAAGACCAATAGAGTGCCAAACCAAAGAGAAGTAACCGTAGCCAAAGAGCCAACGGACAAGGCACATAAATACACGGCTAATAATTTGGCTGCATTGGATGAAGCTGCACGCCGCTTACAGAGTAAAGGCGGCTTTAAGCTCTATATGTATCTTGCGAAAAATCAAGATAAGTATAACTTCAATCTATCAAGCACGGACTTCATGCTATGGAGCGGATTAGGCTATACGGCTTATACTACTGCATTTGCAGAGCTTGAAGAGGAAGGGTATCTTATTCTGAAAGAAGGAACAGAAACAATATATACTTTCTTTGATAAGTCGCAAAAGCCAAGAGAAGAAGCAGAGATAACCATTGAAGTGCCAAAAGCAAAGGTAGAAGAGATTTTGGAAGTCAAAGAAAACCACTTCCAATTCTAAGCGTTTGCGGCAGCTCGTTATTTGATAATCAGATAACGGAAAGAATTACCGTTCATTTACAGTATTAGAACGGCGTTATTTTACGGTGATATAACACCGTTATTTTACGGTATTATAAGAAATAATACAAATATTACATTACATATTACAGAGAGAAAAATAAAACAGCGTCCGCTGCTTACGCAGCTCCACGCAGTTTTATTTTTCTGAGTTAGAATACATGGAGGTATTAAAATGGCATTTACACCGGAAGAAGCAGACTATTACCACGATAGAGGTATGATGCCTGATTGGGCATGGGTGCAGCAGAACGGACGAAGCCCACAATGGAACTATGAGTATCAAAGAAAAAAGTTTCTAAGGGAAATTGAAGAGCGTGAAGCTGCCAAGAGAAGAGAAGAAGCAAAGAAAGAAATTGAGCGGCAGCTATTGGAAGCCATAGCTATGACGATGGAGCAAGGCTCTGAAATGATGGTAGAAGCAACGGCAAATGATATTGTCGCAAGTATTAACGCCGCTCTGAACGGCACACCGGCACCGGCAAGCAAGAAATCTTTTTCCGTGGAATTGGGTGCTATGCTCGGTAGAGCCTTAGGACAAGCCCCCTTTAAGCTACTGGAAGATATTTTCAAAGACGATGATAGACGGCGTAATTGATAATGCAGCCGCCACCGGACCGACACAAGGCAAAAATTAAAGCCGTAGGAAGCCGTCAGAGCCGTTCTAAGCCGTTGGGTGGTATAAATCCTTGTCTGAGTGCGAAAGGGGCTTAAAATCGCGTTCTGAGCGTTCTGAGAGCCATTCTCCCCTTTTGGGCTGCTGCGTGCTGCTATTCCCTTATACGGCTTTTATTATCAATAGGTTTTTTGATAAATCTTTCTCATTTAACCTATTGATAATATAGTGCCCCTTTTGGTATAATCAGCATGGAGCAGTCTGAGCCTGGGTGAAAGGGGGTTAGCTCATGCAGCAAGATAGAATATTTATCCGTGAGTATCTTGATACATACTTTGACGAAGTAGAGCCGTGGGATTTTTACAGAGCTATCTTCCCTGCCGGTGAGCTTGAAGAAAAAGGGCTGCAAGTGCAGGGCAAATATAATGCCATAGCCGTGGAGCTGCTGCCGCCCAGCACGGAGCGGAAAGCACCGGCACGGCGTTGCTTCCTGCATGATGGCTTAGAGAGCTTAGATGAGCTATTGGAAAGTGATAACTTTATCATTCTCAGCCCTATAAGCTATGCCGGTAAGAGCCGGTCAAGTCAGAACGCAAGATATATTTACGCTATGGCTATTGACCTTGATGGTATAACAGATATAGGGAAGCTTCAAAATTTGTTTCATCAGATGGAAGTGGGCTACCTTCCTAACCCGTCCTATATCGTTTGGAGCGGCACCGGAGTGCATTTGTATTATCAATTTACGAAGCCGCTTCCCTGCTATAAGAATATCGTGGCTCAGCTCGCAGCACTTAAAACGGAGCTGACCAAAAGAATTTGGAACGGCTTAGTATCAGAGCTTGCAGAGAAACCGCAAATAGAAAGTTTATTCCAAGGCTTCCGCTTAGTCGGCGGCGTGACGAAGGGCGGCAACCGGACAAGGGCTTATGAATTAGGCGGCAAAGTAGAGATTGAATATCTTAATCAGTTTGTGCCTGATAAGCATAGAATGAAAGAATATGCTTATAAATCAAGCCTGACATTACAAGAAGCTGCACAGAAATACCCTGAGTGGTATGATAAGCGTATTGTAAATAAGCAGCCAAGGGGAACATGGCAAGCCAATAGAGCCGTTTATGATTGGTGGCTTAATGAGCTGAAAGCTAAGATTGTAGTGGGTCACAGATATTATGGCGTTATGGTCTTAGCAATATACGCAAAGAAGTGCGGTATTGATTATGATGAGCTTTCAGAAGATGCTTATAGCTTAGTTGATATGCTTGATAAATTAACCATTGAAGAGCAAAACCGTTTTACAAGAGAAGATGTGCTTGCAGCTCTTGAAATGTTTAATGATAACTATATCACCTTCCCTATTGATAGTATTTCAGCTCTGACCGCTATTCATATTGAGAAGAATAAGAGAAACCATAGAAAGCAGCCGCTTCATTTGAAGATTGCACGGAACACAAAAGCAATTTTGAAAGAAGCCGGTGAGCTTAAACCTGAGGGCAGACCAAAAGGCAGCAAGAATAAAAATCAGAGCAATAGAGATATTGTGCAGCAATGGCAGCGTGATAACCCACATAAGCCGGTTAAGGCGTGCGTGGCTGCTACCGGCATAAGCCAAGCAACCGTTTATAGATATTGGATGAAGAATGGAGAAGCAGAACAATGAGAGAATTTACAGTAAAGGATTTAGCTGAATTACTCGGTGTATCAAAGCCCACAATTCAGAGGGCTATCAATGCTGCTGCCATTGAAGCCGATAGAGAGGACGGACAGACAAGGTATTATAGCTATGCTGCCGCCGCTGCCATTAGTGCGAAAGTAAAGCCTGATTTTGACTTTTCGGCGTGTGTCGGTGGCTCTGAAACACCGCCAAATGTTCCGCCACAGACCGAAACACTGCAAAATCAGCCCAAAAACACCGCCACAACACCGCCAAATGTTCCGCCACAGACCGAAACACCGCCACAAGCGGACAGTATGGAGTTTATGCGTGCTATGCTTACCACTATCCAAGAGCAATTAGCTGCCAAAGATAAGCAGATAGCAGCCTATGAAGCTCAGATAGCCATGAAGGATAAGCAGATAGAAGATTATTCCGCTCGGCTCGCAGAAGCTATGGAGCTGACAAAGGGGCAGCAGTATATTGCCGCCGCCGATAAAGCCGCCGGACTACTGGAAGCAGCTGCAAGCCAAGAGGAAGAAGTTATTATAGCTGCCGCCACCGGCACCGGTGACGAAGAGCCGGTAACACCGGAGAAGAAGAAGGGCTTTTGGCAAAGGCTCTTTGGAAGGGAGTAAGCTATGCAGCAGAAGAGAAGATTAAAAGACGAATTTCCCACGCAGCAAGAATGGATGGAAAGTCTGACCGATAAGGAAAAGGCTGCTTTCGTTTTCGGCGGCTGCTATTACGATAAGAACACCGGAGAAGGTAAAAGAGTATTAACGCTCAGAGCTGCACGCAAATACAATATTGAGCAGCTGCACATGATACTTGATTACATGATTATGTCAGATAAGCTTGATATACTGGAAAATCACAAAGACATTATCAGCTTCGGCAATATTATGAAAGCTCTGAAAGAGAAAACGCCGCCACCCACACCGGAGCAGGAAGCAGCTATGCAGCGTGTATGGGAAGAGTTCAAAATAAAGCACCCTGACTTCTTTGAGCCGGTGCAGGGAGAGGAAGGGGAAGAGGAATAATGTTAGAGTGGAAAGAAGTAAATCCGCTTCCAGAGCGTTGCATTAAGTGCGAAGAGCAAGCAGAAAGATATTTTGCAGCTGACGATGCAGAGAAGCTTAGAATGGAAACGGAAGAGGACTTTAATTGTGATTGTGGCAGCTGCGATTATGCCTTAGGCCGCTATTATCTTTCAAGAGAAGATGGATTAAGGGTAAGGAAAAAAGGCTTACAGAAAGCCATAGAACGCTTGCAGCGGCAAATTGCAGAGATAGATAAAGAGTTGGAAGGGGTGGAATGATGGCACAAGCTAAATCAAAGAACGCTGCTTTAAGAAAAGCAGATAGAACAAAGGAAGATGAATTTTATACTATTCTTTCCTATATTGAGAAAGAATTAAAGTATTACAAGGAACATTTTAAGGGAAAAACAATATTTTGTAATTGTGATGACCCTGAAACAAGTAATTTCTGCAAGTATTTTCAGCTTAATTTCTATCAATTAGGTATTAAGAAGCTCATTTCCACCCATTACGAAGCCGAAAAAGCAAGTTATAAGCTTGAAATAGTATCTTCTGAAAGCGAAAGCACCGGACAAATAAGCTTGCCTGAGTTTATCCGGACACCATTGCAGCAGAACGGCGATTTTAGAAGCCCTGAGTGCATTGAAATATTAAAAGAAGCTGATATAGTAGTCACTAATCCACCTTTTTCTTTATTTAGAGAGTATGTAGCTCAGCTCATGGAGTATGATAAGAAGTTTCTTATTATCGGTAGTCAGAATGTAATTACATACAAAGAGATATTCCCTCTCTTAAAAGATAACAAGGTATGGTTAGGCTATAATAATGGTGACATGGTATTTACCGTTCCGGACTACTACGAACCAAGAGAAACAAGATACTGGGAAGAAGATGGCATTAAGTATAGAAGCATGGGTAATATCTGTTGGCTTACAAACTTAGATATTCCTAAACGCCACGAAGAATTATTGCTTTATGTGCCATACAATGCAGAAGAATATCCTTGCTATGATAATTACGAAGCTATAAATATTGATAGGGTCGCTAATATTCCTTGTGACTATGACGGTCTGATGGGCGTTCCTATTACCTTCATGCATAACTATAACCCGGAGCAGTTTGAAATAATTGATGGAATAGGGCGTTATAGTGTGCTGCATAATGAAGAAACAAAAAAAGCAGGTAAGTATTTATCTATGGTTGATGGTAAAGCTAAGTTTTTTAGAATTATCATTAAGAAGAGGGCAAAGCTATGAAGATAGAAATGCATGAAATCCCAATAAGAGATATTTTCAATGGCTACTTAGATAGTGCAGAGAATGGCGTTGTTGCTTATGCCGGTGAGCTAAATGTAAGACCGGCGTTCCAAAGAGAGTTTGTCTATAAGGATAAGCAGCGTGACGAAGTAATAAATACCGTTAGAAAAAACTTCCCTCTGAATGTTATGTATTGGGTTAAAGGGGAGAGCGGCGGCTATGAGCTGCTGGACGGTCAGCAAAGAACCATTAGCATCTGCCAATATGTAAATGGTGACTACTCGCTTAATTTCCAATTCTTCCATAATCTGACCCATGAAGAGCAGCAGCAGATATTAGATTATAAGCTTATGATTTATATCTGTGAAGGAACGGACAAAGAGAAGCTTGATTGGTTTAAGATTATAAATATTGCCGGTGAGAAGCTAACAAACCAAGAGCTGAGAAATGCTATTTACACCGGAACATGGCTGACCGAAGCAAAGAAATATTTTAGTAAGACCGGCTGCCCTGCGTATCAGATAGCAAGTAAGTATCTAAAAGGCACACCCATAAGGCAGGATTATTTAGAAACCGTGCTTAAATGGATAGCTGCAAGAGAAGATACAGAGATTGAGCTATACATGGCAAAGCATCAGCATGACCCCAACGCATCAGAGCTATGGTTATACTTCAATAATGTTATTACATGGGTTAAAACTTACTTCCCTAAGTATAGAAAAGAGATGCAGGGCGTTGAGTGGGGCGTGTTATACAATCAGCACGCCGGTAAGCCATTGGATGCAGCTGCCCTTGAAAAAGAGGTAGCTAAGCTCATGGCTGATACCGATGTAACAAAGAAAGCCGGTATTTATAGCTATGTGCTTGACGGTGATGAAAGAAATCTGAGCATTAGGGCTT
>JAZUMJ010000072.1:0-19268 GCA_045603605.1 Ructibacterium sp. | reverse complement strand
TGGGAACGAGCAGAACCTGACGTAATAAGATATGGCAAGCTTTCATCAATGATGGGAAGTTATGTTGCTACATCTACAGGAGATGATGGTTCAACAATTTCAACCACAGAATATTATCCCATATTAAATGACGAAATGTCTATAAGGGATTGTTCAGGTGCGTATAACTATTATGATGCCCAATTTTTGTTCTTTATCTTTATGGGAAGTGTTGAATTTGACAGTAGTATAGATATTAATTTGATATCTAAAGTTTGGCTCAGGGCAGACTTGAACTGCGACGGACGTTGTAATAATAATGATATGACACAAATCCCAAAAAAAATTCAGACATCTACTGTATTTACAGTTGACACCATTGATAACTTTGCATAAGGAGGAATACATATGAATGAACTGCAACAATTACAAAGTATATTTGAAGGCTTTCATCTAAACACAAACTTGTTAACTTGGGGAGTATTCGGAGGAATAATTCTGGATTTAATAACGGGACTTGCAAAGGGATATAAGGCAGACAGAGAAATTTCATCTTCAAAGCTTCGTGACGGAGGCTTTAAAAAGGCAGGGATACTTCTTGTGATGCTTTTGGCATATGGACTTTCTGCGTTGTTTAATGATGTAAACAAGGTTATATTTAATACAGTTCAAGCCTATTATGTATATACTGAGCTTATAAGCATAGTTGAAAACTTAATAGCCTTGGATATTGCTTTACCTCAGATTATTCGTGGAATTGTAGGGAGGAACAGTAAATAGCTTGAGGACAGACACAAGCTTAGATTTAGAGCATAAGATATATTGGTATTTGGATTGGCTCGGTTGATAGTATTATCGGGCCAATCACAAAATAAAAACAGGAGAAATGCTATGAATAATAAATATATTGCCTTTAATGAAAATCTTATGCAAAAAATAAATACCGTCTCTTCTGATTTTATGGAAGAGGCAGTATTAACAGCAGTTACAGACCAAAAAACTTATGATGGAAACGGCTTTTTAACAGTTCAAGTTTCATTGGCAAGAGGTGCCTACCCTGTTAAGGGCGCAGATGTTGTAATTTCAGGGGCATCAGGTGAACCTGAATTTTTAATTAATCTTACAACAGACCAAAGCGGAAGAACACAACGGGTAACATTGCCGGCGCCCAAAGCTTCGTATTCACAAACGCCCAATAATGGTTTCAGGCCATATGGAATTTATGATGTAAAGGTATCTCTGCCGGGGTATTATACAGAAAATGCTTTAAATGTTCAAATTTTTGATCAGGTTGAATCTATACAACCTATATCATTGCGGCCTATTTCTCAAAATGATGTGCCACGGGAAGAGATTTTTGTTAATGAAGGTTTGCCCAATTATCCGTTGGGCTGAGAGGAGAGATTATGCCAGTTACTTTTTTTATTCCGGAAACAATAACAGTTCACTTAGGTGCACCCGATGATACGTCTGCACAAAATGTAACTGTTCCTTTTATTGATTATATAAAAAATGTGGCATCCAGTGAGATATATCCAACATGGCCGGAAAGTGCAATCAGGGCAAATATGTATGCCCAGATAACATATGCACTAAATCGAATTTTCACTCAATATTATCCCTCAAGAGGTTATAATTTTGATATAACCAATACAACACAGCTTGACCAAGCCTATGTTCACAATAGAGATATTTTTGAAAATATAAGCCAGATTGCGGATAATATCTTCAATGACTACCTTGTCAGACCCGGAACACTTAACCCTATATTTGCAAGATATTGCAACGGAACCACATCTACCTGTCCGGGAGGACTTTCACAATGGGGAACAGTTTCTCTTGCAGAGCAAGGACTTACGCCTTATGAGATTCTTACTAATTATTATGGTGAAAACCTAAATATTATTATGGATGCTCCTGTTGCCAATTTGCCCGAAAGTTATCCGGGAACACCTTTGAGAATAGGAAGCTCAGGAGCCGATGTAAATTCAATGCAATTAAATCTTAATCGTATAGCACAAAACTATCCTGCAATCCCCAGAATAACATACCCTGACGGCGTATTTGATATTGAAACAGAAAATGCGGTCAGGGAATTTCAAAGAATTTTCAATCTGACTCCTGATGGCGTGGTTGGTAAAGCCACCTGGTATAAAATAATATATTTATATAACACGGTTAAGAGGTTGTCTGATTTGGATGCAGAGGGAATCAGCCTTGAAAATGTCAGCCGTGACTTTAAGACCCAGTTATCCCAAGGCAGCAGAGGAGAAGATGTAAGGCTAATCCAGTATTTTCTTAATCTAATTGCTGAATTTAACGACTACATACCGGCGCCGGCTATTGACGGAGTGTTTGGATCGGAAACGGCTGAGTCGGTCAGGGCGTTTCAGGCATCGGTTAATCTGCCCCAAAACGGGGTAGTCGATGAAAACACCTGGAACGCTTTGCTAAATCAATATACATCTACTGTTGCAGGATTACCGCCTGATTTCAGGGGTGGAGGAGCAGCAATATTCCCCGGAAGGTCACTGAGCCGAGGAATGAGCGGAGAAGATGTAAGGCTGTTGCAAACCTATCTTTCAAGGATAGCTATGGCAGATACCGCTATTCCGCCTGTTCAGGTAAGCGGTTTTTTTGACCCTGCAACAGAGGCGGCGGTTGTAGCCTTTCAGGAGCAAAATGGAATTCCTCCAAGAGGAGTGGTTGGTTTAAATACATGGAATGCTATTGCAGAAAAATATAACGCCTTAATATAATTGCTAAGGTATAATTTACTTTAATTTGTTAATAATACCTTTGAGGTGATTAACAGTGAGAGAAAATAAGAAAAAGAGCATTTTTGAAAAACGGGGCTTTTTTGTGATGTTGGTAGTGGTAACATCCATAATGGTAATTTTGGTAGTAATGAATATGATTATGCCAAATGAAGAACCAAACAGTTTTGATTCTAATGCTTGGGAGGATGCTGTTTTGGAGTCAGCAAAAAACCTTGAAAAAGAAGAAACATATTCCCAAAATGCAGTTCCGGTAACATCAATTAAAAATCCAACAGAAATAATAGAAGAAGATAAGAAAACAGAGGAAACTGTTTCAGAAAACATAATAGAGGAAACAGAAGAGAAAGAAATCGAAATAATGACTCTGTTTGAAAAACCGGTTACAGGAGCGGTGACAAAAGATTATTCCCCTGATGAATTGGTTTATTTTGAAACAATGAATGACTGGCGGACCCATCAGGGGATTGATTGGGCGGCAGACGAGGGGACAGAGGTCAAATCTGTGGCAGACGGAACGGTTGAATATATAACCGAAGACGGAATGTTAGGAGCTTCTGTAACAATAAATCATAACGGAGATTTGAAAACACTTTATGCAAATCTTCAGGAAGAGGGCTTGCCGGAAGTAGGAACACAGGTTAAAACCGGTGATGTTATCGGAAAGGTTGGGAAAACCGCATCATTGGAAATAACGGAAGTACCTCATCTCCATTTTGAAGTGATTTTCCAGGGTGAAAATGCAGACCCTCATAACTATTTTGAAGAATAAAGGGATGGTGCCTCGCACCATCCCTTTAATACTATTTATCTTTAATTTCGCTGTGGAATTCCTGAAGTGATTTAACACTAAGATTTCCGCTTTCTTTTGCAGCCTTAATTCCTTCAACAGCCGCAATTGCAGCAGCCATTGTTGTCATATGAGATACTCTGTTTTTAATAGCACTCTTTCTGATATAACTGTCATCATCGGTACTCTTTTTACCTACAGGAGTATTGATAATGAAATCAATTTCGCCGTTTGTAACCTTGTCGGCGATGTTTGGTCTGCCCTCGCTTATTTTTGCAACCTGCTCAACAGGAATACCTGCATCTTTAATAAGATTATAAGTTCCGCTTGTTGCCATAAGCTTAAATCCGCAATCGTGGAAACCTTTTGCAACCTCAACCGCCTCTGGCTTATCCATATCATTTACGCTGATAAGAACAGTTCCGGAAAGAGGAAGCTGTGTAGTTTTTGTAGCCTCCTGAGCCTTGTAGAAAGCTTCACCAAAGTTTGATGCGATTCCTAAAACCTCACCGGTTGAACGCATTTCAGGACCGAGAATAGGGTCAACCTCCTGGAACATATTAAATGGGAATACCGCTTCTTTAACACCATAGTGTGCAAAACGTTTCTCTTTAAGTTCAGGAACAGGTGATTTTCTTCCGGTCAGGTGACCTGTCATAATATCTGTTGCAAGCTTAACCATATTAATTCCGCAAACCTTTGATACCAACGGAACAGTACGGGATGCACGTGGATTTGCTTCAAGAACATATACCTTTCCGTCTTCGATTGCATACTGCATATTCATAAGACCGACAACATTCATCTCTGTTGCTATACGCTTGGTGTAGTCCTTAATTGTTTCAATCTGTGCCTCTGTCAGGCTCTTTGGCGGAATAACACAAGCTGAGTCACCGGAGTGAACACCTGCAAGCTCAATATGTTCCATAACAGAAGGAACAAATACCATTTTTCCGTCACTTATTGCATCAGCCTCACATTCGGTTGCGTGATGCAAGAATCTGTCAATCAGGATAGGTCTGTCAGGTGTTACGCCAACAGCTGCTTCCATATAGAAGGTAAGAGCTTCGCTGTCATAAACAACTTCCATACCTCTTCCGCCTAAAACATAGGAAGGACGAACCATAACAGGATAGCCTATTCTATCGGCAATTTCCAATGCTTCTTCAGTATTAACTGCCATTCCGGATTCAGGCATAGGAATTTCAAGCTTGTCCATCATTTCACGGAACAAATCTCTGTCCTCGGCAAGGTCGATAGTTTCAGGAGTTGTACCTAAAATATTTACGCCTGCCTTCTTAAGAGATTCTGCAAGATTAAGAGGAGTTTGTCCGCCGAACTGAGCAATAACTCCAACAGGCTTTTCTTTATCGTGTATACTTAAAACATCTTCAAGTGTTAATGGCTCAAAATACAAACGGTCTGAAGTGTCATAGTCTGTAGAAACTGTTTCGGGATTACAGTTTACAATGATTGTTTCAAAACCAAGCTCTTTAAGAGCCTTTGCAGCGTGAACGCAGCAATAGTCAAATTCGATACCCTGACCGATTCTGTTTGGACCACCGCCCAAAATCATAACCTTTTGCTTTCCGCTGGATTTGTCTTCACAATCATTTTCAATGTTATAGCTTGAGTAATAGTAGGCTGAGTCCTGAGTAGAACTTACATGAACGCCTTCCCATTTTTCAACAATGCCTGCATCAATACGGGCATTACGCACATCCGTTTCATCTATCTGTAAAATCTGTGAGAGATACTTATCGGAAAATCCATTTTGTTTTGCTGTTTTCAAAACATCAACAGGAGGAACAGAGCCTTTGTAATTCTTAATAGCTTCTTCTTCCTCAACCAACTCTCTCATCTGGTCAATAAAATACTCTTTAACCTTTGTGCGAGAGTGAATTTCATCATTTGTTGCACCCTTACGGATTGCTTCATACATAATGAAATGACGTTCGCTGCTTGCAGTAACCAACATTTCAAGAAGCTGTTCCTTGGATTTTGATGCAAAATCCTTTGCATTACCCAAACCGTATCTTCCTGTTTCAAGACTGCGGATAGCCTTCTGGAAAGCCTCTTTATAGGTCTTACCAATGCTCATAACTTCGCCGACAGCCTTCATCTGTGTGCCAAGCTTATCCTGTGCACCCTTGAACTTTTCAAATGCCCAACGAGCAAATTTAATAACAACATAATCTCCGTCAGGAACGTATTTATCAAGAGTTCCGTATTTACCACAGGGTATTTCATCCAAGGTAAGTCCGCTTGCAAGCATTGCGGAAACAAGAGCAATAGGGAAGCCTGTTGCCTTTGATGCAAGTGCAGAAGAACGTGAGGTTCTCGGATTAATTTCAATAACAATTATACGATCTGTTTTGGGGTCATGGGCAAACTGAACATTTGTTCCGCCGATAACCTCAATTTCTTCAACGATTTTATATGCTTGTTCCTGAAGTCTTTTTTGTGTTGCTTCAGAGATGGTAAGCATCGGTGCGCTACAGAATGAATCACCTGTGTGAACACCAAGGGGGTCGATATTTTCAATGAAGCAGACGGTAATCATATTATTTTTAGCATCACGGACAACTTCAAGCTCCAGCTCTTCCCAACCGAGAATTGATTCCTCAACAAGAACCTGACCAACAAGACTTGCCTGAAGACCTCTTTCGCAAACGGTTTTTAACTCGTCAACGTTATATACCAAACCGCCGCCGCTGCCGCCCATTGTGTATGCAGGGCGAAGAACAACCGGATAACCAAGTTCATCTGCAATTGCCAATGCCTCGTCAACAGAGTATGCAACCTCACTGCGAGCCATTTCAATTCCAAGACGGTCCATTGCCTTTTTAAATTCAACTCTGTCCTCGCCGCGTTCAATTGCGTCAACCTGAACGCCTATAACCTTAACGCCGTACTTGTCAAGAACACCTGCCTCTTGCAATTCGCTGCAAAGGTTAAGACCTGATTGACCGCCAAGGTTTGGCAGAAGAGCATCGGGACGTTCTTTCTCAATAATCTGAGTTAAACGCTCCACATTCAAAGGTTCAATATAGGTAATATCAGCAGTTTCCGGGTCGGTCATAATCGTTGCAGGGTTTGAATTAACCAGAACAATTTCATAACCAAGATTTTTCAACGCTTTACAAGCCTGAGTTCCCGAATAGTCAAACTCGCAGGCCTGTCCGATTATAATAGGACCTGAACCAATAATCAGTACCTTATGAATGTCATTTCTTTTCATATGTTACCTCACTTCTTCCTTGTATTTTCATTGAGCCGTTCAATAAATTATCTTCATTAAACCATCTAATCAATTATACCACAAATTTCAACATAATCAAGGGGCATTTTTCATATTTGTTAAATTTTTTTGTTCAGCTATATATATTATTGAATTTTTTGTTAGTATTATTTATAAATTTAATAAATTTTGGTAACTTTATTTGGCAAAGTATTTACAATATACAAAAATTAGGTTATACTGTAAACTAAGTATAAATATAAGGTGATAGTTTAGTATGAGTGATGAAATTTCTAAAGAAAACCAAGGCAAAAAGGCTGTCAGAACAATAGGGATAATGGCGGTTATTATTTTGCTTGCGAAATTTATGGGTTTATTCCGTGAAACCCTGATAGCAAATATTTACGGACAGGGTATGGAATCAGATATTATAAATACATCCACCCAAATTCCGCTTTTGTTTTTTGATATGGTTTTAGGTGTTGCAATCCTTTCCACTTTTGTCCCGGTTTTTAACAAGTGTTTAAAGCAGGAAGGAAAAGAGGCGGCAATGAGCTTTGCCAATAACTTTGTAACCATTGTAGGTTCAATAGCGATGGTTGCTGCATTAATTGGCGTTATATTTGCAAAACCACTGGTTTCTCTTATGACACCGGGGTATGCAGATGTTCCGGGAAAGCTTGAGCAGACGGCACAGCTTTTGAGAATTTTGTTTCCGTCTATTGCTTTTACGGCTGTTGCATATATATCTGTGGGTATTCTTCAATCCTTTGGAGAGTTTACCATTCCGTCCCTTATCAGTGTTGTTTCAAACGGAGTAATGATTTTGTATCTTATGGTGGTTGGGAACAAGTTGGGTCTTAAAGGCGTGGCAGTGTCTATGTTGATTGCTTGGGCACTTCAATTGGTAATTCAAATTCCATGGCTTAAAAAATTTGGATTTAAATATAAATTCCGTTTTGATATAAAGGATGCTAAAATCCGTGAGGCGGCACTTATTGCCCTCCCTGTTCTGATAAGTTCTTGGGTTCAGCCCTTGTGTAACGTGATTAATATGTCCTTTGGTTCAGGGCTGGGTGACGGAGCAGTTTCAGCACTAAACTGGGCAAATAAGATATATATTATTATGGTCGGCGTGTTTGCTTATGCAATAACTAATTTCATATTCCCTAAACTCTCACGATTGGGAGCGGGAGATGAAGAAGAGGGCTTTGCGCAGATGACGCGGCTTTCCGTAAGCTGGATTTTGTTTATTATATGTCTTGTGGCAGCTCTGTTTTTGGCACTTTCATCACCTATTATTAAGGTTGTTTTTGAAAGAGGTGCGTTTACAGCAGAGTCAACCAAAGTAACATCCACGGCGTTGTTCTATTATTCATTTGGAATGATGGGATATGCTGTTTGTGAGGTTTTAAATAAAAGCTTTTATGCGATTCAAGATGGAAAGACTCCTATGTATGCTTCTTTTATAGGAATTGGTGTAAATCTTGTGTTTGCTTTTATATTGGTAAAAGGATTGAAGATGGAGGTCGGCGGACTTGCCCTTGCCACAGCAATCAGTTCTCTTGCAATTGCGGTGTGTCTTATGATAATGATAAACCGCAGAAGAAAAGGTGTTATTGATATAAAGTTTATAATTAATCTGATAAAAATTTTATTATCAGGAATATGTGCATATATTGTTGCGGCAGTTATCTATCCCTTGACTAAGGGTTTAGACGGTGGAACAGTAATGACATTAATAAGACTTGTTATAGCAGCAGTTCCCTCAGCGATTGTGTATCTGGTGATTGCATTTGTTTTGAGGACGGACGAAATGAAGAATGTAAAAACCTTGTTGGGGAAATAAGAGAAGATATTCTTTATAATTGAAAGGAATGTTTAGAATGAAGAAAGTCGGTTGCTTTGAAGCTTTATGGCTCTTTATATGGAGTTGGATAAAGGAAAGCGAAATTTATAAAATACTGACCAGGATTTATAGCGGAATTACGAAAAGTTGGAAAAACAGCAGAATTACAAACTGGTTCAGGAAAGATATTTTTTCAAAAGAGGTTCTTTTAAACAGTGTTGCAGGTAAAATTTTAAAATTTCCCTTTACTGTCCTTGATTGGATAAAATTAAAATATGGCGAAAAGTTGGCATCAGGGATATCAAAAAGTCTGATTTTAAATATTTGCAGAGATTATTTAAACGGATTTTTGGCTATAAATCTTCGGTTTATAGGAGCGGTTATGTTAACCGCCGCCATAGGTATTATGATAGGAACCGGCATACATTTTGCAGGGATAGCTTTTGTTATACTTGGCGGAATACTCTTGCTGTTTAATATAAATCTTACAGATTGGTTAGGCGGAAGTTTGGCAGTAACCCTTGGTTGCAGAGCCTTTGGGGTGGAAACCGACTTTAACTGGTATAAGGAAACTAAAATCTCTCCTGTTGTAGGCGGTATATTTGGTTTTGTTTGCGGTGTCGCAGGCGGAGTTACTTCCCCAATTTTGGGAGTTGGAATGATTATTGCTTTTGCAGGATTGTTTCTTGTTCTTTCAAGACCAAAAACAGGTATGTTCTTAATTGTATTGTTTGCCCCTCTTTTACCGACTATGGTTATGGCGGGATTGTCAATGCTTACTGTATTTTCATTGATTGTTAAAGGTATTACCGACCCGGACTTTCAGTGGAAGTACGATGGAATGGGATTTTTATTACTTGGATTTATTGTGGTGTACTTATTTGCAGGAATAACTTCTTTTGCAGTAGTTAAGAGCTTAAGTATTTGGGCAATATACATTGCATTTATGTCGTCCTACTTTGTTATAATTAATCTTGCAAAAAGTAAGAAGGATTTGCGAAATCTTTTAACCACATTTGTAATATCCGGACTTTTTGTTTGTTTATACGGAATTGCCCAATATGTTTTTGGTTGGGACACAACACAGGCTTGGATGGACGAAGAAATGTTTACAGATATCAAGATGCGAATATATTCAACTCTTGAAAATCCAAATGTGTTAGGAGAATATATTCTTCTTGTTCTGCCTGTTGCAGTAGGTCTGATGTGGACAAGGAAAAGCCTTTTCCAAAAAATAATCTACGGCGGTTCAGCGATAGTTATGTTGATTGCACTGATACTCACCTTCTCCCGTGGATGTTGGCTTGGATTGATTGCGGCAGCTGCGGTGTTTATAACCTTTGCGGCAGGAAAGCTTTGGGGACTTGCACTGTTGGCTTTGCCGGTTTTGCCTATGATTTTGCCGGAGAGTATAATAGATAGATTTACAAGTATTGGTGATATGGAAGATTCATCAACCTCATACAGAGTTTATATCTGGATGGGAACCCTTGCTATGATTAAGGATTTCTGGATTTCAGGGGTTGGTATGGGAACAGAGGCATTTACGGCGGTATATCCTTTTTACTCATACAGCGGAATTTCAGCTCCCCATTCCCATAATCTGTTTTTACAGATATGGGTTGAATCTGGAATAGGCGGAATACTGATTTTCTTTGGAATACTTTTGTTCTTTTTAAAGAGGATGATGAATGGTTATCAGTTCGGCGGCGGAAAAGGCGGAGAAATCTCCACTGTGATTACCGCTTTGGCTGCAGGCGTTTGCGGATTTTTACTCCAGGGTATGTTTGATAACTGTTTCTATAACTACAGAGTTATGCTTGTGTTCTGGTGCGTAATCGGAATTTCAATGGCGGCATATTATATTGCAAAAGAAAGAGAGGCAGACAAATGTTAAAAATTGTTGAGGTTTCTTCCGATTCTAATATTGGCGGAGCAGGAAAATGTATATTAACATTTTTAAAGAATTTTGACCGTGATGAATTTGACGTAGTAACAATTGTTCCTAAGGACAGCCTGCTTAAAGCTGAAATTGAAGAAACAAAAACAAAGGTTTTTGAGATTGATAATCTTGCAGAAAAGTCCTTTGATGTAAAAGCCGTTTTGCGGCTTAGAAAGATGTTTAAAAGGCTTTGCCCCGATGTGGTTCATACCCATGCAAGTATGTCGGCAAGACTTGCGGCATGGAGCCTTGGTATTCCAACGGTATATACCCGTCACAGCGTTTTTGAACCATCAAAGAAATTGACAACCTTCCCGGGAAAACAGATAAGCGGATTTATAAATAATATTACATCCACCCGAATAATTGCAGTTGCCGAGGCGGCAAAACAGAATTTAACGGACACCGGGGTTTCGGAAGATAAAATTGATGTTATTTTAAACGGAGTTGAAGCCCTTAAGCCTTGTCCTGAAGAGGAAGTTGGCAAACTGAGAATGCAGTATCATATCAGACCCGATGAGAAGGTTGCGGCAATTGTTGCAAGACTTAATCCTGTTAAGGGACATAAATATTTTGTTGAGGCGGCAAAACAGATTAAGGATGCCGGAATAAAAGTAAAATTTTTGATTGCAGGAACAGGGGAAGAGGAAGAAAATCTTAAAAATCAGATAAAAGAGCTTGGACTTGAAAATACCGTAATAATGATGGGATTTGTCCAAAATGTTGAACCGCTTATGAACTTGATGGATGTTCAGGTGAACTGTTCATTCGGCACAGAGGCAACAAGCCTTTCGCTTCTTGAGGGGATGAGTCTTGGTAAGCCTGCAGTTGTTAGTAATTTTGGCGGAAACCCCGGAGTTATTATTGATGAAGTAAACGGATATCTCACTCCCACTCACGATGTGGAGGCTCTTGTTATAAGTTTGAAACGATTGTTTACAAATGAGGAACAATATAAAGTAATGTCAGAAAACTGCAAAAAAGTATATGAAACAAAATTTACGGCTGCTGTAAATACCCGTGCAATAGAGAGTGTTTATAAAGCGGCGGCGGAAAGCAAGAAGAAAGGTGTGAATGATGATGAAAGTGAAATTTAACGCAATGGATGCTTTGATTGTTTTGGTAATCGTTGCAATAATCGCTTTTGGAGGATGGTTTTTAACAAGAAATTCTCAACAGAAGGCAGTGACAGAAAATACACGCGTGCAAATGATGATTGAAATTGCAAGACAGGACGAGGATTTTACTAAACTTCCGCAGATTGGTGATGAGGTCGTTTTGGGTGAGAAGGAAAAGCTTCATGCAGAAGTAACAGGAATTGAAATCAATCCGGCAAAAACCTTGGGGTATGATGTAGTAACAGGCAGAGCTTTGGAAAGTGAACAACCGGGTAAGTACGATGTTCATATCACTGTTGTGGGAAACGGAACAGAAACACCTGATGCAATTAAGATTGGTGAAACACCTCTCCGTGTAGGTTCCGGAATGGCTGTTAAAAGCAAGAACTGGGCAGGATATGGGTTTATGTTAGAGCTTGATGCTGTCGGTCAGGAGGTGCAGTAATGTTTAAGAAAACTGGAAAATTATTTGGAAAAATCAGTGTGGTTGACATTGGAGCAATCCTGATAGTTGCATTGCTTGTTGTGGGTGTTTATATTAAGTTTTCAGGCACAGGAAATATTCAGCTTTCCAATGCATCTCAGGAACTTCAATGTGTGTTAAAGGTTGAAAGTGTTCGTGATTATACAGTTGAAGCACTTAAAAAGAGTGAATCAGTGTTCAATAAAACAACAAAGGAACGCCTTGGAGATATAGTTGATATTAAAGTTGAACCGGGAACAACAATGTTACTTATGGAAAATGGTGATTACAGAGAGGTTGAAACCGAGGGTAGATATAACGTCTACTTGACAGTTGATTTTAAAGGAAAAGATGCAACAGATGGTTATTACACAGGCTCAAATACCCAAATGTCAGCAGGGGCAACCCTTGGAATTACCACAAAATATTCAGAATGTAATGTGAAGATAGAATCAGTAAATAAAAAATAAAAGAGAGGGTTGACCAACGGTCAACCCCCATTTTTTTATACTTCAACTGTCCAACCAAATTCGTCTGCACATTTACCCCACTGAATTCCTGTGAGAGTGTCATAAAGCTTCTGGCTGAGTTCGCCAATCTCATTGTTGTTGATAACCATTACATCATCAACATAACGGAGCTTTCCAACAGGTGAAATTACTGCAGCAGTACCTGTTCCAAAACATTCTTCAAGCTTTCCGTCCTTCTGTGCTTTAACAAGTTCTTCTGCACTGATTTTTATTTCCTCAACTTCGTAGCCGAAATGTTTACAAAGCTGAATTACGCTGTTTCTTGTAACACCGGGGAGAATACTTCCGTTAAGCGCAGGAGTTACAACCTTGCCATCAATCTTGAAGAAGATGTTCATTGCCCCAACCTCTTCGATATACTTTCTCTCAACACCGTCAAGCCAAAGAACCTGAGAATATCCATCATCGTGAGCTTTAACCTGAGCAATAAGGCTTGCTGCATAGTTACCGCCGGTCTTTGCAAAGCCCATACCGCCACGGACAGCTCTTACATACTCATCCTCAATCCAAATGCCGACAGGTGCTAATCCGCTTTCGTAGTAAGCGCCGCTTGGAGCAAGAATAATAATAAATTTATAGGTTGTTGATGGTGCAACTCCTAAAAATTCATCAGTTGCAATAATGAAAGGTCTGATATAAAGAGAGGTTCCGTCCTCTGTAGGAATCCAATCCTCGTCAACCTTAACAACAGCTTTAACAGCTTCTACAAAATCTTCAATGGGAAGCTGAGGAATGCAAAGTCTTTCATTTGTGTCATTAGTTCTCTTAGCATTCATATCAGGACGGAATAATCTAACTTTACCGTCTTCGCCTTTGTATGCCTTAAGGCCTTCAAACATTTCCTGACCATAGTGGAAAACCATACAAGCAGGTGAAAATTCAAGATTTTGGAAAGGTACAATTCTGGGGTCATGCCAGCCTTTGCCCTCTGTATAGTCCATAATAAACATATGGTCGGTAAAAATTTTACCAAAACCAAGCTTTTCGCCTTTAGCAGGTTTTACCTTCGGATTTGTGGTTTTTTCAATTTTAATATTTAGCATTTTTCTCTCTCCTTTAATTTATTTGTCGTCGGTTACAATACCTTCGACTTTTTTTATACCAAGACGCTCAACAGCATCTTCGCGCATTTTATACTTAAGTATTTTTCCGGCAGCATTCTGTGGAAATGCCTTTACAAAATCTATATAACGGGGAACTTTATGCTTTGCCATATTTGCCATAATATATTCCTTCATTTCGCTGTCTGTCATTGTTTCACCGTCTTTTAAGATGATACATGCCATAATCTCTTCGCCGTACTGTTCGTCCGGAACACCAATTACCTGAACATCCTTAACCTTTTCGTGGGTATAGATAAATTCCTCGATTTCTTTGGGGTATATATTTTCACCACCACGGATAATCATATCTTTAAGTCTGCCGGTAATCATATAATTGCCTTCCGGAGTTCTGCAAGCCAAATCTCCTGTATGGAGCCAACCCTCTGCATCAATTGCTGCAGCAGTTTCTTTTGGCATCTTGTAGTAACCCTTCATTATATTATAGCCTCTTGCGACAAATTCGCCTGTCACATTATCAGGAAGTTCCTCATTGGTTTCAGGGTCAACAATCTTACATTCGATTTCAGGAAGAGCACGGCCAACCGTACTTACTCTGACTTCGATTGAATCATCTGTTGAACCCATTGTGCAACCGGGGGATGCCTCTGTCTGGCCATAAACAATGGTGATTTCCTTCATATTCATCTTGTTAACCACCTCTTGCATTACAGAAATGGGACAAGGTGAACCTGCCATAATACCTGTTCTCATATAAGAAAAATCAGTTTTCTCAAAATCGGGGTGCTCAAGCATCGCAATAAACATAGTAGGAACACCGTGGAAACAGGTTATTTTTTCACTGTTAATACAAGCCAGTGCCGGCTTAGGTGTAAAGTATGGCAGAGGAAGAATTGTTCCGCCGTGGGTCATTGTTGCTGTCATTGCAAGAACCATTCCAAAACAGTGGAACATCGGAACCTGAATCATCATCCTGTCTGCAGTTGATAAATCCATTCTGTCACCTATACATTTACCATTGTTAACTATGTTATAGTGGGTCAGCATAACACCTTTTGGAAATCCGGTTGTACCGCTTGTGTACTGCATATTACAAACACTGTGAACATCAACTGCGTTTGCAAGGCGGTATACCTGTTCAAGGGGAACGGAAGAGGAAAGGTCAATGGCTTGTTGCCATGTCATACAACCTTTTTGCTCAAAGCCTACGGTTATAACATTTCTCAAGAACGGAAGCTTCTTTGCGTGAAGAGGTTCCTCGGGCTTTTTATTTTCAAGTTCAGGACACAGCTCAGCAATAATCTGTGAATAGTTTGAATCTCTGTAGCCCTCAACCATAATAAGCGTATGTGTATCAGACTGCTTGAGCAAATATTCAGCCTCGTGAATTTTATATGCAGTATTCATTGTTACAAGAACTGCACCTATTTTTGTGGTAGCCCAGAATGCAATATACCATTGGGGAACATTCGTTGCCCATACGGCAACGTGTGAACCGCTTTTTACCCCCATTGCAATAAGCGATCGAGCAAAGGTGTCTACATCATCCCGAAATTCGCTGTATGTTCTTGTATAATCAAGGGTAGTATATTTAAATGCGTATTGGTCAGGAAATTCCTTAACCATTGTGTCGAGTACCTGAGAGAAAGTTTTCTCAATAAGGGTATCTTTTTTCCAGATATATTTGCCGTTTCCCCTTTTGTTTTCGTAATATGGAGTTTTGGCTGTTGAAATATTACTGAAACGCTCCATAAAGCTAACAAAATGCGGGAAAATAATATCCTTGTCGCTTATTTCATCAATCCAGGATTTATTCCATTCAAGAGATATAAAACCATCGTAGTTAATGGAACGAAGTGCATTTATAATCTCATCAAATGGCATTGTGCCCTCGCCCATAAGACTGAATGTATCTGTTTCTTCAGAATCTTTTATATGCATATGTTTTATGTATGCACCAAGATTTTTTACGGTTACATCAGGCGTTTCTCCTGCCATTCTGTAGGGATAGTGAACATCCCATAATGCACCTAAATTATCATCGGCAAAGTCTTCAAGGATATCTCTCAGTTTTGAAGTGTTTGCAAACATTCCCTGAGTTTCAATTAACAGAACAATATCGTTCTTTTTTGCGACAGGCAATGCTCTTTCGATAAAGCGATAGGTGTCTTCGCCCTCGTCGGCTTTAAGACGAATATATTTTGCACGAAGTCTTGCAGCGGCTTCAATGCAACGCTCCAATTCGTCAAATGCCTCAGGGGAGTTCTTTCCTATATTATTTGTCATATCTATACAGGATACCTGAAGTCTGTGCTCAACCAATGCCATATAGATATCATTCAGAGAGTTTTTCCGAACCTCGTTTATGTCGTGGATTTCAATGCCGTCAAACTTATATTCTTTAGCATTTTCAATTGCCTGACATACATCAAAGCCCCAGTGATTAGTGGAGAAGGATAACTTCATTATATCTCCTCCTCAAAATAAATTTTATTCAAAGCATTTATGTAGGCATTTATACTTGAACCGATGATATCGGTGGAAATACCTCTGCCGGCATAGAGCTTGCCGTTACTGCGGAGTTTAACGATTGCTGAACCCAAAGCTTCTCTTCCTCTTGTTACGGATTGAACCTGAAAATCATCCAGTTCAAAGTGCTTTCCTACAATCTGGTCAATTGCACGGAATGCGGCGTCAATAGGTCCGTCGCCAACGTTATAGCCTGAAAGCTCTTCGCCGTTTTTGGTCAGCTTGATATGTGCCATAGGTGTTACAATATTTCCGTTGGTGATAACAAAGCTTTCAATCTTAAATGTGGGCGGTACCTGAAGAGCAGAACTTGCAACAATTGCATCTAAATCCTTAAGGGTAATCTTCTTTTTAACCGCCATCTTTATAAACTCAATATATACGTTGTTGATATCCTCGTCAGATAATTCGTAACCTAATCTTTCTATGGCATCCGTTATCTCTTTGATGCTTTCATCACCTTTAAAATCAGCAGTTGGCATTGATGCTTCAACCATTCCTTCGGAGGGTTTTCCCTCTGCCATAAGACCAATCTGTTTCACGCAGTTTTCAATAACTGTCATATTCAAATTTGTTTCAGCATCTAAAGAAGCAGATTTGGAACGGAAAATACCGGCCATTGTTTTTAATGAAACTGTTTCTTTTCCAAGTGCAACTGTCTTAACCAGGTCTACACCGCATTTAATAGCCTCTGCACTGCAAGCGGCAGCCATATGAAGCTCGTTTGAGCAAATAACACCAAATCGAACATTCTTGTTGTCACAGCTGTCAATAACATTTTTAATAAATTCTCCAAACTCAGCAGGGAGCATCTCTCCTGCATCGTCGCAGATTGTAATAATATCAGCACCGCTGTTTGCTGCAGTATTTACGGCTACTGCAAGAAAGTCGGCATCTGCGCGGGTTGCATCTATTAAAGAAACCTCAACCCGAGGAAATTTTTCTTTTGCGGCCTTGGTAATCTTTTCAATTGTCTCAATCATCATCTTTGGCTTTTTGCCGCCAATATATTCCATTTGTACGGTGGATACGGGAGCTTGAATATTAACCCCTGGCTTTTCAGCCTTGCTTAGGGCATCCGCCGCTACCTCAAGTGCCTTTTCATCAAGACCAACCGGACAGGAAATAACGTGTTCTTTAACAATCCCTGAAATTGTATGAAGAAGAACAATATCCGTCTTTCCATCTGTAATGGGTGCGGTTTCAACAACATCGGCACCAAGTTTGTCCAGTTGTTTTGCAATCTCTACCTTTTCTTTAAAGTTTAGAGAAAAGTCAACCGCATTTCTCAGTGTAATGTCTGCAATTTCAATTTTCCTCATTTTTAAATCCTCCATATTATTTTTTAAAGATATGTAAATAAATTCAAAAAGGTCTGCAGCACTGTTTGCCGCAGACCTCTATAAAGCTTTCAAATAAATTAAACAATCCACATATAGCTTTATACGACAAAAAGCGCTATTATCTCAAACCCTTGTTAGGTAGAATAATTATAGCGTTGATTGCAAGTATAAGTGCTAGTGCAGAAAATGCCAAATTCATTGGAAACAACCCTTCTATATCTTTATTAGCATTAGTATATAACGGCTTTATTTATTTGTCAAGTAATTTTTTCACAATAAATTTTTATGCAGAAACAGTTTTTTTGTGGAAAATATATTTCTATAAACATAATTATAAAATAAATCGGAGAGTAGTCCTTGACAAAAAATGACAAGTGATATAAAATAAGATAAATAAATATAGAAAGGGGAGCTTGTGTTACAGGCTGAGAGGGAATTATAAATTTCGACCCTATAAACCTGATATGGGTAATGCCGGCGTAGGGATTCTGTTTAAAATGATTTTTGGCATATTCCGGTGGAATATGCTTTTTCTTTTCTATATTTATCAGTTTCAAAAAGGAGGAATAAGTATGGAAAAAACTAAAAAGCTGACGGAAATTGCACTAAGTATTGCTTTGGCGGTGATATGCAGTTTTATTAAAGTGTGGGAGATGCCTCAGGGCGGTTCAGTTTCCCTTACAATGGTTCCCCTGTTTATAATTGCCTTCAGGAGAGGTCCTGTTTCGGGATTTGTTGCCGGAGGAATTTATGGATTAATTTCAGCTGTGCTTGGCGGAGTCTTATATCATCCTATGTCATTGTTGCTGGATTATCTTTTTGCCTACAGTATTTTGGGGGCTGCGGGATTTTTCAAGAAATCTGTTACAGGGGTAATTTGCGGAATTTTTGCAGGAACTGTTGGAAGATTTTTATTCTCCCTTATAAGCGGAGCAGTCCTTTTTGCAGAATATGCTCCCGAGGGACAAAACCCATGGATGTATTCCCTGGTTTATCAGGCTACATATATGGTGCCTGAATTGATAATCTGTATCGTTGTTATGATTGTAATTGCAATGAACAATAAAAGAGGCCTTATCTAACTGCGTAGGGCGTGTCGACTCGGGATGCCGTTACCTATATAATAATTTTATTCAGGAACCATAGAGAAAGAATTTGTGTGTGGTTTCTGTTTTTTTGTTGCAAAATAATTTTGCTTGTGATATAATAGGGTTGCTACATGAACTAAATATGGAATTATCAGGATATTATCACCTTTAGGTATAATATGTTTTTTTGATGTAAAAAACTTACGTGTAGGAATTTGGTAAAAACGCAGATTCTAAAACACGTAAGTTTAAAAGGTGATCCTTTCCATTATGCGGTTTGTGTAGCAACAATCAGAGTTTGCGTTTTTCGGTGCGTCAACTTTGGTTGATGCACTTTTTTAATTTTAGGAGGGATAATATGCTTGACTATGAAAAGTTATATCACAAGCTGTTTAATGACATCACAGACATCATATGGTTGTTGGAAAAACCGCAGACAGATAAAAACGAGGCTCTTGAAAAGCTGAAACAATCACAGATTGATGCAGAAGAAATGTATCTGGATATGACAGATGACGAGGAATAATAAATTGTAGGGGGCATTCACGAATGCCCCGT
>JAZUMJ010000071.1:0-3262 GCA_045603605.1 Ructibacterium sp. | reverse complement strand
GGATACAAAGTGGAATGGGTATTTGAAAAATCAGTAAATCAGTTTGGAGAACCCATCTCTTACAAGCGGTATTACATAAGGAGCAACGATGGCAAATAAGAAAAGGAAGCCGTTAAGCAAGTCGGTGAGGTTTGAAGTTTTTAAAAGGGATAGTTTTACTTGCCAATACTGCGGAAGAACCGCCCCGGATGTCATTTTGGAAGTGGATCATATAGTTCCTGTGGCAAAGGGCGGCACAGATGAAATTCTGAATCTTGTGACATCTTGTCGTGAATGCAACAGGGGGAAGTCAGCAAAAACCCTTGATGACACTTCTGCTGTTGCCCTTCAGAGAGCAGAATTGGAGAAACTTGAGCAACAGAAGATGATGCTTGATTGGAAAAGAGAATTACTGAATATCGTGGATGATCAAGTGGAGTATTTGGATGAATTTCTCATTCAGACTACTCCGTATGGGATGTCTGATTCCGCAAAAATTAAAATCAAACGGCTCATTTCTCAATACGGTTTCAATGAAGTTGAGAAAGCATTAAAAATAGCTTTTACAAGATATTTCAGATTCGGCGGTTCATATGAAGAAAAGTCTTGGGGAGAAGCATTCAGGAAAATAGGCGGTATTTGTTACAACAGGAGAATAGCAAAGAATGAAGAGGACGATTGACACATCGTTTTGGACGGACGATAAGGTGGTTGATCTATTCAGCCCTGAAGATAGGTATTTCTTTCTTTATCTGATGACGAATCCCCATACTACGCAGTTAGGGATCTACGCAATTAACAAAAGGTACATGGCATTTGAAACAGGGTATTCCCTTGATACTGTGAAGGTTCTGCTTGAGAGGTTTGATAGGAAATACAATCTTATCAAGTATTCAGAAGAAACCGGGGAATTAGCCATAAAGAATTACTTAAGGCATTCAATAGTGAAGGGCGGATTACCGATAGAGGAACAGCTAAAGCGTGAGATCGCAATGGTGAGAGATGGCAACTTGTGCAGATATGTTCATGATGAGCTTGTACAACACAACAATTTGTCAACAACAGTTAAGAACATCCTTCCTATATTAGATGCTTATGCTAATGCTAATGCTTATGCTTATGCTTGTACGCAAGGGCGTACAGTAGAGCGTACACATGAGCGTACGCAAAAACGCTTCGCTCCGCCCACACTTGATGAGGTAAGAGCATACTGTCAGGAAAGGAAGAACCATGTTGATCCTGAACACTTCGTTGACTACTATACCGCAAATGGATGGAAGGTAGGCGGAAGGGCAGCAATGAAGGATTGGAAGGCGGCTGTTCGTAATTGGGAAAAGAGAGAAAAGCCGAAGGTCGGTGCGAATGGAATTGCTCTTGGAACGGACGATGGCTCATTAGATGGAATTTTATAAGGGGAACAGATGGAACATATAGAGTTATACGAAGATTACATGGATATAGGTGATTACATCGCAGAAGACGGTTATCTGTACTGCGGAAAGTGCGACACAAGGAAGGCAAGGATATGTGCCGTAGGAAGTAATTACTATGTGATGCCTTTTAACTGCAAATGCAAACAGGAATCGGCAGACAAGCAGATGGAAGACGATGCCAAAAGGGATCGCATACAGAGAATCAGAGAATTGCGGAGCTTGGGATTCCCGGATGCTGAAATGAAGAATTGGACATTTGAAAAAGATGACCTGAACAATCCTTCATTATCAAGAGCGGCAAAAAAGTATGTTGATAACTTTGATGCTATCAGACAGAGAGAGCCGAGGGGCTTGATCTTATATGGTTCGGTGGGAACAGGGAAGACATTCATAGCTGCTTGCATAGCAAATGCTCTTATAGATAAAGGACACCCTTGCTTGGTGACTAACTTCCCGAGGATCGTAAACAAATTAACGAGCTTGAGAGAAGACCGTCAGGAATACCTTGATTCATTAAATGAGTTTGATCTTCTCGTGATAGATGACCTTGAGAGCGAAAGAAACACCGAGTACATGGGTGAGTTAGTAATGAATGTCATTGACTCAAGATGTCGGGCAAAAAAGCCTTTGATAGTCACCACGAATCTTACGGCAGAGGAAATGAAAAAACCTCAAGAGATGAGAAGACAGAGGATATACTCAAGAATTTGGGAATCGTGCTACCCGATAGAAGTAAAGGGTGGAGACAGAAGAAGAGCTATCCTAAATGACAATTATTCAAGAATGAAGGATATGTTGGAGCTATGAAAAAAGAAGACCTAATAACAATGATAAGACTTGTAGAACAAGACCTAATACAAGATGCCAAAAAGAAAAGAGGAAGAGATTACTTTGACGGAGTACGAAACGCAGTAAATCTCATAGTGGCAAATATAAATCACGAGGAAGAAGCATGAAGCATTTGGGGGACATAACAAAAATAAACGGAGCGGAAATCCCTGTGGTGGATGTGATAACAGGGGGTAGCCCTTGTCAGGATTTAAGCGTAGCCGGAGCGAGAAAAGGGTTGGAAGGTGAGCGAAGCGGACTCTTTATGGAGCAAGTAAGGGTAGTAAAGGAGATGAGAGAGCATGACAAAAATAGTGGAAGGGCAGATGAGTTTATTCGCCCAAGATATATGGTTTGGGAAAATGTCAAAGGAGCATTATCCTCTCCGGGAAAAGACAGAAAAGGAGAAGACTTCAAAGCCGTCCTTGAAGAAGTCATCAGGATCGCAGAACCCCAAGCTCCCGATCTGTCTGTGCCTAAAAACGGATGGACACAATCAGGACTTATCTACGATGACATGGGAAGATGGAGCGTTGCTTGGAGAGTACACAATGCGAAGTTTTGGTCAATCCCCCAAAATCGTGAAAGATTGTGCCTTGTCGCAGATTTTAACGGAACGAGTGCCGGAGAGATATTATTTGAGCGAAAAGGCTTGTCAGGGGATAATCAATCGTTCGGAGAGAAGGGGGAAACCACTTCCAGAGGTATTGAAGGAAGCTCTGATGAATCAGATTCGGGGTAATGACCTTTAAGGTGAGGGGGGGTGTGAGATAGACTCTATGGGCAAAAGAGCCGGGAAAGGGCTGCTCATACAACACAACTCCGTAGGGACGATAGGAGCTTCGCAAGACCAATATGTGGTTGATCATAGAAAGTAACAATACTGATGCGAGGTACAAGTTAGCCAAAGTGTTTCAATCCTTAAAAGCAAGGATGGGCACCGGGGGGGCAATGTGCCGATAGTGATAGAAGATGAAGATAGTAGCTTGGAACGGAGAGAGCATAATGCCAACACTAACGGC
>JAZUMJ010000070.1:0-7286 GCA_045603605.1 Ructibacterium sp. | reverse complement strand
ACAACTGCAAATCTGCCTGAATTACTTAAATGAGGATGAGAATTTGTATCAGATGGTTCGCCGTGGGTTGCCCAACGTGTATGACCGATACCCATACTGCCCGTGAGAGTGTGAGAGGATAGTTTCTCCCTAAGAACCGACAGACGGCCTTTAACTTTTTTTATCTCAATTCCTGTATTGCTCATAACTGCAACACCTGCTGAGTCATAACCTCTGTATTCAAGCTTGCTTAATCCCTCAAGAAGCAAAGGAACAGCTTGTTTTTTTCCAACGTATCCGACAATTCCGCACATATAAATCCCTCCGTTTAATTTTTTGTTTGTTTTAGTATTCCCAATATTCCTATTGGAATCCAACTTAAAATATAAACAAAAAATCCAAAGAGATTAAAAAATAATTTCTTGTTTAATTTTTTATCTTGAGCCAAGCCTCTGAAAATAACAAAGACGGACAGGCAAAGGTATATATTCAAAATAGTAAAGCCAATAGGCGATGTCCAAAAAGATGTAAATGCAAATTCTGTAATTTCTAAAATTGTTCCAAATGCAAAAATATCTATTATCAAAAATAAGCCAAAGCACAAAGGCAGAAGAATATCGCTCCATAACCTTAAAAGGTCAAAAAATTTTAAATTTTTAATAAGCTTTAATGTGTATTCACCCTGAACCCACATAATTCTCTTTGTCAAAGCCTGACGCTGTTTAACCGAGTCTGAAAATGAGGAGGGTTTTTCATCATATACAACAGCCCTGTTTGAGTATGCAATCTTTATATTGTTAAGGGCGAGATTTAGGGTATATTCATTATTCGTATTAAACGGAACTTTTTTGAGAATATCGGTTGTAAGACAGAAACCTGTGCTGTTAAGCTTTGCACCTGCACCAAGATTATGAAAGCCTGTCTGAAGTATTCTGTTGGTTATCCAGTACCAAATTCCGCAGGCATGAGAAATCCATGAGGAGTTTGGATTTTTAATATCAACATATCCCTGAACAGCCTCTTTACCATTAATAAGCTCAAGATTTGTCTCAAAGAGAAAATATGGGTCAACAATGTTATTGGGTTTAAATACAGCAATGGCGTCATATATGTCAAGCTTAATTATTTGGTCAATACCATCTTTTAATCTATCCCCGTGTATCACATTAACTCCCATTTTGGATAAATCAATTGAGCCGTTTGATATAACAAATATATCATAAAAGCTTTTAGGATATTTCTGATTTTTCAAAGAAGAGATATTTTCGTAATCATATGCAGAAACAAGTACTGCAAATTTGGTGTATTCGTCCTTAATTTCAGGGATTGGAGATTTAAACAGAGAAAAAATTCCAATACCTAAATATAAGCTTCCAACCAAAAAGAAGATAAGCTGAAAAACTAATCTTAAGACCTCTATGTTAAACCCCTCCCTTAAAAAATTTTGGATTTATTATAATATATAAAAACAATATTTGCAAGCGGTAAATATTAGATTTATTTTGAATAATTTATTATAGTATTTGCCATATTAAGCATATGCTGATAAGATATATAATTTATGGATTTTTAGGATGGAATGTTGAGATTATCTGGACAGGTTTTACCTCGCTTACAACAGGGAGTAAAAACCTGATAGGTCATACCTCTGTATGGATGTTTTTTATATACGGAGCAGCCGTATTTTTACTTGAACCTATTCATTATAAGATTGCACCGTTAAATTGGTTTTTAAGGGGGTGTATCTGGACGGTACTGATTTTTGCCATTGAGATGGCAAGCGGTCTTGTATTGAAGATTTTGGGAATTGAGGCTTGGAATTACGATTGTCCTGCATCGGTTTTGGGAGTTATAAGATTAGACTATGCACCGCTATGGTTTTCTTTGGGATTAATTTTTGAGAAAATCCACAACCTGTTATTGAGCTATAACATTGGTATAAAACCATAGGGGAGGGGCTTGCTCCTCCCGAAAAAGCCTGATTGATAACCGCCACATACATCAAATAATATACGGTGTATCGTAGGTCGTGACGACTCGGCACGCCGTGAAATAGGCTATTTGTTAATCTGTCCCTACACAAATAAATCCCATAAACATAGAATAAAATGTGAAATTCTATTGGGAGGGGAGGAAATGACTAATCTTAGAAGGCGATTAAAATACAGGTTTTGTAATAGAAATAAAGCCGATAAAAAACATAAAAATATTTGGATGTGGATACTTTTATTCACATTCCTGTTTACATTTGTCTTTTACAGAATAGAATTAAGAATAGGCGCTCTTGCCCAAGAGGCGGCATTATCAAAACTAAACGGAGAAATAACCATAGAGGTAAATAAATCTGTGTTAAAAATAATCAATGAAGAACAGATTGATACAACAGACCTTGTCAGAGTGGAAATCCAAAACCAGCATATGCATACTATGGTTACAGACTATAATAAAATAAATCTTCTTAAATCAAGACTTGCCATAAGTGTTCAGGAAAAGTTAAATAATATGGACAGAATAGAAACAGTTGTTCCCATAGGAATGATTTTTTCAGATACATTAATGACAGGCTGGGGAATGAATATTCCTGTAAAGGTTTTTTCAACCAACGAAATTATTGTGGAGTTTTTTGATGATTTCCTTTCAGGAGGAATAAATCAAACAAAACATAAGCTTATGCTGAGGGTTAAGGTTCCTGCAAAAGCGGCAGGACTTTTCAGTTCTCAAACAACTGTTGTTGAAACAGAAGTTCCAATCTGCGAAACAATTATAGTCGGAGAAATACCTGAACTTGTAGATGAATTAAATTAGACTTGATTATTTTTATTTTTAAGGATATAATGAGATATACATATTTTTTGGAGGATATTATGGGTAAACAGGAAATCGGAATAGAGATTAAAGAACTTAGGGAAAAACTGGAGAGGTATAATTACGAATATTATGTAATGGATAACCCGACAGTAAGTGATTTTGAATATGACGAGCTTATGCAAAAACTTATCAGACTTGAGGAAGAAAATCCTGAGTTTGCAGACAGTAACTCTCCGTCTGTAAGGGTTGGCGGTCAGGTTCTGGAGGGATTTCAAGAGGTTACACATACAGTTCAAATGCAAAGTCTTGCTGACGTTTTCTCCAAGGAAGAGTTCTTTGATTTTGATACAAGAACCCGTGCCTCCTTAGAAACTGATGAGGTTGAATATGCTGTTGAAATGAAGATAGACGGTTTATCTGTTTCCCTTGAATATGAAAACGGAAGATTTGTAAGAGGTTCTACACGAGGTAACGGCTACGTTGGAGAGGATATAACAGCAAACCTTAAAACCATAAAAAGCATTCCTTTGACCCTCAAAGAGAATATCCCGTATCTGGAAGTAAGAGGCGAAGTTTTTATGCCCCACAGAGCATTTTTACGTCTTAACGAACAACGAGAAACAGCAGGCGAGCCTTTATTTGCAAATCCGAGAAATGCGGCGGCAGGGTCTTTAAGACAGCTCGACAGTTCTGTTGCGGCGGAAAGACGTCTTGATATATTTATATTTAATGTTCAGCAGATACAGGGAAAGGAATTGTCAGGTCATAAAGAGTCTATAGACTATCTTGCAAGTCTTGGATTTAAGGTTATTCCCCAGGAAAGACTTTATAAGGGTGCAGAGGAGGCTTATGCACAGATAGAGCGTATAGGTGAGATGCGAGGGGATTTGACCTTTGATATTGACGGTGCTGTTGTTAAGGTTGATGACTTTAATAAACGAGAGGCTTTGGGCGTTACAACCAAAACCCCGAAATGGGCTGTTGCATATAAATTCCCTGCAGAGAGAAAAGAGAGTAAGCTCATAGATATTGCACTTCAGGTAGGAAGAACAGGAGTTGTTACTCCAAACGCTGTTTTAGAGCCTGTAAGAATTGCCGGCTCAACTGTAAGCCGTGCCACATTGCATAATATAGATAATATCCGTGATAAGGATATAAGAATTGGCGATACTGTAATTATACAAAAGGCAGGGGATATTATACCTGAGGTTGTAGAGGTTGTAAAAGATAAGCGAACAGGAAACGAAAAGGTATTTAATATGCCTGAAAACTGCCCTGCCTGCGGAGAACCTCTTTATCGCGAAGAGGGGGAGGCGGCAGTAAGATGTCAAAGCTCTAACTGTCCGGCACAGAGGATGCGGAGCATTATACACTATGCATCTAAAGGGGCTATGGATATAGAGGGGCTTGGTCCTGCAGTTGTTCAACAGCTTCTTGATGAGGGATTAATCAATGACTCTGCAGATTTATATCTGCTTAATAAAGAAAGCCTTGCAGCCCTTGAAAGATTTGGAGAAAAATCCGCACAAAATCTTATAGACAGTATAGAAAAATCCAAGAATATGGGGCTTGACAGATTGTTGTTCGGCTTGGGAATAAGATTAATCGGTTCTCGTGCAGCAGAGCTTATTTCAGATAGGTTCCAAACCCTTGAAAATGTTATTGATGCTGATGTTGAAAGTATTTCGGCAATCCCTGATATAGGTGAAAAGATGGCTGAAAGTTTGATGAGATATCTCAATGATGAACGGTCTAAGAACCTGATTGAAAGACTTGTGGCATCAGGGGTAAAAACGGATTACCAAAGTAAAAGAGAGAGCGACAATCTTTCTGGTAAAACATTTGTTTTAACAGGAACATTACCTACCCTTAAACGAAGCGATGCAAAAACGATGATTGAAAATAATGGCGGAAAGGTAAGCTCAAGTGTTTCTAAGAATACGGATTTTGTTGTTGCAGGTGAGGAAGCGGGAAGCAAGCTTGATAAAGCCAATTCCCTTGGAATAACAGTTATTGATGAAGAAGAGTTAATTAATATGTTATCCTAATATTAAATAAACGGCAAGGTTTTCTCGATGAAACCTTGCCGTTTTTAATCTTCAATTTCAATCTGCCTGATACTCTCAGCTAATGCAGGTCGTTTTTCTAATGTGAAAATTTCGATATTATCATCAGTATGGGGTGATGAACCAAAGCTGTTACCTGAAAGTTTATTCTTTTTCTTGTTGTTTTCTTCACGGAGGAAAGGAACCTCGGCTTTTAAATCCGAAAGAACGTTCTGCGCACTTTTAAATAAATTCATATACCCACCGCCCTTTTTGAAATATTAATGTAGAAATTATACACCTCAAAGCTTGAATTGTCAAGAAAAATTTGGAAAATAAATTTGTGTAATTTGTTTAAAAGAAAAACGGTTATTTTGTTAATAATATGCTGGATTTTTGGTTTTTACTGTGTTAAAATATTAACAACAATAAAAGCCGATATAACGGCAGATGGAGGAATATATTATGGCAAATCGTTTTATATTAAATGAAACATCATATTTCGGTGCAGGAGCACGGGAAAATACTGCAACCGAAATCAAGGCTCGCGGTCTTAAGAAAATTATGTTTGTAACAGATAATTGTCTTATTGATTGCGGTGTTGCAACAAAGGTTATGGACAACCTTAAGGATGCGGGAATTGATTTTGAAGTTTTCTCTGATATTAAGGCAAATCCCACAGTTGCAAATGTTCAAAACGGAGTTGCAAAGTTTAAGGAAATAGGTGCTGACGGTATTGTTGCAGTTGGCGGCGGTTCTGTTATGGATACGGCAAAAGCTGTTTCTATAATAATTGCAAACCCTGAATTTTCAGATGTTGTATCTCTTGAAGGTGTGGCTGATACAAAGAACAAGGGCGTACCTATGATTGCTCTTCCTACAACATCAGGCACAGCTGCAGAAGTTACAATTAACTATGTTATTACAGATGAAGCAAATAAGAAAAAGATGGTTTGTGTTGACCCGCACGATATCCCTGTTGTTGCAATTGTTGACAGTGACCTTATGATGGGTATGCCAAAGGGACTCTGTGCATCTACAGGTATGGATGCTCTTACCCATGCAATTGAGGGTTATATAACACAGGGGGCTTGGGAGCTTTCGGATATGGTTGAAATCAAGGCAATCGAGCTTATTGCTCAAAGCCTTTATGACAGTGTAAACGGAGATGCAAAGGCAAGAGAAACAATGGCACTTGCACAGTATGTTGCAGGTATGGGCTTTTCAAATGTTGGTCTGGGAATTGTTCACTCGATGGCACATCCTTTGGGAGCGTTTTATGATACCCCTCACGGTGTTGCAAACGCACTGCTTTTGCCTTATATCCTTGAATATAATGCTGAATCTCCCGCAAAGCCCAAGTATCGTGCAATAGCAAAGGCTATGGGAGTTGAGGGAACAGATGCAATGACAGAGGATGAGGCTGTTAAGGCTGCAATTGATGCAGTTCGTGCATTATCAGTATCTATTGATATACCTCAAAAGCTTAGCGAGATTAATGTTAAGGAAGAGGATTTACCTGAACTTGCCGTTGCTGCATTTAATGATGTATGTACAGGCGGAAATCCACGCCCAACTTCGGTTGAAGATATTCTTGAAATTTATAAAAAAGCGTTTTAAATGAACAAATCCCTTCTGTCTTACAGGCAGAAGGGATTTTTATTTTTCAACTTTTCAAGTTCTTCTTTTGTAATATGAATATGTTTTTTATACTGAGATGGGGTCACACCGATTAGTTTTTTAAACTGTCTCATAAAATGGACATCGTTATTATATCCGCATAGTCGGGAAATAGAGTTAATTGTCATATCTGTTCCCGATAACAGGAATTTTGCATATTCCATCCGGCTGTTTGTTATATCTGAGGTTATGCTCTCCCCAAAGAAGGATTTATACATATGCTGAATATAAGAACGGCTGAGGTTTGTTCTTTTGCAGATATTTTCAATAGACCAATCTTTTTCGGGGTTTAAGTAAATTTCGTTTCTCAACGAAGATAATTCCCTGTAATATTGGTTTTCTTTTTTAATATCGGGGAGTTTAATTTCCTCGGAAATTTTATATACACTATGCTTAAAATACGAAGCTAAAGAATTTTCCTTATATATGTTTTGCGAATAAATCTCGTTAAACATACTCTTAATCAAGCTTGATATTACGGTTGAGTTTGTTATAGGAAGAATGCAATCAAAGGAGATATCCAATAAAACAATTAACATTTCATTTGATGAATGGAATGTATGGTTCAATTTACGGCAGAGGTACAACTATGAATACAATAGTTAAGTGTGACAGCTATGAAACAGAAAAATTTAAAGAAGTTCCGTATATTGAATCATCGGTTGTCCATAACGAAGAAAAAAGAGAAATAACTGTTTTTGCGGTAAACCGCTCCCTTGATGAAGATATAGAAACTCAAATCACCTTTGTCAAGTTCGGCGAATGTGAAGTAAT